>JAPSLL010000027.1:0-5406 GCA_031180805.1 Bacillus sp. (in: firmicutes)
GATTTTGTGTGGTAACTTAATTTTATCAGAAGGTGTCCTTATTTTATTGTAAAAAATAAGCAAAGCCAGTGAAATTTTTAAATTTCACTGGCTTTTTCATTTAAGAGGTGGGTTTTGTCCCAGCCTCTATATTTCTAAACCAAGCTAGGCTGTGTCCTTCTCAACAATTAAGTGAATTAATAACTCTCTTCTTAGCATTAACATCGCCTCCCAATATATTTTATACATTCATTACATATTTCCATTCCTAAATAAATAATCTTTAGATTGTTCCATTCTTTCTTGTACTTCTAGATTCCTTTCATATTTCTCTTTTGATTGTACACGCTTTGAAATCGTCAATGATAATGTAATAAAAAATAAATTGATCGTCATTTGTATCACCTCCTTAAAAGATACTAAACCAAAATTTGTAGCCATCGTCACAAACTGTCTTTATAGAGGGAATTATAAAATAAAAACGCCACAGGACAGCCTGTGACGTTTTAGATATAGATATGCCACAAGCATTTTCGACTCAACCTGCGGCTCAATGATCAATTATTTTAAATCACATTAAATTGAGAATTCAACAACTTGGTCGATTAGATGGTTACTATGAAATTCTTGATTTACTGTTACCATATTTTTAACTGGTTTCATCATAAACGACCTCCTTTGTTTTCTTCTTGGTAATTATATCCTCTTTTACCATTCATGTAAATGAAATTTTTAAATGTTGGAAAATTCTGAATTTAATTAAATAATTAAATCGGTTTTCTTAATTGTATTATTTGGATATTGGTAGACTAGACACATGCTTAATGAAAAAGCTGGCAGTTGGAGCGCAAGGAAGCTGTTACATATTCAGGCAGTCAAGTTTAAAGGAAACAAAAATAAAAAACGACTATAACTTCAGCCGTTTTTTACTCTTCAAGCTTTTCATATTGCTTTTTATATTTCAACGAGACCTTAAAACAAGTAAACGATGCCGCTAAGAAAATGAGCGTTGAAACCATCAACGTAATATCACGCCATTCGCTAGTTCCTTCGTTCGGTAATACAACACCAATATATAAAAATACACTAACTGCTAATAAAATCATCGCATAATATTTAAAATCTGTAAAAAGTGCACGTAATTTTTTCTTTTCCATTGTATTCCCACCTAGTTTATTTGACATAAACATACAATATCATAAACTAGTAGGCTACGAAGCAAGTAAATTTCTCCAACTATAGAATAGAAAAAGAGCTTCCTCCTATTAATTCCTATGATTTAATACTAATAGGAGGAAGCACTGTTATTTTGAATATCTTTAAATCCCTTCAACAATTTTCAATACTAATTGTGCCGAATGCTTAGCTGCTTTGTCCAAAAATTGATCAAATGATACATCTGATTCCTTTCCAGCAATATCTGATAAAGCACGGATCACAACGAATGGTGTATCAAATAGATGACAAACTTGTGCAATTGCCGCTGCTTCCATTTCTCCTGCGTACAAATTACTGAATTTACTGCGAATAAACTCAACTTTATTCGGGTCATTTAAGAATGAATCTCCTGTTACAATAAGACCCTTTACTACTTGAATATCATTTATTTCCTTTGCCTTTATTTCTGCAACATTTACTAGCATGTCATTAGGAATATAAGCAGCAGGTAAGCCTGGTACTTGTCCGTACTCATAACCAAAAGCTGTGACATCAACATCATTATGTCTAACCTCTGATGAAATGACGACATCACCAACGTTTAATGAGGAATGAAAGCCACCAGCAGAACCAGTATTTATAACATAATCTGGTTGATAACGGTCTAATAAAAGTGTTGTGCTCATTGCTGCGTTCACTTTTCCAATACCAGACTTTAATAAAATGATTTCGACACCTTTATAGATTCCAGATGTAAATTCACATCCAGCAATAAATTCTTGCTTTCGGTTTTCGAGTGTATCTCTTAATATCGTTACTTCTTCTTCCATCGCACCAATAATTGCAATTTTCATCTTGTCAAGTCCTTTCACATATGTCAGATATAATTATGTATTCCCTTAGAAGTGTACCTATTTTATTTTCACAAAGCAAGCTTGGATCATAAATCTCCTATTCAATGTAGTAAAATCGGCTGTCCATGCGAGCTATTCTTTATTCTCAATGTTTGATAAAATACTTATAGAATATGTAGTATTGAGGTGTTTATATGGATTTCCAGTTAGATCTTATTAAAGATAAAATCGAATTTTTTGAGGCAACTTCAATAAAAGAATTAGAAAAGCATATCAATGAAAAAATTGAACAAAACCAAGCATTATTATTAAGTGTCCAATCCGTCTCCCATCAGATGCATGTCACAGAAGATGGAAAAAGACTCTATAGTGCTGTCGTCCATTTTAAAGCTTCACGGAGTTAAAATTCGTCATTTAACCTTTTATACAAAAAAGTAATTATTTTGATTCATGTTAAAAAAACAGTGGAAAACTCCACTGTTTTTAATTTAGCTTTTCAATTTTCGTTGGCTTCCAGCCTTTATTTTCCACCCAAGTAATATAAACTTTATATTTTGCAGATTTATCTTTAGGTGAAATTGTACCAACTGCATCATTTGGTGAACCGTTATTTCCTAAAAACCAAATAATCATCTCTGATTCAGGAATTCCTGTCGCATAGCTTAATGCTTTTGTCATTTCAGCCCAATCCTGCGAACCTTTCGTATAGTCTGCTGCATGTGGTTCTGATTGAGATGTACCAACAGGTTCCCAACTTGGGTTTTCAATCGTTTCAACAATTCCTGAACCAGGCTCTCCTTCAGTAATCGTAGCTTCTTCTAAAGGTTCAGACGTCATAGCTTCGTCATTATTAACTTCAGATTCATTAGCTTCATCGCTATCCTCTTGCTCATTTTCAGATATTTCTTGCTCTTCATTACTTTGTTGTTTATCACTATCTACTGCGTCGTCACTTTTATTTTCCTCATTGGCAAGTTTAATATCCGGTTGTTCATTATATTTAGCAGTTTTCTGAGCATCATTTCCACCTAAAATAAGCTGTGAACCTATAAAAATTATAAGAACTACTACGATACCTATTAATGTATTTAAGACTATATTCGTTTTTCTTCGTTTATCCCTTTTTTCAAATCGAGAGTTTACATGATAATTACTCAATGTTCTACACTCCTTTGCCCTCTTACCTTCTGTCTTATTCTAGCATTTGATTGCCATTCTATCTAGTTGTTTCACTAATTTTTCAAACACTAATAACTACAAATAGGTGTTTTGGATTAGAAATCGAAACAATATTTATTCATCAAAGAATGAAATAGATATGATTTATACTAATTTGAATGATAGTTCAAAAAAACACGGATAGTACCCATTTAGTAAAAAAGTACTTTTTACTTATCTAGCTTTGAAATTTCATTCACTACATCATAAAACGCTGCATTCGTTCCTGCCTCAGCACTTGTTGTATCCATCTCAACTACTACAAGGGCATACTTAGGATTATTCGATGGAAAATATCCAGCAAACCACTTGTTATAGAGAGTTTCACCATTCGCATTTTTTTTACCTGTTTGGGCAGTACCTGATTTCCCTGATACTTCTAAAGATGATGTTTGAAATCTTCTACCTGTACCTTCAGGATCAGTTATAACAAGACGCAGTAATTTTTGAAGACTTGATGCAGTGTAAGGTGAAATAGATTCTCCCTCAATAGAATTAGACGAAAAAGAGTACATATTGGTTCCATTTTTATATAATATATTTTCTACGATCTTAACCTGTTTTTTCTGTCCGCCACGTGCAATCGTAGACATCATATTCACAACTCCTAAAGGTGTTACTTTAACATCCTTTTGACCAATAGCCGTTTGGTCGATAGCTCTCTCTACTTTCTTATCAGCATCATTTCCCCATACCCTTCCCGATTTTTCTTCTGGGAATTGCTTAAACTGAGGATAATGGAATACTTCACCTGTCCAACCTACAGGCCCAATTAACCCTAATTTAGTTGCAGTTTCCTCAATGGCTGAAGCATCCTTCTCCATTAATTCCTCTGCTAATGTCGTAAATGTATAATTACAGCTTTTTGCAAAACTTCTTGCAAATGTTAGCATCCCATCGTCCTGACCTCCATCGTTTTCCCCATATAAATTAAGATTACAATTAAATTCCCTTGTTGCATCATCTAAACCATATTCAATTGCGGCTGCAGAAATGACAGTTTTAAATACTGACCCAGGAAAAATTGGCTGCAACATATAATTTGTAAGTGAATGATTATCAGAACGATTTAATTCAGGTTTACTTACCATAGCAAGTACATTATTAGTTTCTATGTCTAATAAGACTAATCCACCATTTTCCACCTTTTGTTTATTTAACACTTCTTCTGCCATTGTCTGAAATTCTTTGTCTATAGTTGTTTCAACGGTAACTGGATAAAATGGATTCGAATCAGCTATGTACTTTACAT
Source organism: Bacillus sp. (in: firmicutes) (assembly GCA_031180805.1). Taxonomy (GTDB): domain Bacteria; phylum Bacillota; class Bacilli; order Bacillales; family Bacillaceae; genus Metabacillus. The sequence continues at coordinate 4,462 of JAPSLL010000027.1, forward strand.
TTATCCCAAAAAGCGGGTTACCATCACCATCAACATGGTAAAGTAATTTCGTCTCGGCATCTGGTAATAAAAACTCATCAAAGGCTTTTTCCAACCCTGTAATACCTATTTGTGTTTTATATGATAAATCCTTTTTATCTGGGTATTTTTTTCTAAGTAATTCTGCATTTTCTCCTGTAATTCCAATAATATGTTCTCCAATCGATTCTTCTAACGGTGATTGCCTATAAATACCAAAGACACCAGGGGTTTCTAATCGGTTAATTTTTTCAAGTTCCTTGCTTGATAATCGAACACCTTCATTTGTTGAAAGAACGATTGGTTCGGATGCAGATGACAGCATATTTTTTAACCTAGTGCTTGGTACATTTACGATTTCTGCTATCTTTTCTGCAGGCCAATCAATCTCCTTTAAAAAAGGAAATAGGACAAGCGATGGCTCTGCTTGATTTTTTAACGGTTGACCATTACGATCGACAAAACGACCTCGACCATCATCAATGACAACTTCTTGTGTTCTCTGATTAACACTTTCCTGAACAAGATTAATTCCTTTTTTTGAAAAAGATTCCGTATTGATTAATTGTATATCTGCTAAGCGAAGCAAAATAATGAATAATGCAGCCATAATAAATGCTCCGACAATCATTAATCTCTTTCTTATAATGGGTATAACCTCCTTTCACAATGGTCCCTATTCCATATTGGTAACTACTGTTTTATACAATCAAGTTTTTTAACATGAAGTGTTTAGTTTCAGCTTTGTACTCATTTACAAGTGAGAAGTAGCACCTCACCGTTTTACACTTTAATAATCCTATTGGTCCTTCCACACACGGAGAGGACCGCTTTAGCATTTCAAATCACTATTTCAGTTATCACCTTAACTGAAAATTTAAAGAGAATAAAAAACACCCCGTCTACATTTTCGACGAGGTGTTCATT
>JAPSLL010000027.1:5506-54099 GCA_031180805.1 Bacillus sp. (in: firmicutes)
TATTGGTCCTTCCACACACGGAGAGGACCGCTTTAGCATTTCAAATCACTATTTCAGTTATCACCTTAACTGAAAATTTAAAGAGAATAAAAAACACCCCGTCTACATTTTCGACGAGGTGTTCATTTAATAAACATTTTATTAGCTAATTTTTACGATTTTTACAAGCATTTCTCCGCCTGGAGTTTGAACAGTTACTTCTTCTCCTACTTTTCGGCCAAGTAAACTTTTTGCAATAGGTGAATCATTTGAAATTTTCCCTTCAAACGGATCAGCTTCTGCGCTTCCAACAATCGTATAGGTTTCTTCATCACCGTCTGGTAGCTCTGTAAAAGTTACAGTTCTCCCAAGTGATACCATGCTCGTATCCGCTTCTCCTTCAATAATTTTCGCGTTACGAATCATATTTTCAAGAGTAGTAATTCTACCTTCAACAAAAGCTTGTTCCTCTTTTGCTGAATCATACTCTGAGTTTTCCGATAAATCACCGAAGCTTCGAGCAATTTTAATTCTCTCAACAACTTCCTTTCGTTTAACCGTTTTCAAATATTCAAGCTCTTGTTCAAGCTTTTCTTTACCTTCTTTAGTCATAGGAAAAACTTTTTCTTGTGCCATGTTTTTTCCACTCCTTCTAGTAGACTTCCCCGTGTTTTTACATTAACTGAATCAATGACAAGGGATTTATGATTAAGTATGTATTCATTGGAGGCAGATTTTCCGCCTCTAATATATAAAGAGTCATGATTAATAAGATGTTTTTCTTAAGCAAGTGAATTGTATAAAGGCTTATTCCCCTTTATAAAGTCGATAATATACAATAATCAAAAGATTATATCAAATGAATATCTTATCATTTGAAAAAAGCAAGGGCCACTAAGTGCCCTTAACTTTTGAAAAAATGACTTAAAAGAAAATATCTTATTCTTATACATAATATGATCATAGTACTCTTTATCTATGCTATGTTATTACAAAATGGCGTTTAGTTCAAGAATTGTTTGGATTTTTGTTACCATTAAATCAATTGCTACGTGATTTTGACCGCCTTCAGGAATGATAATATCTGCATATCTCTTCGTTGGTTCAATAAACTGATTATGCATTGGACGAACAACTGACAAATATTGATCGATAACTGAATCGATTGAACGTCCCCGTTCCTTTATATCACGTAAGAGACGACGTATAATACGTAAATCCGCATCTGTATCAACAAATAGTTTAATATCCATTAAATCCCTTAAACGTTTATCCTCAAGGATTAATATACCCTCTAATATAATAACATCCTTTGGTTCAACAAGCATAACATCTTTTGATCTTGTATGCAATTTATAATCGTAAATCGGTTTTTCAATCGTTTTATGATTTAACAATAACTGCAAATGTTCATATAATAAATCATTATCAAAAGCTAATGGATGGTCATAATTCGTATTCAATCTTTCTTCAAACGGTAAATCACTTTGATCCTTATAATAGAAATCCTGCTCTAGCATTAGGATTGAATGTCCCTTAAAATGTTCATAAATCGATTTAGTTACACTAGTTTTTCCTGATCCTGATCCACCAGCAACACCAATTACAACGGGCTTCCTATTCATTTCTTTAAAGCCCCTTTCGCATCATATTATGTTTATAAATTTGCTTTTCAACTTTAAATTTAACAATTTGCAATGGATGACGAGCTGCATCAAGCTCATTTCCCTTTTCGTCCCAAATTGTCTCAATTACAGTTGTGAAATTCTCAATTTCTGGTCCGAAAAATTCAACTGTGTCACCAGGTTTAAAGAAATTACGTTGCTGCAATGTAACCATATTTGTCTTCTCGTTATAATCAAGCACTAGCCCAACAAAATCAAATGCTGTTTTTTTACTATGATTTCCAAACATTTGTTGTTTATATCCAGGAACCCCTTCAAAAAAGGCAGATGCTGTTTCGCGATTTGCACATTTATCTAATTCTCTTAACCATTCTGGATTAATCTTAAAATTATCAGGATCAACACAATAAGCATCAATAACTTTACGATATACACTAACAACTGTTGCAATATAATGGATAGACTTCATTCTACCTTCAATTTTTAAACTATCAATTCCTAACTCGATCATTTTCGGAATGGATTCAATTAAATTTAAATCTTTTGGACTCATCGCAAATGGTGCATCATTTTCATCATAAAGAGCTACTTCATGATTATTGTTCACTTTGTATAAATCATAATCCCAGCGGCACGATTGACAGCAGCCACCGCGGTTTGAATCACGTGCAGTCATGTGATTACTTAATGTACAGCGACCTGAATAAGCAATGCACATTGCACCATGTATAAAGGTTTCAATTTCAATATCTACCTTTTCTTTCATTTCTTTAATTTCTTCTGCACTTGTTTCCCGTGCTAAAACAACTCTCTCAAGACCTTCCTCTTTCCAAAATTGAACAGCCTTCCAGTTAGCGAGAGATTGTTGTGTACTTAAGTGGACTTCAAGCTTTGGTGCAACCCTTCTACACGTTTCGATAATAAGCGGGTCAGCAACAATAATACCTGTTACACCTGCACCTTCAAGAGCAATTAAATATTCATCTAGCCCGTCGATATTCTCATTATGTGCATAAATGTTTGTTGTAACATAAATATGAGCACCATAATTTTTAGCAAATTGTACACCTTCTGCTATCTCTTCAATTGAAAAATTATCGGCATTTGATCGAAGTCCGTATTCTTGACCGCCAATAAAAACAGCATCCGCTCCATAATGAACAGCTATTTTTAATTTTTCTAAATTACCAGCAGGAGCTAGTAATTCCGGTTTTTTTGTAATGATTCGTTTTCCATTAATGATTTCAGAAATATTATCTTTTACAACCGTCATTTTATTCACTCCTTTTCAATCGATTAAGTCTTAATAGACCGTTTCTTTAAAGAAGAAACCTGTATCTAATGGACGGTTTTTAGCTTGAAGAGCTTCTATTTCTTCTAAAAGATTTTCTTTAATCTCTTCATACTCCGCATTATTTTCTATACATAAGTCGATCGCTTTTCGATATTTTTTCGTCACTTCAAGAATATAATCGGAGGTTTGCAAAATTCCATCTATCTTAAACGAATCTATGCCTGCATCGATCATTTCGCCAAGCTCATCAATAATACACATATCGTTTGGGCTCATAATATGTGTCCCATTTACATCTTCAAAAATTGGGTATTTATTATTTCTCTCTGGATCAAATAAAAACATATTTTCATTTTGACTTCTATTTTCAATTTTAAGTGCCTTACCTTGGTATTCAAAATAGTTTCCAAGGAGAGTACGTTTTGATTGAAACATACATGTCATCCCATGGACTTGTACCTCTATTTCAACATCAGCATTTTCTTTAATTTCAATAATCGCATCCATGCTTAACTCACGAGCTAACACTGCTCTTTTTGCACCTTTGCGCCCCCAGTAGTTACATGTATACCAATTAGTTGCTGTTGTTTCAGTATTCCAGTGCAGTTTTAATTGTGGTGCAACCTCTCTTGCAACCATTAGTACAGCCGGATCACCAAAAACAACTGCATCAACTTTAACATCAGAAAGAAATTTAAGATAATCTCCAAGCTTTGGAACCATTTCATTGTGAAAAATCGCATTCATTGCAACATATATTTTCTTACCATGCTTATGAGCGATCTCAATCGCTTGTTTTATATCTTCTTTTGTAAATTCACCTGCAAGTCTTAGACCAAATCTCTGTTCACCGATAATAAATGCATCAGCCCCAGCTTCAATTAAAGAAGGAATATCCTCAACTGATTTCGGCGTAACTAATAATTCAGGTTTCTTCATCACTACCACCTCTTATTTCATGCTAATCATTTTCGTTTCGTTACAGCTATTCCATCACCAACAGGAATAATCGTTGTCTCGTAATTATTAAGTTCAAATAGTGAATGATTAAACTCATTTAGTTTTCTAACTAACGTCCTTTGACGTCTCGTTTTTAATTCAGAACGGTCACGCGCAACTGTTCCCTTAAATAAGACATTGTCAGTATAAATGATTCCTGCATTAGAAAGCATCGGCTCATAAAGGGAAAAAAACTTAGTATATTTTGCCTTAGTAGCATCAATAAACACTGCATCGAACGGAGCGAATGTTTGAACACTTTCTGATAAATCTAGGGCATCGCCATGCATTGTGTGGATTCTCTTTTCAAGGCCCATTTCTTTAATATGGTGATTCGCCTGTTGAAATCGTTCTTCATCTAGCTCAATTGTAAATATTTCAGCTTCTGGTAATTTTAGGGCCATCCGTATAGCAGAATATCCGATTGCTGTACCGATTTCTAGAATTTTTTTTGGCTGTTGTAATGAGAGAAGAAGTAGTAACACCTCTATTCCTGTTTTCTCCATAATTGGTACATCATTTTGCTTGGCGAATTCCTCCATTTGTTGTACATAAATTGGACGCTCAGGTAGTAAGTTCTCTATATATGTTATAACTTCTTCATTTAACATAGTTGCCCTCCTGCATTTATTCCATTAATGTTGCTTTTCCCCTGTTCAAACGATATAATCCACACCATATACAATTAACAAAGCCTATTACTTGAAGCTATCACTTTAAATCTCTAACTACTATAAAGTTAAACATCAATTAAAATCTATAAAAAGTGAAGATCATGATAGGAAAAACTGCCACTAAAAACCTGTAAAGTCGCGCTTTTATCACCGAAAAATAAGAGTCCCATAAATTGAGAACTCTTCAAGTAAAAGCATATTATCCGTTCAAAGCTTATAACAACTCGATATATTTTACCACAAGAAGAAAGGGAATGCGAATAATTAATTCACCTTCCCTCCAAAAGTCTATTGATCTATAATATGTTTATTTTTTTCAATATTATGTTCCTCAAGTGTTTTAGTAAAAATGACTTCCCCTTCCTTAGTCGCTAGGAAATATAAATAATCTGTTTTTTCAGGTGACAATGCAGCATTAAATGATATTTCACCGGCATTTGCAATTGGACCAGGAGGAAGACCTTCGTTTTGATAAGTATTATATGGTGAATCAACTTCAAGGTCTTTATATAGAACACGATCCTTGTGCTGACCAAGTGCATATAAAACAGTTGGATCTGTTTGCAGTGGCATTTTCTTTTCTAGTCTGTTATAGAAGACACTTGAAATCTTTTCTCTGTCTGCCTTTTCAGTAGCTTCCTCTTCAATTAAAGAAGCCATTGTTATAAACCAGTGAACACTTACATTTTTTTCCTCTAGTTGCGGCAAATAATTCCCTACTACCTCACTCATTTTTTTAATCATTGGTTCAATGATTTCTTCAATGGTTGGTTTATCCTTATAATAAGGATATGTTGCAGGATATAGATAGCCTTCAAGCGGATATTTTATACCTTTTGCAAATATATCGTCCGTTAATAATTCTGGATATTTCTCTTTCATTTTTTGAATGAATGATTTATCGGTTAAAGTTGCTAAAATTTCTGCTTCACTGTATGGTGCGTTTTTCGAGATGATTGAAGCAATTTCCTCAATTTGTCTTCCCTCAGGGATTGTAACTTGAAATGCTGCCTCTTCCATTAACACTCCTTGCTGCAAGTTATCAATGATTTCATTAAATGTCATCGATTTATCGAATGTATATTCACCTGCTTGAAAATCAGCTGCATTTTTAAATTTAATATAATATTTAAATACACGAGCATCTTTAATAATATCATTTTTTTCAAGTATATTAGAAATCGTTGATACTGAAGAACCAATTGGAATGGTTACTTTTACAGCCTTTTGATTACCAGGATCAACAGGTTCCAAAGCAGATTTTATGTAGAGATACCCTCCACCAATTATTCCTGAAAAAACAATAATTAATATAATAAATACAGACAAAACAATTTTCCGTACAACTTTTGCTTCTTTTTGTTTTTCAAGTAACTTGTTATGAAATGAATCTTTTTTTGAATCTTTATCAGACATTCATATCCTCCTCTCATTCCAACTATTATACTACAATGTTCTCCCCGTTTCGGCAATATTTTCAAAAAGTGTATAACAGCACATCTAAATTTTTAAAGATGGTTCTCTATGTATATTGTTGAGAATCTCTCTATATCATGGAAGCTTTATCCAGTGATTTTCCAATCCATACATATGAATTAAATTCAGGAAATAGTATTGATAATTTCCCATCAATTCTCTCACTATACAAAAAAATAGTCGACCATAAGGCCGACTACTTTTTTTCTTATTATTCTTCCTCTTCTTTATCAAGGAAAGTATTTAACATTTCTTCAATTAAATCCCATTCCTCTTCTGTTTCAATCGGTTCTAGATCTCCATCTTCACCATCTTCATGTGGATTAAAGCTTGATGCATGAATCTCAATTTCTTCGCTATCATCCTCATCTGCACCAACTGGATAATATAAGACATATGATTTTTTAAATTCTTCAGACTCAAACGTAAACAATACTTCACATAATTGTTCATTTCCATTTTCATCAATTACTGTAATTTGTTTTTCTCCATTTTCCATTAAAGTCACCTCATTATTAGTATAACCGCTACTTTATTATCGGACGATTTCTAATCGTTTTTACATCATTCGAAAGAAAGGTCTAACTTCTATATAGCAGGGCTTTTAGTTTAAACTATCCAAATAGCTTTGTAAAATCATAACTGCCGCCATTTTATCAATGACTTGCTTCCGCTTTTTACGACTAACATCTGCCGAAATTAACATCCTCTCAGCCGCCATTGTAGTAAGTCTTTCATCCCATAAAATAACGGGCAAATCAAACTTTTTTTGTAAAATTTGAGCAAATTGTTGACTAGCTTCTGCTCTTGGTCCAATTGTACCATTCATATTTTTAGGCATTCCAAGAACCACTTTCTCAACGCCATATTCATTAACAATTTCAGAAAGCCGTCCCATATTATAGTCTCGGCTTTCTTCATTTATTTTAATCGTTTCAACCCCTTGTGCAGTCCATCCGAGTTCATCGCTAATTGCTACCCCAAGTGTCTTTGATCCTAAGTCCAATCCTAATATCCTCATGACTATCCTTTCAATTCAAAAAATAGGTGTGAATCAAAACGCGAAATTAAATAATAATTTTAACAGCATCCTCACCTACTCGCCATATTTAGCGATCACCTATTATTATTTAGCATGCTTTGAATTTAATCCATTTTGATTTTGTAAATAAGATTTAACTAATTCCTCAATTAACTCATCTCTTTCTAGCTTACGAATTAAATTTCTAGCATCACGATGACGAGGAATATATGCAGGATCACCAGAAAGCAAGTAGCCTACGATTTGATTAATTGGATTATAACCTTTTTCCTGTAAAGCGTCGTAAACGGTATAAAGCACTTCATTTACATTTGTTTCGACCGAATCATCAGAGAAATTAAATTTCATCGTTTTATCAAATGAACTCATCATTTGCACCTCTTTCTTAGATTCAACATAGGAATCTACCTACTTTGTCCAATCTTACCTACATTTTACACTACTTTTTATAATTATAAAACGGATTGAACCCATTCTTCGACATACTTCAGTGCTTCTGCTAATTTTTCTGGATTTTTTGCCCCAGCTTGAGCCATTTCTGGACGACCGCCGCCTTTACCACCACATTTTTCTGCGACTTCTTTAATTAATTTCCCTGCATGATAGCCTTTATCAACCAAATCCTTCGTCACCCCAGCAACAAGATTTACTTTTCCATCCTCAGTTGCACCTAATACAACGATCGCTGATTGTAATTTTGATTTTAAATCATCCATCATCCCACGTAAACTATTCATATCTTTTGCATTAACAATTGTAGAAAGAACCGTAACACCATTAATCGTCGTAGCTTTATCAACAATACTGTTCGCTTCAAGGTTGCCAAGTTTTGCTGTTAATGATTCATTCTCACGTTGAAGTTCACGATAATCAGATAATAAACCTTCAATTCTAGTGACAATATCTTTTGGATTTGTTTTTAATAATTGCGCCGCATCTTGTAGCTTTTCTAATTGACCATTTATTAGTTGGTATGCAGATTTTCCAGTTACAGCTTCAATTCGTCTAGTTCCTGCACCAATCCCTGTTTCAGATACAATTTTAAACAAACCAATTGTTGCTGTATTATCTACATGGCAACCACCACATAATTCAAGGCTGTAATCTCCAACTTGAACAACACGGACAATATCTCCATATTTTTCACCAAAGAGTGCCATAGCTCCCATTGCCTTAGCCTCTGTTAATGATTTATAATCAATGTTTACTGCGATACTCTTCCAAATTTGTTCATTCACAATTTGTTCTATTTGAGTTAATTCATCTTGGCTTACCTGTCCAAAATGAGAGAAATCAAAACGCAGTCTTTCTGTTGTTACCAATGATCCCGCTTGATTAACATGAGTACCTAAAACATCCTTTAGCGCCTGATGTAATAAATGAGTTGCAGTATGATTTTTTACTATTCCACTTCGATTTTCTTCTGAGACAATCGCGTGTATAACATCTTTTGGTTTAAGTGACCCACTTTCAATAAAGACGTTATGCAGATTTTGTCCGTTGGGTGCCTTTTGTACATCCTTTACCTTTATTTTGACTTGCTCATTACCCATTGTTCCGGCATCAGCAATTTGTCCACCACTTTCAGCATAAAATGGAGTCTTGTCAAGAATTAATTGAACTTCGTCTCCTTGTTTAGCCTCAGTAATTGTCTCTCCATCCTTAACGATTACTAAAACAGAAGCATTTTCGACAGCTAATTGATTGTATCCTACAAATTCACTCTCTACCTTTATTTCACCAAGGACACCACCTTGAACTTGCATTGAATCGACTTTTTGAATCGCTGCACGCGCACGTTCCCGCTGCCCTTCCATCTCTTGATCAAATCCGTCGTGATCGATTTTCATGTCTTCTTCTTCTGCATATTCCTCAGTTAATTCAACCGGAAAACCATAAGTATCATACAAGCGGAACACATCTTCACCAGGTATTATGTCGCTACCTTTAGCTTTTTGTTCCTTCATTACTTGACTTAAAATTGTCAAACCTTCATTTAACGTTTCATGGAAGCGCTCTTCTTCATTTTTAATTACTTTTTGAATAAAATCCGCTTTTGCTTTGACTTCTGGATAAAAGTCAACCATAATCTCAGCAACAACTGGGACAAGTTCATTCATAAAAGGACGATTAATATTAATCTTTTTCGCATAACGTACAGCTCTTCTCAGTAGCCTTCTTAGTACATAACCTCGTCCTTCATTCGATGGAAGGGCGCCATCACTAATTGCAAAGCTAACGGTACGCACGTGGTCTGCGATAACTTTAAACGAAACATCCTTTTCTTTATCTTGACCGTATTTTTCATTTGAAATTTGTTCAGTGGCGCGAATAATTGGGATGAATAAATCCGTATCAAAATTTGTTTCAACATTTTGAATGATTGAAACCATACGCTCCAGTCCCATTCCTGTATCGATGTTTTTCTTCGGTAAAGGTGTGTATGTACCATCGGGATTATGATTAAATTGAGAGAAAACAAGGTTCCATACTTCTAAATAACGATCGTTTTCTCCACCAGGATATAATTCAGGATCTTCTGGATCATTTCCATATTCCTCGCCACGATCATAGAAAATTTCTGTGTTAGGTCCACTAGGTCCTTCACCAATGTCCCAAAAATTCCCCTCTAAGCGAATAATTCTTTCTTCTGGTATTCCGATTTTTTTATGCCATAATTCAAATGCTTCCTGATCTTCAGGATGGATTGTTACGGATAGCTTATCGGCATCAAATCCAATCCATTTTTCACTCGTTAAAAACTCCCATGCCCATTCTATTGCCTCAACTTTAAAATAGTCTCCAATTGAAAAGTTACCTAGCATTTCAAAAAAAGTGTGATGTCTTGCTGTTTTTCCTACATTTTCAATATCATTTGTACGAATGGACTTTTGTGCATTACAAATTCTTGGATTTGCTGGAATAACCCGACCATCAAAATACTTCTTTAATGTTGCTACACCACTATTAATCCAAAGTAAAGTAGGATCCTCATGTGGTACCAGTGAAGCACTAGGTTCAACTGCATGTCCCTTCTCCTTAAAGAAATCCAAAAACATTTGACGAACTTCAGACGATTTTAATTTTTTCATATGTATCCTCCTTAATTAATAATAGGCAATTCAAAATTAAAGATTTCTTTAGTTAAACTCATATGTGTAAAATATGAATACAAGCTTAAATGATTTTTAGAGAACTTCCTAAAAATAATAAACTCCCGCCACTGTGTAAAGAAATCCTCTTTCCACAGGGACGAGAGTAAGCTCGCGGTACCACCCTGATTACAGATTTTAAATAAAATCCATCACCTTTATTTATCCGTAACGAGGATGAAACGACAGTTTTTTTCTGCACTTAGGAGTAGCTTTCTGTTGTCCTTACTTTAGAATTTCTTCCAGCCAAGGAAATTCTTCTCTATAAAAGTGACACAACATACTTATTCCATCATAGATTTGTCATTATTCTATCGTGAATTATAGACAAGCACATACTAAATGTCAATGGTTCCTTCTCATTTGAACTAGGTGCACAATCATAACTCTTAAAACAACTACAACAGGTACTGCAAGCATCATTCCAAGCACTCCCCCAATTTCTCCACCAGCTAATAATGCAAGCATTATTACGATTGGATGCATATGTAAGCTCCTACTTACAATTAATGGACCGAGGATATTTCCTTCAAGAAATTGTAGAGACAGAATGATAATAATCACAACGATGATTGTCTTTGATGACATGGTTGCTGCAATAATTAGCGCCGGAACTGCACCAATTATTGGACCAAAATAAGGGATAATATTCGTTGTTCCAATAACAAGTCCTAAAATCAGTGGATATTTTACATTAAAAAACCAAAATGATAAAAATGCAATTGTTCCAATTATAAAACAAACAAGCAATTGCCCTCTAATATAGTCTCCTAGGGAATCATCAATATCCTTTAAAAATTTTATCGCTGGCTTTCGTAACTTCCGAGGGGTTAAATACCAAGCTGCTCTTTTTAGTTGCTCGTAATCCTTTAACATATAAAACACTAAAAATGGAATGATTGCGAGAAGTAAAACATAGTCAACAAGATTCTTAATTCCATTAATTACCTTTTCAATAGTCAACACTAACCATTCTTCTGTTTGCTGAAGCATTCCATCAATTTTATCATGTATACCGTCTGGCCAATTATCCGTTTGTGCATGAATGGAATTTATCCACTCTGTGTAAATTAATGAAATTTCCGGGAAATTCTCTGACAAATCTCTTAGCTGTGTTATGAGGAGAGGAATCCCGCGATAAAATCCATATCCTATTAATCCAAAAAATAAAAAATAGATAATTAAAATAGAAAGTGATCTTGGTACTCCTGTCCGATGCAGTTTTTCAATTATTGGATGAAGCAAATATGTAATAAATCCACTTATGAAAAAAGGAACTAAAATTGCCTTTACCATAAGAAAGAGAGGATTCCATATATAATGTATCTTAAAAAATATAAAAACCGTTAGAAAACTTAATAAAAGGATAGAAATGGTTAATAACCATTTAATTTGTCGGTCTCGCATTGCTCTCTCCTCCTTCCCCTTATTTTGGAAGGAAGTGAAATTTTTATTCATAATGGTTGCAAAGCATTACAATATATATAAAGTAAAGAGCTGACAATTTGTCAGCTCTAATATACTTACCTTCTTTTGGTTCTGTTACTTAAAACATTTTCATTACGCGATTACGCATTTTTTTCATTGAACGATTTGATGTCAAATTCGAATTACGAGCAACATAATAAGCTGCTGCACCTAATCCAATAGACACTAATGAAGTTACCGTACGATTCATGCAAATCTCTCCTTTACATGCTTATTGATCGTTCATCATCAGAAAACAAATCATCCAATGAGCTTAATGTTCCATCCTCTTCTACTTGATGAGTTGAAATTTTACCTTTCGCAACAGAAAGCTCTATAAAACAACTCCAACAATAGTATTGATTTACTCCGATTTTTCCAAGGTCTTTGCTTTTGCAATTCGGACACGAAAACAACTGGGACACCTCATTTAATCAAAAGTCGATGACGATCGCATCTTTGCTTATCGCAAGTGGTTCACCAGAAGCTTTTACAACTTTTTTTCCTTCTGTGAGGTCAGCAAAAAATCCGTCCGTCAATTCATATGCCTCAATTGTTTCCATTTCTTCAGAAATATATACATCCTCTAATAAACCGAGCTTTTCTCCTTGTTTAGTCAAAACCGATTTAAAATGAAGATGATCATATGGAATATATTCATCATTTGTTTTAACTGTTTGGAGTGGGAGTAACTTATCACGATCCTCAACCATTACACCATTATCACCTAGTGCATGGATCGCTTCAATCGGGATAAACCGATCTCGATTAAGTAGCCCCTTCCCTTCCATAATCAGTCCGAATACTTGCCCCTTGGAGGATAAATATAAATCGGTAACATATCCTAAAAGAAATGCACTTTTATTACAATAAACTGGCATTCCTTTTAAGTTCGAGAATGTCCGCAAAGTCATCTCCACCTTTCCGAACATTCATAGGTTATGTCCTAGTCGATAAAGTGATACAGTGTAAGGTTTTCCATTGCATTTTTCCACTTAATACCTTTTTAGGTTATTCTTAACAATCCCCTTTTACTGTTTAGTCCTTTTTATGTTAATTGACTTACACACCAATAAAAGGACCTCTTCGGCACTAATGTATTTTCATTATTTAAACACCAATTTATCCAAAACTTCTTCACAAATCTTCTGAAATGGAAATATAAGCCATAAATATATAACACATACTTTGAGGACAATATATTTGTCTACTGGTGATTCACTAGTAGCAACCATAAACAAATTTTAACTCTTGACTCAACGATAACAGTCTATTTCAAGGAGGAATCTAGATATGGTAAAAGAAACAGAATTAGAAGTGATAAAAAAGAATATTAAATCAAAAGATGCAGAAAACGCTAAAATTGAAAAAGTTGCTTCTGCTAAAGTAGAAGAAGAAATTGGTGAAGAGCTTGCACCATTAAAAAGTCAGCTACAAACTATACAAAATGCCCTAGATCAATTAAATGTAAGTGGACAACAAACCTCTATGTCATCTGTGGGACAGAATCAACAACAATCAAATGAACTTTTAAGTCAGATGCAACAATTTAGTACACAAGCACAACAACAACAACAGAAAACATTTCAACAATTACAACAATCTATCCACCAAGCTGCACAAATGCTAAATAATGTAGAACAATCATTGCAATCGGTTAATATGTTAAACCAAATTGCACAACAAATTAATCAATCACAACAACAATTACAAAGCCAGCAACAACAAAATCAAAGTCAATCAGGAAGTTCAAACATGTATCAATAAAAAGCATTAATAAAATGTGTAGTTGATGTGTAGATCAACTACACATTTTTGATATTTATACATTAGTTTTTCCTAATTTAAATTAGTTTTACTATACTCCATTAAACTTGTTTTTATTCTCCTTATAAATCTTCCTTATTTTACTTAACATCGCATTACACTTCTTCTAATGGAAAAAAATCTAATGTATAGATTAACTAAAATAAAAGATTAATCCATAAAGTCATACGGTGTAACGTTTTCCATGCCAATATTTGCATCTGAGACTGGAAAAGGTAATTCCTTCTGTAATTCATCTTCATCTATATTTCCCGTTAATTTCAACCGAAGACTTGTCTGTCTGTCAGAACTATCATTATTTTTAATTCCCCATTGTAATGCTTCCTTTTCACCACACAATACTAATGAACGCTTACTTCTTGTTATAGCTGTGTAAATTAAGTTACGTCGCAACATTCGAAAATATCCTTTAACAATCGGAAGAACGACTATAGGGAATTCACTTCCTTGTGATTTATGAATCGAACAACAAAATGCATGAGTAAATTGGTTAAAATCCTGTTTTGTATAAGTGACTTCATTTCCATCAAAAGAAATAACAATCATATCTTCTTTTTCAGTGTTTTCCTTCGCATAAAAAATCGCGACAATTTCCCCAATATCACCATTAAATACATTGCTTTCAGGCTGGTTTACTAGTTGAAGAACTTTATCTCCATTTCGATATATGACGTCCCCATACTTTAACTCCCTTTTCCCTGGTTCCTTTGGATTAAATATTTCTTGAAGCAATAAATTTAATTGGTCAATTCCAGCAGGACCTCGATACATTGGAGCTAATACTTGAATATCCTTAGCTGTATATCCTTTTCTTATTGCACTTTTAATGACCTTCTCAATTACTTCCTTCATTTGCGCTTGAGAACATTGGATAAATGAACGATCAGAAGTTGGAGTAGCGATATTAGCCGGTAAAGTACCTTTTTTTATTTCATGAGCAAGCTCAATTATTGAGGATCCTTCAGCTTGGCGATAAATATCGGTAAGCCGTACAGTTGGAATCATTTGTGATGCTAATAAGTCCCTTAGCACTTGTCCTGGTCCAACAGAAGGTAGCTGGTCTTCATCGCCAACCATGATTACTTGAATGTTATCAGGTAATGCTTTAAAAAGCTGATTAGCAATCCAAATATCAACCATTGAAACCTCGTCAACGATTAATAATTTGCCCCCAATTGGGTTATCCTCATCATGCTCAAATCCATCGGCTCCATTCCATTTCAATAATCGATGAATCGTCACAGCTGGCATTCCTGTTGCCTCACTCATTCGCTTTGCTGCACGACCTGTAGGTGCAACAAGTACGATCGGAAATGGCTCTTCCTTTTTATAATCATTAAAATCAAGGGAGCATCCATGTAAATCAGAATATAACTCAACAATCCCTTTAATAACTGTAGTTTTACCTGTTCCTGGACCACCCGTTAACAATAGCATCGGTGACATTAATGCCTTTTGAATCGCATCTTTTTGTGTTGGTGCGTATTGTACTTTCATTCTTTCTTCAAGAGCTCCTAGCGAAAGAAGAAATTCTGAATCAGGAAAAAGATTGGAATATTCATCCTGGGCAATAATTCTTTTAATATTTTTTGCGACTCCTTGTTCAGCATAAAAAAGCGAAGGAACATATGCTCTTTCATCTTCAATTATGATTTTCTTCTCATTTCCTAAAGCGATAATTTGTGTAGATATCTCTGTCTCCTGGATGGGTGCTTGCTTTGATTGATTTAATAATTCCTTTGTTTTATGAATTAATTGTTCAATAGTCAAATAAACATGTCCTTCTTGAAGACACATGTATTCTACATTATAAAGACAAGCTGCTTTAATTCGTTCTGGGTCTTCACCTGAAATCCCTAACTGATTACCGAGCTCATCTGCACGTAAAAATCCAATTCCTTCAACATCCTGTACTAATTGATAAGGATTTTCTTGAATAACAGTTAATGTATTATCCTGATACTCCTGATAAATCTTCATTGCAAGCTGTGGACCAAAGCCTAATTGATTCAATGCAATCATGGTACGCTCTAGTCCTTGATGGGCAATAAGTGATTCAGCAAGTTGCTTCGCTTTTTCCCGATTAATTTTCGGAATATTTTCAAGGACAGATGGGTTTTCAAGTATTTTTGATATCGCGGAATCCCCTAGTTTTTCTACTATTGCTTCTGCTGTCTTTTTTCCTATCCCCTTAAACAAGTCACTTGATAAATATTGAATAATCCCATCTTTTGTTTGAGGAATTTCCTTTCGAAAATGTTCTGTTTGAAATTGAAGGCCAAACTTAGGATGATTTGTAAAGGCACCAAAAAAGGTATATGTTTCATCCTCATGCAGGAGTGGAAAGTAGCCCGTCACGGTGATTTCTTTCTCTTCTAACGGTTCACTTGACTCATGGATTCTAACTTTTAATACTGAATATAAGTTTTGTTCATTATGAAAAATGACAACCTTAACGAGTCCTTTAATATATTGTTTGTTTTCACCAAATAAATCTGCACTTTCCTGCATGATCTCACTCCTTTCAAATCCTATATACTTGTCGGCTTAACATTCATCTTTAAGAAAACAACTTAAAAAATGATGAACTCCATAATTTATTTCCTTTTTAACCTTTTTCACTTTCATTAATTATTTTTAAAGCATGACTTGCAAGTAAATGGTCGGATTGTATTTCCAATGCTTTCGTTAGCATCTCTTTTGCTTTTATAACATTTTCTTTAAATGCATAAGCAACTCCCAAATTATAAAAAGCATCTGCATGATCCTCATTTATGGTGATAACCTTCTCGAATTGAACAATTGCTTCATCAACTAAATCCAATTGAGCTAAACATAAACCATACTGAAATCTTGCATCACTATCTTCCTCATTCAATTCAACAGATCGTTGAAAATATGGTAGAGCAAGTCTTATTTGGCCAATATTGACCATACACATCCCTAACATAAAAAATAAATCCGCATGATCCAATCCTTTTTTTAATGCTTTTTCAAACATGTCTTTCGCCTTATCATATTGTTCTTGATTGTAAAAGACATTTCCTGCTCCATAGTAAGCAGTAGCAACGTTATCATCAATTTCTATAGCTCTTTCAAAAAATTTTAAAGCTCTATCAAAATCATTCACAGCAGAAAGTAAGTTGCCAAAATTAATATAATTTATCGGATTGTTTGGATGATCCTCAATTTCTTTTGAAAAAATCGTTGCCGCTTCCTCAAAATTCCCCTTCTGCATTGCTTCGATCCCTTTTTGTGCTTGCTCCACGTTATCCCTTCTTTCAATAATTCTTTATATGTATGAAATAATAGTTAACAGGTAAAAGGGGCTGACTCAAACAAATGTGTCAACCCCAATCTCTATACTATCTTACTTTTCTTATACATACCATAGCTTTTCGCCATTTTTAAACACATCGTCGATCGTGCCACCGCCAAGACATACTTCACCATCATAAAACACGACAGCTTGTCCAGGTGTCACTGCACGGATAGGTTTTTTAAATATAACTTTCGCTGTTGTTTCATCTAACATTTTCACTGTAACTTCATTGTCTTCCTGACGGTAACGGAATTTTGCAGTACAAGTTAATTCAGAAACAATCTTATCTGATACCCAGCTTACATTTGTTGCAATAATTGAATCTGAATATAATAGATCATTATCAAATCCCTGTGCAACATATAACACATTTTTCTCTAAATCTTTTCCAACAGCAAACCATGGGTCTCCACTTCCGCCAATTCCTAGACCATGTCGTTGTCCAATTGTATAATACATTAAGCCATCATGCTTTCCTTTAACTTCTCCGTCTAGTGTTTGCATAAATCCAGGTTGTGCGGGTAAATAACCACTTAGAAATTCCTTAAAGTTTCTTTCACCGATAAAGCATATTCCCGTGCTATCTTTTTTCGTTGCGGTAGCTAGATTAGCTTCTTTTGCCATTTCCCTTACTTTTGGCTTTTCTATATCTCCTATTGGAAACATAACTTTTGATAATTGTTCTTGTCCCAATTGATTCAGAAAATATGTTTGGTCTTTATTATTATCAATTCCACGCAACATTTTGTACTCACCATCACGATACTCAACTCGTGCATAATGACCTGTTGCTAAATAATCTGCTCCAAGGGACATTGCATGCTCTAAAAATGCTTTAAACTTAATTTCTTTATTACACATTACATCTGGATTCGGAGTTCGACCTGCCTTGTATTCATCTAGAAAATACGTAAATACTTTATCCCAGTATTGTTTCTCAAAGTTAACTGCATAATAAGGAATACCGATTTGGTTACAAACCTCAATCACATCATTGTAATCTTCTGTAGCTGTGCATACTCCATTTTCATCCGTATCATCCCAGTTTTTCATGAAAATACCAATAACGTCATACCCTTGTTGTTTAAGCCTTAATGCTGCAACAGAGGAATCTACTCCACCTGACATACCAACTACTACTCTTATATCTTTTGGATCTTTTTTCATGCTTTCACCCCCATTTATTCGCTTTTTGCTGTTCTCTTCACAATTTTTGCTATTTCATGTGCTGCATAGTTAATTTCCTCCATTTTAGTTCCATAGCCGAAACTAAAGCGGATTGATGACGTTATACGATCAGACTCTTTTCCGAACATTGAGACTAATACATGAGACGGATCGACAGATCCTGCAGTACATGCAGAACCGCTTGATGCAGCAATACCTGCTAAATCTAGATTAACAAGTAATGATTCAATATGTGTCTTTGGAAAGTACACATTGAATACATGTGGTAAACCATTTAGCAAACCATTTACTTCATATTCGAGCTGATATTCATTGAAAACCGATATCATTTCTTTTTTATATGAAAGGAAAACTTCCCTTTTTTGTTCAAGATTTTTCAAACTAAGTTCAGCAGCAAGACTAAAGCCGTAAATACCTGATACGTTCTCTGTCCCCGCTCTTCGTTTTAATTCTTGCTCACCGCCATATAAAGTCGGTTTTAATTTAATACCTGATTTCGCATATAGAAAACCAACACCTTTTGGGCCATTAATTTTATGTGCTGAAACAGATAATAAATCTACACCTAGTTCTTTTACATTTATTGGTTCAATTCCAAATGCTTGAACGGCATCAGTATGAAAAAATGCTTGGTGAGACTCTAATAACTTGGCGATTTCTTTTATTGGTTGTATTGCACCTACTTCATTGTTTCCATACATTATTGTGACAAGGATTGTTCGATCAGTTAAATGCTTTCTAACATCATCAACAGATATAATTCCTTGGTTATTAACTGGTAAATAAGTAACATCATACCCAATGCTTTCAAGGTATTCGCAAGCACGTAAAACCGCATGATGCTCAATTTCAGTTGTTATAATATGGTTCCCTTTATTAGAATGAGCTAATGCAGTTCCAATAATTGCAAGGTTATCAGCCTCTGTACCACCACTTGTAAAGATGATTTCAGATGATGTTGCACCAATTTTCAATGCGAGATTTCTTCTAGATTCATCGAGTATACGGCGGGCATCTCTGCCAAATGAATGGATACTTGAAGGATTGCCGAAGTGTTCTAACATAATTGGGAGCATTCGTTCTGCTACTTCTGGATGAAGCGGGGATGTTGCAGCATGATCCAGATAGATTCTTTTCACCTGAGCAACTCCTCCTTTCTTTTAATCAGGATGCACTAATGATTAGTCAAGCTTCCCATTTATTTTAGTTATTTGTTAAATTCTTAACAAGTATTTTGCTTCTGATTAAATATAAAACATATATGGCTCTTGTTCGCCGCCTTCTGAATAGCTAGCTAAATCTTCAAGAGTTGTATTATCAATAACATCAACTACTGCATCTCGGATTTTAATCCATAATTGTCTTTTCGCTGGTTCCTCATCCTCTAGCACCTCAACTGGGCTAATCGGACCTTCCAAAACTCTAATTATATCCCCAGATGTTATATTTGCCGGTTCATCACCTAGAATATAACCACCGTATGCCCCTCGAATACTTTTAACAAGTCTCGCATTACGCAAAGGAGCAATAAGTTGTTCTAAATAATGCTCAGATAGATTATGAGCTTGAGCAATGCTTTTCAAGGAAGTTGGACCTTCCCCATGTTTTTTTGCTAACTCAATCATAATTGTTAAACCATATCGACCTTTTGTTGATATTTTCATACTAGCACCCCTATAATTTTCTTTCTAAAAAGCTTGTGTCATGAAAGTTCCCATTATTACTGGAAAGCTTTAGCATTATACCAGCTGTCCATTTATCACAGTAAGGAATCATAAATCCTGCTACATAACCGATTGTTGCTGTAGCAATAATTGTTCCAATAAAAACTGGACCACCTAACAACCATCCAAAAAACAAAACAATGACTTCAATGGATCCTCTAATAAATGTAATAGATTTTCCAGTTTTATTTACTAATGCAATCATTAAACTATCTCTTGGTCCAGTACCACGTTTTGCAGATATATATAAGCCCATTCCATAGCATAAAATAATAATTCCTATAAGAAGCATAATCAATTTCCCAATAATTGATACAGGTGTTTGCAGAAAAGGTACCATTAAGTACAAATCAATAAATATCCCAACAGATACCATATTAACAAATGCACCAAGCTTAGGTCTTTTTTTTGTTAATAATGAAGCAACAGACAGAACAAATAATCCTGTTATAATTGACCATGTACCAATTGTTAATCCAAATTGATAATAAAGCCCAATATGAAGGACGTCCCAAGCAGAGACTCCTAAATCAGCCTTAATCGTTAAAACAATTCCTAATGCCATAATTAGTAACCCGATAAAATAAATAAGCCAAGTCACTATCGGTTGAATGACATGATCGTTTTTCTTCATTTTGAGCTCCCCCGATACTTAGAAGAAATTCTTGCTGAAGAACACTAGCCTATATTTCACAAATCTACTTTCCATACTTTGAACATTAGCCATTATAGCATATTATTAAGGGAAAGGGCATTAAAACCAACTAACTTGCTCGGGAAGTATCGTTTTACTTCTTAAGCATCATTACATTATAATTTTTAATTAGGCACTTATCTAAAGTAATGATTTTCAGCTCAGCTTTATAAAGGTTGATTTGAACGTATATTCGATACTCCTTGAGGAATGCAGGGATAGGTTAATATTAAGCAAGTGTTTGCACTAAAGGAGACACCTCTCCCGATAAAAGCAGTACTGCACGGAAAATCAACCAAACACGACAACTAAGTAAAAAGCAACAAAGTTTACAAAAACAGAATTAATTAAAATTACATCATTTAAAAAACTACATCATTTTTATTATATGTTTGGAGTGTTATACATTGAAACAACCACTTGCCTTTCGTATGCGGCCAAAAAAGCTAGAAGATATCATTGGACAAGAACATCTTGTTGGAAAGGGAAAAATCATCTATAGGATGGTTAAAGCAAAGCATTTATCTTCGATGATATTATATGGACCACCTGGTATAGGTAAAACATCCATTGCCACAGCTATTGCTGGAAGTACAGGCACAGCTTTTCGAAAATTAAATGCAGTAGTTAATAATAAAAAAGATATGGAAATTGTTGTTGAAGAGGCAAAAATGTCTGGAAAGGTTATTCTCATCCTTGATGAGGTCCATAGACTTGACAAAGCAAAACAAGATTTCCTATTACCTCATTTGGAAGACGGACGAATTATTCTAATTGGTGCAACTACAAGTAACCCATACCATGCAATTAATCCTGCAATACGCAGTAGATGTCAAATCTTTGAACTACATCCGCTAAACGAAGAAAATTTAAAACAAGCTTTACTTCGAGCACTTCAGGACGAGGAAAGTGGATTTGGGAAGCAAAAAATTGAATTAACGGATGAGGCTCTTCAACATTTTGCTACAGGCTGTGGAGGTGATGTTCGCTCAGCTTTAAATGCTCTTGAATTAGCAGTTATATCTACTGATGAGAATGAGGCAGGGAAAAAAATCATTGGTCTTTCGACAGCAGAGGAATGTCTTCAAAAAAAGAGCTTTATTCATGACAAAGATGGTGATGCTCATTATGATGTTCTTTCAGCATTTCAAAAATCAATTAGGGGATCGGATGTCAACGCCGCGCTACACTATTTAGGAAGACTGATAGAAGCCGGAGATCTTCCTAGTATAAATCGCAGGTTATTAGTTATTGCCTACGAAGATATTGGGCTAGCTAATCCCCAGGCTGGACCTAGAACACTATCAGCAATTGAAGCAACAGAGCGATTAGGATTTCCAGAAGCTAGAATTCCTCTCGCAAATGCTGTCATTGAATTATGTTTATCTCCAAAATCTAATAGTGCGTACCAAGCATTAGATAGGGCGATTGCTGATATCCGTTCAGGAAAGGCAGGAGAAATCCCCCTACATTTAAAGGATGCTCATTATAATGGGGCCAAATCTTTAGGAAGAGGCGTCGATTATCTATACCCACATGACTTTGAAAAAGGATGGGTAAAACAACAATATTTACCAGACAATTTAAAGGATAAAGTCTATTACGAACCAAAAAAGACTGGTAAATTCGAATTAGCTTTAAGTCAAATTTATGAAAACCTTATAAATCAACAAAAAAAGTAGGGCTAGTGCGTTAAAGAAAAATCGTTTGCATAGTTATAGCTATTCTTTGGAAAGGATAACTAAAAAAAGGGGAGGCGAACTGTCGAACCGTGAAAAACAAACCTAGATTATGGACTGAAAAGGAAGATACAATTCTTGCCAACTTGATGTTAAAATCTATAAAAAGCGGAGATACTTTGGCTTCAGGATACGCTGAAGCAAGTGAACAATTAAATAGATCTGTAGCAGCTTGTCGTAATCGTTGGAATTCAGTAGTCCGTAAACATAATGAAATGGAAATGGAAATAAAAAAAGCAAAACAACAAATAATGAAGAAAACTTACCATGAAGTTGGTCATGAAATGAAGGAAGAAGAAACGTTAAAAGAAGATGAAATGAACCATACTCAAAAAAAGTTAACAAATTCAAAAATTGAGGTGCAACCCCTTCCTTCCTATCAACATATTACAATTGAAGACTGTATTGAATTCTTATCTAATTCACAAAGTACGATAGAGAAAAATCAATTATTAAAAGATAAAAATCTCCTTCTTAAGAATGAAAATGAACGACTAAAATTGAAATATAATGAGCTAATTAAAAAGAAGCAACAAAATGAAGAAAAATATTTCACCCTTATGAAAATTGTTCAGCAGGCAAGCAATCTTAACGAAGACTTTTTAGAAAATAAAAAATTACTTCATTAAAAAAGAGGCATTTTCATGCCCCTTCTTTGTTTACAAATAAATAGCCTTTAGGTGAAACATATTAAATTTTATTTATTTTTTCTAAAATATAATTGCTCCACTTCCCCATTTCCTCTTATTCATCCTTTACGCGAACAATTTTAATATCCTTTAATAAATCAGAAATAACGTACCCACCCATAATTAAACCAGCTACTGATGGAACAAAGGCATTTGAGGATGGAGGCATTTTTGCTTTTCTTATTGATGCAGCATCATTTCCGACCTCTTTTCGAATATCTTCACGAATGACAATCGGACTTTCATCTGAAAAGACAACCTTTATCCCCTTTCTAATACCTTCTTTTCTTAATCTTGTTCGAATAACCTTTGCGATAGGATCAGTATGTGTTTTTGAAATATCAGCTACTTGAAATCGTGTCGGATCCATTTTATTTGCAGCACCCATGCTTGAAATAATCGGGATATTTCGCTTTAAACATTCTTTCATAAGATGAATTTTATATGCGATCGTATCTGAGGCATCGATAACATAATCCAATTTATAATCAAAGAACTGTTCATAAGTTTCTTCAGTATAAAACATCTTTAATGAAATAACTTCACATTCGGGATTAATATCTTTTATACGTGCTTCCATTAAATCGACTTTTGGTTTGCCAATAGTTGAAATCAAAGCATGTATTTGTCGATTAACATTTGTAATATCGACATCGTCCTTATCAACTAAAACGATTCTCCCAACTCCAGATCTTGCAAGTGCCTCTGCAGAGAAAGAACCAACACCGCCGACACCTAATACAGCTACTGTACTATTTTTAAGAATTTCTAAACCTTCTTTACCAATTGCTAATTCATTTCGAGAAAATTGATGTAGCAAACTAACTCACTCCATTTATCATTCATTTCTGCGCCATACGAGTAATGACAGTATTTTTACCTGAAGAAGAATATAACATACATCGTTGAAAAAGCAAGTCCTTTCCACTTAATTTGAAGTTAGTCTTCTCACACTTCAATTATCATCACACATATAGTTTGATTCATCATAACCCTTACCTACTTGATAACACATTTTTAATATGATATTATTTGTTCATAAATAATGAAAGCGCAATCACAGTCCTGATGTGTTCGTTGTATACCTAGTTTTGAGCTAACATTTATTCTATGGGAGCTTGCGTTTCCTCGGAGAGTAAATGCCTCTAATTTCGGATTACGAGGACTTACAAACCGCGGAATAAAGCACCCACCTGCTAAGGGCGGGATCAAAACGAGGGAAACGGCTACGGCACGATCGGGACTTCTTTATTAATAATAGCGCAAAAAATATATCGTTTGAACTAGATAGTGAAAATAGTTCAAATGCTCATATTATTTTTACCTAATAAAAGACCTATTTCATCATGTGAAATAGGTCTTTCTCTAATATTAAAGATCACGAAGCTCTAAATTTAATTCTTCAAGCTGTGCTTCACTTACAGCACTTGGTGCATTCGTTAATAAATCACTTGCACTTGCTGTTTTCGGGAAGGCAATTGTATCTCTCAGGTTTGAACGACCAGCTAATAACATAACAAGTCTGTCTAAGCCTAACGCAATTCCACCATGCGGAGGTGTTCCGTATTCAAACGCATCTAGTAAGAATCCAAATTGGTCATACGCTTCTTCCTGAGTAAAGCCTAATAGCTTAAACATTTTTTCTTGGATATCTTTTTCGAAAATACGGATTGAACCGCCACCTAATTCATATCCATTTAAAACAATGTCATAAGCCTGTGCTTTCATACTAGCTGGGTCTGTCTCAAATAAATCTAAATCCTCACGGGCAGGCATTGTGAAAGGATGATGTGCAGCATAATAACGTTTTGTTGCTTCGTCATATTCTAATAATGGCCAATCTACAACCCAGAGGAAATTATATTTTGTCTCATCAATCAACTCAAGCTCTTTTCCAAGCTTTAAGCGAAGTGCTCCAAGTGCATCGGCTACAACCTTTTTCTTATCAGCAACAAAAACAAGTAAGTCTCCGACTGTTGCTTCCATCGTTTTTACTAATTGATTTTGCTCTTCTTCTGTAAAGAATTTAATAATTGGTCCTTTTAATCCATCCTCTTCAACCTTTAACCAAGCTAATCCTTTAGCACCATATGGAGCTACAAATTCTGCTAAAGCATCCATATCTTTTCGAGAATATTTATCAGCAGCACCCTTAACATTAATCGATTTAACTTGACCACCATTTGCTACAACTGTGCTAAATACTTTTAGACCACTATCTTTTACGATTTCACCAACATCAACTAATTCCAAGCCAAAGCGTGTATCAGGTTTATCTGAACCGAATCTTCCCATTGCTTCTTCATAGGACATTCTTTGGAATGGAAGTTCAACTTCAATACCTTTCGTTTCCATCATTATTCTTGCCATCATTTGTTCTGTCATTGACATAATATCATCTTGACTCATAAATGAAGCCTCAATATCAATTTGAGTAAATTCAGGTTGTCTGTCCGCACGTAAATCCTCATCACGGAAGCAGCGCGCTACTTGGTAATACTTATCAAAACCAGAAACCATTAATAGTTGCTTAAAGATTTGTGGTGATTGTGGCAATGCGTAAAATTCACCTTCATGTACACGACTAGGAACTAAATAATCACGTGCACCCTCTGGAGTACTTTTTGTTAAAATTGGTGTTTCAATATCTAGAAAACCATTCTCATCTAAAAAATTACGCATAGATCTTGTAACATCGTGACGCATTTTAATCGTATTAAACAATGCAGGTCTTCTTAAATCTAAATAGCGATATTTTAAGCGAACATCCTCTGAAACTTCGTCTGATTTATCTTCAATTAGAAATGGTGGATTTTTCGCTGCGTTAATGATCGTTACACTTTCTACAAGCACCTCGATTTTACCTGTAGGTATATTCGGATTAATTGTTTCCTCATCACGTTCAACAACTTTACCAGTAATATCCAGAACGTATTCACTACGAACTCTTTCTGCAATTGCTAAAGCTTCCTCAGAAATTTCCGGATTAAAAACAACTTGAACAACACCCGAACGGTCACGAAGGTCAATAAAAATAACTCCACCTAAATCACGACGCTTCGCAACCCATCCTTTTAATACAACCTTCTCACCAATAGCAGACTCTGGTACTTCACCACAGTAATATGTACGACCGAACATATAACCCTCTCCTTTTCGTGTATATATAAAATAATTGATTTTTCATTAATTATGTTGTTGCTTCAAATATTCAATCACACCATCGATTGGAACCTCTTCCTGTGTTCCTGTTTCCATATTTTTCACAGATATAACATTTTTCGCTAGCTCATCCTCACCTAAAACAGCAACATATTTAGCTTGGTGACGATCTGCTGCTTTAAATTGAGCTTTTACCTTTTTGTCCTCATAATCTTTTTCAGCTTTTAAACCAGCTTTTCTCATTTCAAAAAGCAAGGAAACTGTTCTATCCTTTGCGGCCTCTCCCATCGCTACTAAATAACAGTCAATTGACGAGGAAATAGGGAGGCTAACTCCTTCAGCATCAAGTGCAGCTAAAAGTCTTTCAATACTTAATGCAAAACCGATACCAGGAGTCTCTGGACCGCCGATTTCTTGAGCAAGGCCGTTATATCGTCCTCCACCACAAAGGGTTGTAATCGCTCCAAAACCTTCAGCATTGCTCATTATCTCAAAGGCTGTATGATTGTAATAATCTAATCCCCTTACAAGCCCTGGATCGACTTCAAAATCGATTCCATTTGATGTTAAATATAGTTGAACCTTATTAAAATAAGCTTTTGATTCATCATTTAAATATTCAAGAATCGATGGAGCAGTTGCCATTAATTCATGGTCATGATCCTTTTTACAATCTAATATCCGTAAAGGATTTTGCTGTAATCGCTTTTGACAATCAGAGCAAAACTCTCCTATTCTTGGTTCAAAGTGAGCGATTAATGCTTCCCGATGTGCTTTACGACTTTCTGAATCCCCTAAACTATTTATAACGAGCTTAAGACTTTTTAAGCCTAAAGTTTGGTAAAGCGACATTGCAAGTGAGATAACCTCCGCATCAATAGCAGGGTCATTACTTCCAAGTGCTTCGATTCCAAACTGAACAAATTGGCGGAATCTTCCTGTTTGTGGACGTTCATATCGAAACATTGGCCCAATATAATATAGTTTTGTTGGTTGTGATGGGTTAGCATAAAGCTTTTTCTCAACAAAAGCACGTACAGTAGACGCTGTCCCTTCTGGTCTCAATGTAATACTTCTGCCTTTTCGATCAAGAAAAGTATACATTTCCTTTTGAACAATATCTGTACTTTCACCAACACCTCTAGCAAATAGTTCTGTATGCTCAAATATCGGTGTTCGAATTTCTTTATACTGATATCTTTCACATAAATCTCTTGCAGTTTTTTCAATATACTGCCATTTTTCAACCTCTCCAGGTAAAATATCCTGTGTTCCTCTAGGAATCTGGAATGACATAACTTTCTCCTCCAATTCTAAAAAGCAAAACATCTTACTTTCACACTTTTAAGATTCGTTCAATACCTATTAATTGTTCGTGAAAAAACGACAATAGTATCTTCACGCTCTAAAATGACGAAACGAAACAACTTTAGAAGATTACTTAATACAGATGAATCTAAAAGTAATTATGTAAAAGCATTAGCTCGTATAGTATATATTTAAGCTTTAGTGAAGCTTTTCTATTGCTAGCTGATACGTTCACTTCCTCAGGCGTACACGAAGTCTCCTCGTCGCATTACATCTAAGAAATCTCCCTAATGAACTTTTTGACTCAGGAATCTGATGGCATTAACCCACAAATGATTATAAATTAGGAAATATTAAAATAAACTTCATTATTTCTGAAAAATTAAAAAACCCCCGTCTCTACAAAATGTAGGGACGAGAGTTATACCCGTGGTTCCACCCTAGTTGAGATAAAAAAACTATCTCCACTCAAACAGATAACGCCTGTAACGTTCAACACCTACTAAACATATCGTTTTTCAGCGAGAAACCTAAGAAGTGTTTTTCAAAAAGTCATAATGGAGAAATGCTTTCAGCCATAGACATTTCCTCTCTATCCATCTGTATTCTTATTTACTTTCTTCCTCATTGGTTCTACTATTCATTTATTATCGAATTTTATCTTATCATACGAATCTTTCACATACAATGTCAAGAACGATTTAAATGTTTTTTTAAATTCTTTACTTCTCTTAAGGAAATTCCAAATTCAGATGCTAGTTCTAAAGATGTATCATTTTGTTCTTTCATCATAAAATCATGAAAATCGACACCAAATATATCGCGCTGTGAATGAGAGAACTCTGCTTTTCCACTGTTTCTCATGTCCTTTCCCCTTCCTTTTTGAGCAATGCTATAAATATCATTTCCTATATTGGAAGATTTTATTTAAATTTTTTAAAGGAATGTCGATATAAAAAAAGAAATGAATATTTACAGTTAAAAGTTCAAATGAATCATCGTTTGACTGGAATGATTTTTAAAAGTGAGATGTTCGTTTTCTTTAATGATGTACCGGAAAGGAGTCAACTTAGTGATAAAAAAAACGATATCTGTTCTCATTTGCTATTTCTTACTTATTTCAACCTTAAACGGTACTTTCCAAGTATCAGCTGCTTCGGAGAAGGTTACAATTCATGCAAACAGCATCAATGTTCGGAGTGGAGCAGGTCTAACATATCCTGTCATCGCTTCAGTTAAAAAAGGACAGGCATATGATTTAATTGAAAGTAAGGGTGATTGGTATAAGATTAGGTTATCTGGCACAAAAACTGGCTGGGTGGCAAATTGGCTTGTCAAAAAAAATATTGATAATAATACTAAGAGTGAGCATGTAAATGGCTCAACAGTTGTTTCAAATACTACTGGATTAAGGTTTCGTTCTGGGCCGGGAACTACTTTTAGAGTAATCGGTGTATTTGAAAAGGGAAAAGTAGCTACATCCCTTGATAAAAGCGGTGATTGGATAAAAATCTCCTATAAAGGTAGCCAAGGTTGGGTAGCTTCTAAATATGTAACATATCAATCAACCACCGCATCAAATTCAACGGAAAGTTCGAATGCAAAGGTTGCAACCGTTAAGGCAGCTTCTCTAAATATTCGAAAGTCACCTTCAACAAGCTCTAGTCGAATCGGTAGTCTTCAAAGAAACGCCAAGGTGACAGTTTTGAAAGAAGAAAATTCTTGGGTGCAAATACGTACATCAACTATTAAAGGCTGGGTCCATAGTGATTATTTAAGCTATAATCATTCTAGCGATTCGGACTCAAACACCGCTCCGCCAAATCAAAGTGGAATCGTTACAGCATCAAGTATAAATGTTCGAAATAGCGGAAATCTTACTGGAAAAGTAATAGACTCGATTAAGAAAGGAACGAGCGTTACTATTATTGATGAGAAAAATGATTGGTATAAAATAAGCTACGGATCAAACAAAACAGGTTGGGTAGCAGGCTGGTACATCTCCCAAACAAGTGCCAATCAAGGAAATCAATCTTCAGCTAACCAAAAAAAGAAGCAGGCTAAAATCATATACGATGGAACAAATATCCGTTCAGGCTCATCAACTAGTCATTCCATTGTCAAAAGAGCTAACTTAGGTGATACTTACGAGATAATTGAAACAGCAGGTGATTGGTATAAACTCAAACTAGGTAACAATAAAACAGGATATGTTGCTGGATGGGTTGTCGAAGCTACTGGAGTTAGCACACCAGTATCAAGGCCTGGTTCAGAACAATATTTAAAAAATCAAACAATTGTTATTGACCCTGGACATGGGGGAAGAGATAGTGGTGCTGTTGGAATAAGAGGAACGTTAGAGAAAAAGATGACATTAACTACAGCAAAGCTTGTCTATGACAAGTTAAAATCAGCTGGTGCTAATGTTTTTATGACCCGATCAAATGATACATATGTTAGCTTAAATTCTAGAGTAAGTACGTCTCATTATCGAAAAGCTGAAGCATTTATTAGTCTTCATTACGATAGCATAAATAACAGCAGTGTAACTGGTACTACAACATACTATTATCATTCCTTAAAGGATGGACCTCTTGCTTCAAAGGTGAATAACGAACTTGCTAAGAAGACTCAGCTCAGAAATAGAGGGACTAAATTTGGTAATTTTCATGTTCTTAGGGAGAATAAAGCACCTGCAATATTAATTGAATTAGGATATTTAAGCAATCAAACAGAGGAACTAACAATCAAATCATCTAGCTTCCAAGAGCGTACATCCCAAGGAATCTATAATGGTTTAGCTCAATACTTTAAAAACAACTAGTTTTCTTCTTCATTTAAGTAATCATATTCTCTTCTAAAGGAACTTCAAAATCCATATTTTGTATAAAAAAGGGGAGGCTATAATTTCTGTTAGCCTACCCTTTTCCATTGCTTTCAACTATTAAAGTAACTGGACCTACATTCGTAAACTGGACATCCATCATAGCTCCGAATATTCCAGTTTCTACTTGTATCCCTTTTTCTCTTAATTTCGTATTAAATAATTCATAAATAACGTTTGCAACATCCGGTTTTGCGGCATCCATATAATTTGGTCGTCTTCCTTTACGGCAATCACCATATAAGGTAAATTGAGAAACAGATAATACCTGTCCATTAACATCAAGTAATGAATGATTCATTTTTCCTGTCTCATCTTCAAATATTCTTAAATTAGCAACCTTCTCTGCTAAATATTCTGCATCTGCAGCAGTATCATCATGTGTGATACCTACCAATACCATAACACCATTTTCAATTTCGCCAACTATTTTTTCTTCTACAATAACCTTTGCATGTTTCGCTCGTTGAATCACAATTTTCAAATAAAACTCATCCCTTACAACATAAAATAACTATTTTTACCACGAATACAAGTTGTTCATCCTGCTTTTAAAAAACATATTTACAAAATTAATTCATTACTCGACGGACAGAATATATATCAGAAATTTGCTTAATTCTTTCTACTACTTTATGCAAATGGTTAATATTTGAGATCGAGATTGCCATATTAATTGTTGCTACTTTATTTCGATCAGATTTGCCTGAAACAGACGATATATTCGTTTTAGTTTCATTTACAGCCTGAAGGACTTCATTTAATAAGCCCCTTCTATCATATCCTAGTATTTCTATTTCAACATTATACTCTTTACGGCTTGTTGATGCTTGATTTTCCCATTCAACATCAATTAATCGCTCTTTAGCATCCTCAGTATGGACATTCGTACAATCTGCACGATGGACAGAAACACCTCGACCTTTTGTAATAAATCCAACAATTTCATCACCAGGTACAGGGTTACAGCATTTTGACAAGCGTATAAGGAGATTATCAATTCCTTTTACTTGTACACCTGCATCGCGTTTTCTTGATGTAGGTGATGTGACTTGTCTCGCTTCTTTTACTACTTCTTGAATATTTTTTTCCTGCTCTTCTTTATCACGTTGTTTACGCCACTTTTCAGTTAAACGATTTGCAACCTGTAATGCTGTAATACCATTGTAGCCAACAGCAGCAAACATATCTTCCTCATTAGAGAAATTAAACTTTTCTGCAACACGCTGCAAGTTATCCCCAGTCATCACTTCTTTAATATCAAAATCAAGATTTTTTATTTCCCGCTCTACCATTTCCCGACCTTTTTCAACATTTTCTTCACGACGTTGCTTTTTAAAGAATTGTCTAATTTTATTTTTAGCCTGGGAAGTTTGGGCTAGCTTTAACCAATCCTGACTTGGACCATAGGAATGTTTCGATGTGAGTATTTCAATGATGTCACCTGTTTTCAGCTTATAGTCAAGTGTCACCATTTTCCCATTAATTTTTGCACCTATAGTTTTATTGCCTATCTCTGAATGGATTCTGTACGCAAAATCAATTGGAACAGAACCTGAAGGTAATTCAATAACATCCCCTTTTGGCGTAAAGATAAACACCATATCAGAGAAGAGATCAATTTTTAGTGACTCCATAAATTCCTCAGCATTTGTTACATCATTTTGGAATTCTAAAATTTCTCTAAACCAGGAAAGCTTCTTATCGAGCGTTGTTTTTTCATCAACCTCTTTGCCTTCTTTATAAGCCCAATGTGCAGCAATCCCGTACTCAGCAATTTGGTGCATTTCAAATGTACGAATTTGCACCTCTAATGGCTCACCCTTTGGACCAATCACCGTCGTATGAAGTGATTGATACATATTCGGTTTCGGCATCGCAATATAGTCTTTAAAACGCCCTGGCATCGGTTTCCAACAAGTATGGATAATACCTAAAACAGCGTAACAATCCTTTATACTTTTCACAACAATTCGAACTGCCAATAAATCATATATTTCATTGAATTGTTTGTTTTGTAGTACCATTTTTCGATAAATACTATAGATATGTTTTGGCCTACCAGAGAACTCAGCTTCGATATTTACTTCATCAACACGTTCACGAACCTCGCTAATGACCTGTTCTAAATATTCTAACCGCTCCTGGCGCTTTTTCTTCATTAAGTTTACGATACGATAATACTGTTGAGGATTTAAATAGCGAAGCGAAGTATCCTCAAGCTCCCATTTAATTTTTGAAATCCCTAATCGATGTGCCAATGGAGCAAAAATTTCTAATGTTTCATTAGATATTCTTCTTTGCTTTTCTTGTGGCAAATGTTTTAAAGTTCTCATATTGTGCAGACGATCTGCAAGCTTTATTAAAATAACACGGATATCCTGTGCCATCGCAACAAACATTTTCCGATGATTTTCCGCTTGTTGCTCTTCCTGTGATTTATACTTTATTTTCCCTAATTTTGTTACACCATCAACGAGCATAGCCACTTCATCGCTAAATTCTCTTCGTAAATCATCTAATGTAACGTCCGTATCCTCCACAACATCATGTAAGAAACCTCCTGCAATTGTTGCAGGGTCCATTTCTAAGTCGACTAATATGCCCGCCACTTGAATTGGATGGATAATATATGGTTCACCAGATTTTCGAAATTGTTCCCGATGAGCTTCTTCAGCAAATTCATATGCACGTTGAATAAAAGCGGTATCTTCCTCTGAAAGATATCGCTGCGCCTTTTCAATTACTTGCTCAGAAGATAAAACTTGTTCATTTGCCATGGAATCACCTTTTTATTATGAAAACTTTAATATCTCCAAATTCATGAAATTGGAGTAAACCAGACCATATCATATAATCCGTTTAACTGAGGTAAACACCCATATCTCCTACTTCTACCAAAGTAAAAAGAAGTTGGTGTCGTTAAAAGCCAGTAAATAAACTTAAATAATCAGTAAGACAATAAATATATGAAAAAAATACTTCAACCTCATCTAAAGTCTTATATTTTTGCAAATTATCTTTTTATAAACTTTACTATATTGTAACTATTATCAATAAAATAATTGGAGATGTAAAGAAGAATCACTTATTTTTAACCGTCCAATTACTGGTTTTCTTATTTTATTTATCTTTTGTAAGAAGTGATGAAGAAAAAAGTCAAAAAATATGTTAAAAAATAATATTATAGGAATCAGAGTAGGACAATTTTATCATATTTACAAATTTTTTTTTGTAAAAAAAGCACCCATTCGAGTGCTTTTCATAAATCATCATTTAAGCTTGCTATTAAAACTCCATTAATGTTAATACATCATAACCGTCAAGTAATCTGCGTCCATTTAAGTAAGATAATTCAATTAAGAAAGCAATCCCTGCAACAACTCCACCAAGCTCTTCAACAAGCTTAATCGTCGCTTCGATTGTACCTCCAGTAGCCAATAAGTCATCAGTAATCAAAACGCGTTGACCTGGTTTGATTGCATCTTTATGAATCGTTAACACATCTTTTCCATACTCTAGACCATATTCAACACGAACAACTTCTCGAGGAAGTTTCCCTTCTTTACGAACAGGGGCAAAACCTACTCCTAAAGAATAGGCAACAGGGCATCCAATAATAAAACCACGAGCCTCTGGTCCAACAACAAGTTCGATTTGTTTTTCACGTGCATATGCAACGATTTGATCTGTCGCATATTTATATGCTTCACCGTTATCCATCAATGTCGTAATATCCTTAAATTGTATACCTGGTTTTGGATAATCTGGTACGACTGTAACGAATTGCTTTAAATCCATGTTTACTTTATCCTCCTTATACATTCACAAATGCATGTTTTGAAGATTCAAACTGTTCCTCAAACCATTGTTTAAGCTGCATGTATGATGTATATAATAGCGTTTTTTCTAATTCAATTTGCATTTGTTTCTGGGCATATGTTTTCGACTCAGCTAAGTCTCTTTTAGAAGTTGTAGATTTTGTCGAAATAACACCATTTTCTATTGTAACAAATTCTAGTTCAAAAAACACCTGTGACATAAAATCAATTGTTTCTTTTGTCCATCCTTTATAATTAGCTAGCTTTTCACCTTGTTCCTTCAAATTAAAAGTGCGCTTTTTTAAGAGAAATGCATAAAACCATTTAAAATGCTCTCTTGTAGGAATCGTTGCAAAAAAGTGCTCAGCTTCCTGAAGGAAAATAGCATATATTCGACTTGGCTTTCCATTTGAAAAAATTGCACGTAACAGGTCAACAGAATTCGGTATATCTAAAAGAATAATATGTTTATTATTAATGTTAACTTCCCTTGCTAATTCGATCGAATCTACAAAAAAGCTATTTTCTTCATAGCCCTTTTTAATTAAAGCATTAAACATTTTCGATTGAAACGTAACAATAAGACTATCATTTGTTGATTTACCTACAGAAGCTAATAATTTATCAACTTGTCTAGTCCCACGAAAATCGAATAATTGCCACGTATCTACTTTTATATCTTGAAGCATTAGTTGTGGCTTTCTAAAATTATTCCATTCATTAATTGATAGCTCGCCAATTGCTGATAACCGGACTGATGGGGATAGTTCATCATGAATATAGCCTAATCCAAAGCCTACACTATCTAATTGATGAACATCATCCTCGAAAACGAGTTTTAAATGATTTTGTTCTGATCCGATCTTTCGTACATTTGCAAGAGTGACGTCTTCAATTTGTACAATTGGCTTAGGATTATTCATCCCAAATGGAGCTAATTTTTGCATTTCTTCAATAGAATGGACAGTTATTTCCTCAAGTTTACAACATACATCAACTTTCGTAATTGGAATAAAATCCGTTTCAGTTAATTGTTGATTCCCTTTTTCAACTAATCGTTTTCTTAACTCCCCAACATCTTCAAGCTTTAGAGTCATACCGGCAGCCATCGGATGACCTCCAAAGTGTGGTAAAATATCGCGGCAAGTTGATAGATTTTCAAATAAATCAAAGCCTTCTATACTTCTTGCTGACCCTTTTGCGATCCCTTTTTCATTATCAATGCTTAGAACAATTGTTGGACGATAGTACCTTTCAACCAATCTGGAAGCTACAATTCCGACAACTCCAGGATTCCAATTTTCCTTCGCAATGACTAGTACGGGGTTTTCTTCAATCGGAAAATTTGTCTCTACCTCTTCAATAGCCT
This sequence comes from Bacillus sp. (in: firmicutes), assembly GCA_031180805.1. Classification (GTDB taxonomy): domain Bacteria; phylum Bacillota; class Bacilli; order Bacillales; family Bacillaceae; genus Metabacillus. The sequence goes on from JAPSLL010000027.1 coordinate 40,942, forward strand.
CTTCCGTCATGTTATTTACTAGTTTTTGACGTTCTTTATTTAATAAATCAATTTCATTAGCGATTTCCATCGCTTCTTCCTCATTGTCTGATAATAGCAAATCAACAGCGGGATCTGCAGATTGTAATCTTCCAACAGCATTAATACGTGGAGCTAACGCAAATCCAATCGTATCCTCATTAATTGTAGACAAATCAACATTTGCAACCTTTAATAATGCTTTTAAGCCAACGCGATTTGTCGATTTCATTTGTTTTAATCCCATTTTAGCAATAAGTCGGTTTTCATCCTGTAATGAAACAAGGTCAGCAATCGTCCCAATTGCTGCTATTTCTAGTAAATCAACAGGCAGCTCTCCAAGTAGTGCGTGACATAACTTAAATGCAACTCCAACTCCAGCTAACTCTTTAAACGGATATGGACAGTTTGGTTGTTTTGGATGAACGATTGCAAGCGCATCTGGTAATATTGGACCTGGCTCATGGTGATCAGTAATGATGAGATCAACACCAAGCTCCTTTGCAATATTCGCCTCATGCACTGCAGCAATTCCTGTATCTACAGTAATAATTAATGAAAATCCTTGAGCATGGGCAAACCTAAATGCTGCTTCGTTCGGCCCGTATCCTTCTGTAAAACGATTCGGTATATAAAAGGTTGCTTCTGCTCCCAAATTACGTAATGTCGTAATCAAAACTGTTGTACTACTAACACCATCTGCGTCGTAGTCACCATATATTAATATATTCTCTTTGTTTTCAATCGCTAATTTTATACGATTAACAGCCTTTTCCATATCCTTTAAAAGAAAAGGGTCATGAAAGGAATTTAAATCTTGATGAAGAAATTCTTTTGCACCATCAATTGTATGGATTCCTCGGTTAACGAGCAATGAAGCAACAAGTGGTGTAATAGCCAAGCCATCTGTTAATGTCTTTATGATTGCTTCATTAGTAGGATTTATCATCCACCTTGTTTTTGCCTTTAACATGCCAATTTCACCCCTCAATCTTTCCATTATACTAAAGAGGCCAAGGGGTTTCAATTTAAGGTTGTTCGTGGAAGTCGTGTCTTATCTTTAAGTTACTCCTCTTCCTTCTCTACTACCTCATCAGATATTTTCTCTTTTTGTACCAATTTATCGTCATCTCTAAAACGAAGGTTTTCTTTTTCTAGCTGTTTAAGTTTACGTTGCAATGTTACAATTCTAATAAAACCTGTTAAAGCAACTAAAAATCCTCCCATTAAAACCGAGCTTAAAATAATTAAAATTAGCGGCCATTCTGCTTGACCAAATAAATAATCAACTTGCACTGGTTCTACATTAATTACAGCAAAAATAGCAATAATGAGTGCAAATAAAATAGCAAGAATAATGCTCCATTGGCGTTTCACTTCATTCTCTCCCTTAATCAATAGTTTCGTACGAACTTTTTTCTTGCAATAACTAGTTTGTCCACCGAGGACAAATATTAATAATACCCATCTTTGATGAAGAAGTAAATTTAATTTTTGGCTCTTTAGAATAATAAAAAATCAACCACCTTTATAAAAATAACAATTTCATCAAGGTGGTTGACCTATTTCCTTCCAATTTTGCTAACTATGTGTTTCACGTTGCAATGACTTGTTTTGTAGTGTTTTTATAGTGTTATTTAATTGCTTTCCTTTCCATATAAACCATAGCTGTGTTGCTATAAATAGGGATGAATACCCTACGTATATAAAGCCTATTAATAGAGCAACAGAGAAATTTAACATCATAGGGCTTCCCGTAGCAATAAATACGGCCATTATAATGACTACTATTAGAAGAGTCGTCAGAGTACGTATGAATGTTGATTGCAGGCTGCGATTTACAATTAATCTTAAACTTTCGAAGCTGTTAACCTTTATTTCCCCAGAATTTTTACGTATTGTATCAAAAATTACAACCTTATTATAAAGTGAATAACAACCAATGGTCAGTAGCGCAGCAATAAACGGAATATTGATTTCAAGCCTTGTAGCACTAAAAAAAGCAACGACGAAAAATAGCTCATATAACAATGAAGTAACAATTGCCAAAGCGATATAAAGCTTATAGCGAATAGTGACATATAGACCTATCCCTATTATCGAGATAATTAAGCCAATTATTGCTTTTTCTGCGACTTCCGTTCCTAAAGCAGGAGAGAATGTGTTTACATTCGGTTCAGTTCCGAATACCGCTTTAAAGTGCTTCTTTATATCATCAATTTTTTGCTGTTCCAATTTCCCTTGAAAATGAACAACTCCAATTTCATTTTCTTCTCCCGATAACACTACGTCATGACGTTTAATATCAAAATTCAATATCTCCATTTCATGAATCATTTCATTTGCCGTTATCTCTTTCCCTGCCACCACTTCAATTCTTGTTCCATTCGAAAAATCGATTCCATTATTCATCTTAAAGACTAATAAAATGATAATGCCAATGAAAACAACTAGAGTTGATAACATCAGCATAGGTCTTCGATACTTTAAAAAGTCAATATGTTTAAACCTTGTCAAAACCGGTAATTGTCCATCATGAAATTGTTTCAAACTTCCCTCTTTTTTTACACCGTAAAAATGTTTCCGTTCATCAAGAAAACCACTTGTAACTAATACACCAATTAGTACCCTTGATAATAAAATCATTATCAAAAAATTTGTTATGATAATTGTTATTAATGCTAGTGAAAAACCTTTTATAGAACCTACTCCAATAATAAATAGAACAATCCCAACAAGGAAAACGACCAAATTAGCATTTATAATAGAAAAAATAGAGCGTACTGAACCCTCTTTAAATGCTAAACGAATATTTTTACCTAGTTGTAATTCTTCCTTTATTCGATCAAAAGTAATCTTATTTGCATCCACTGCCATTGCAACACCAAGTATAAGTGCTGCAATCACAGGAATTGAAACATCTACATTTACCCAATCAACTATACACAAGGTGATTGATAAGGATGTCATATACGTCATAACAGCGATTAATCCTTCGAAACGATAAACAATTAGCAAAAAGAGAGTTACAAGTCCAAGACCAACTATTGCTGCAAATATCGTTTTACTTAACGCCTTATCTCCATATTGTGCTCCAACAGAAGTCGAGTATATTTCCTCTAACTTTACGGGAACGGATAATTCTGACTGTTTCGAAAGACCTTCCATCACCTCTGCTCGATTTGTAACATTGGCAAGAAGAACTCGAATTCTATTTCCTTCAAGTTGCATTGAATAATCGTTTACTCCAAGTACCCTCGCACGTTTTTCTAATGTATTGACTGTACTTTTCAATACATCTTTTGTAATCTTTTCACCTTTATTGACAGGCTTGACTTCATACAAAATTTCATAGCCACCTTGTAACTCCAAACCAAACACATGATTGTCGGTTGCTTTTTTTGCTATTAAAGCAATGCTAGAGACAAAAAGTAATGCAAGTAGAAAAAAAACAATGATGGGCCCACGTTTGACCAATATGTATCCCCCTTACAGTCAAAAAAGTAATTACTGTATGTGTATTTTTCTATCGTTATTTCTTTACAAAGAAATCTTTCCCCTTTTAAATATACTCGGCAGCTAAAAAAACAGTATTAAATTAAGTCTTTTAATAAATCTTTTGCCTCTTCACTTTCAAACCACTTTCCATTTTTATACGTTTCTACTGTTGCATAATTCATATAATCTCCAACTTTTACAGAGAGTACATCATTGACAATTTCGTGAACAGATAATTCCTTTAGCTTTCTCCATTTTTTGTTTTTTAAATAGTCCCAGAGCTTTGCCTCAGTGACGTCTTTATATCCGAATACTTTAAATTCCTCAAGCTTACTTTTTAATGCTGGTTTAATATGATCTCTAAAATCATCCATTGGTTGTTTATCCAATTTATTCTCTCCTTTTTCATACATACATTATATTTAAAAATTTTGCGATAATTGTTTTTAAGATTCGTACCTAGAACTTGTCATGCTTGGCCTAGTCCCTCGCATATAGTAATTGTATCTAATTACATGTTAATTGAGAAGGCAGGGAGAAGAAATGACAAAACAGACGTTTCTGAAGGGAACGCTTATACTCATATTAGCTGGATTTATTACACGAATTCTTGGATTCATTAACCGAATCGTTGTTGCTCGTTTTATAGGCGAGGAAGGTGTCGGTTTATATATGATGGCAGTCCCTTCACTTGTGCTAGTTATAACGATTACTCAGTTAGGATTACCTGTTGCGATTTCAAAATTAGTTGCTGAAGCAGCAGCACAAGGAGACAATCGAAGAATAAAAAAAATCCTTGTCGTCTCATTGTCAATAACCGGGACATTAAGCATTTTATTTACCCCTGCTATCTTTTTTGTTGCACCTTACCTTGCCGATACGATATTTACAGATGAACGAATTATTTGGCCATTACTTGCGATAACACCTGTTGTCCCGATTGTGGCGATATCTTCTGTTATAAGGGGCTATTTTCAAGGAAAACAAAATATGCAGCCTGCCGCCATCTCACAAGTACTGGAACAAACGATTCGCATTTCTTTAGTAGCCTTGTTTACAAGCGCCTTTTTGCCATACGGTATTGAATATGCTGCTGCAGGAGCAATGATCTCATCTGTTATTGGTGAACTCGTTTCACTAATCTATTTATTAGCCATGTTTAAAGTAAAAAAGAAACTAAAGGTGCGCAGAAATTTTTTCAACTCTTTAAAAAAGGGGAAGTCAACGTTTAATCAATTAATGAGTATTGCATTACCTACAACAGGAAGTAGATTAATCGGATCAATTTCATGGTTTTTCGAACCAATTGTCGTTGCTAATAGTTTAGCAATTGCAGGTGTTGCAACCGCGGTAGCGACAAAACAATATGGAGGGTTAACAGGCTACGCTTTACCATTGTTAATGCTACCATCGTTTATTACAGTTTCTCTTTCCACCTCACTAGTTCCTGCTATAAGTGAAGCAATGGCACAAAAAAAATTGTTTCTTGTTGAGCACCGTCTACAACAAGCGATAAGACTCTCCCTCGTAACTGGTGGATTAGCAAGTGTTATTCTATATATTTTTGCAGAACCTTTAATGGTGTTTATGTATGGTAATAGTCAGTCAGCTATTTTTGTTAAAGTTCTTGCTCCTTTTTTTATCTTTCATTATTTTCAAAGTCCACTTCAAGCCGTTCTACAAGGCTTAGACTTAGCTAGAGCGGCAATGATCAACAGTTTAATAGGTTCAGCTGTTAAAACTGCCTTAATTTTCATTTTAGCGACAAGACCGTCATTAGGGATAATGGGAGCAGGATTAGCAATTGCAATCGGTATAATCCTAACTACATTGCTCCATTTTGCAACGGTTATGAAAGTCGTACCATTTACTATTCATGTGCGGTCATATATTAAGAGTGGGATAACAATTGTTCTTTCCGGAATAACAGGTTATTATATTTATCACTTTCTCATTGATTCTTTAAATGATTCGATTCGATTAATTATAGCTGTTTTCATAACATCACTAGTCTATTGCCTATTGTTACTACTCTTTAAATTAATCGATAGGGAAGAGATGAATCGAATTCCATTCATTGGTTCATTTTTAGCAAAGCTTATCCCAATTAAATAATAAGCTAATAAGACAAGTAGCTTCATTTACGTTAAATTGAAGCACTTGTCTTATTCTTTTACTAAGATAAAAACAGTTAAGTTTTACTTTATTTAATCTCATCTTTAATATCAACAGACAATTTTCCATCATGAAATGAGCATAATGATATATTTTGTAAATCATTATAACCTAATTTCTTCAATTGCTCTTTCAACCATAATTGATTCAAATTCATCATCTTTAAATTTTCTTGTTGAATATGTCCATCAATGATAAGCGGTAGATGAAGCATTTGCCGTTCATTTTCGTTTTTCACAATAATCGACAATTTCCCATTCGATTCTAAAATTGCAAATTCAACATCAGCGACATTATTTATGTTTTGTTCTCGAAGCTGAGTCAATAGGTCATCAAAATTATAGCGCTGTGACCTCATAGCATGTTCGTCAACCTTTCCCCGATTAATAATAATTGTCGGCTTACCATCAAGAAGATGCCGTACCTTATCACTTTTAAGAGATAAAAACGCTAGTGAAATTTGAATAAGAAGAAGGACAGACATTGGAATGATTGTATGAAGTAATGGATCTTTATGATTTTCAATCGACGTAATCCCGATTTCTGCGATCATTAAAAAAACAACCAAATCAAATATACTTAACTCACCAACTTCTCTCTTTCCCATAAGTCGAAAAATAAAAACAATCAAAAAGTACAATATGATTGTTCTTGCCACAATGGAAACATACATATCCATCTGATGGCATTCCTCCTTCTATCTTCAAAGCTTTTTTGTTAGTTTAATCGTTACTACAACTTTTATGTACGAAACTTACTTTATACAAAAGGATTTTCCATTCTCACTAATACTCACCCTCGCACATTTAATATATAAATACATATTTTTAGCTATTCGTATAATCAAGGTCTGTTAATGAATGTAAAGAAATCTATTCTATTTTTCCCTTACATGAATATTCTGTATTAAGACGAGCTTCAAAGCTTGAATTCGTGTAGATGGGAAGGGGATGTGAAAGTGGAATCAAAAAAATGGGGAAAAGCCATTCTATATGGATTAATCACAATTTTTGTCATCGCATTAGTAACTAGTCTATTCTTTGCAACCTTATTGAAATTTACAAGTTTAACTGAGTCTTCGATAAGTTGGATCCTTCTAACTATTTCAATTTTGGCAGTATTCATCGGTGGTTTTGTTGCTGGAGGCAATGGAAAAGAGAAGGGTTGGTTAATTGGTGGAATTACAGCCCTTTTATATTCGTTAATCATTTTGCTATTTAAATTTTTAGGATATGGACAAATTTTCACTTTAGAAGAATCTTTATACCATGGAGCTTTTTTACTCATAGCAATGCTAGGTGGAGTTTTTGGAGTTAATCTTTCATCGTCCAGAACAAGTAAATAATTGATTTACATTTAAACTTGTTTTTGTCATCGATTATCAAAAAAAGCCAATCATCTTCTCAATGATTGGCTTTTTGTTTGTATGTACTATTAGCCCTTTACTACTTCACGGACTGAGCGACGATCAAAAGTTAAACGTGTTCCGTCTGATACTTTTAATACGATTTTATCTTCATCAATCGAATCTAAAATACCATGTAGGCCACCAATTGTAACAATTTTATCACCTTTTTGTAGGCTGTTTTGCATCTCCCGTACCGCCTTTTGTTGCTTTTGTTGCGGACGAATTAACAAAAAGTAAAAAATAGCAAACATTGCGACTAAAGGTAATACTGTACCTATTAATTCCATTCATTTTCCCCTCCTTTCAGCATATATTAGAAGTTTTTGGCATTTGGCTTATTAAAACCGTATTTTTCAAAGAATTCATCGCGGAAATCGCCTAAACGATCTTCACGGATAGCTTGCCTTACATTCTTCATTAAGTTTACCAGAAAATATAGATTATGATAAGATGTTAATCTTAATCCTAACGTTTCATCACATTTAATTAAATGTCGAATATAAGCTCGTGAATAGTTTCGACACGTATAACAATCACAATTCTCATCAAGGGGACCAAAATCTCTTGCATATTTTGCATTTTTCACTACTAGTCTTCCCTCACTCGTCATTAATGTGCCATTACGAGCAATTCTAGTAGGTAGAACACAATCAAACATATCTATTCCGCGAATTGCACCATCAATAAGTGAATCTGGTGACCCTACTCCCATCAAATATCGAGGTTTATGGGCTGGCATAAGTGGAGTCGTAAACTCAAGCACACGATTCATGACATCCTTTGGTTCTCCTACCGATAAACCACCAACTGCATAGCCAGGAAAATCTAATGAAACTAAATCCTTTGCACTTTGTTTACGTAATTCCTCATATTCTCCACCTTGAATAATACCAAATAACCCCTGTTCGCTTGGGCGCTTATGAGCTTTTAGACATCGTTCAGCCCATCTGCTTGTCCGTTCTACTGACTTCTTCATATAATCATATTCAGCTGGGTATGGTGGACATTCGTCAAAAGCCATCATAATATCAGAGCCTAAATCATTTTGAATTTGCATCGCTTTTTCCGGTGATAGAAATAGCTTATCACCATTTAAATGATTACGGAAATGAACGCCCTCTTCCTCAATGGTTCTCATGTCACTTAAACTAAATACTTGAAACCCACCAGAATCTGTTAAGATAGCTCGATCCCAATTCATAAATTTATGAAGGCCACCTGCTTCTTTAACGATTTCATTGCCGGGTCTAAGCCATAAATGATAAGTATTACTTAAAATAATCCCAGCACCCATTTCTTTTAATTCTTCAGGTGACATTGTTTTAACGGTTGCAAGTGTACCTACTGGCATAAAAACAGGTGTTTCAAAGCTACCATGAGGTGTATGAACAATTCCAAGTCTTGCACCGGTTTGTTTACATGTTTTAATTAATTCATAACGTATCGGTAATGTTGACACTGTATTCCTCCTTAATAAGTAAGCAAAATCATCTAGCTCTAGCTACGTACTCTAATAGTGATTTGATGCCCTTATAGGAGCTGTTAACCTTAGTTAATTTATTTCCGCTACAGGCGTTTGCCTCCCACAAGATTCTCACGCCTTTCACTCCAATAACAAGTGCTAAGCTTTAAAATAGCCCACCTATAAAAGGACTTCAAAATTACTTGTCGCAAGCCGTTTTGAGCTGACGCTATGGCTTAGTATATACTTTCAATTTGATAAAGCTTAAATGATAAGCATTGCATCACCAAAGCTAAAAAACCGATATTTTTCCTTTACTGCAATTTCATAGGCATTCATAACATATTCCCTTGTTGCTAACGCACTTACAAGCATAATTAGCGAAGACTTAGGAAGGTGGAAGTTTGTAATCATTCCATCAATTCCTTTGAATTGAAACCCTGGATAAATAAATATATTTGTCCAGCCATTTTCGGATACAAACTTTCCATCATACTTTGATGCAATTGTTTCTAATGTTCTTGTCGAAGTGGTACCAACTGAGATGATGCGGCCACCATTTTTGCGGACATTATTTAAAAGCTCAGCGGTTTCTTCTGTTACTTGATAAAATTCAGCGTGCATTTCATGTTCTTCTACATTATCTGCGCTAACTGGCCTGAAAGTACCTAATCCAACATGAAGTGTGATAAATGCAAGATGGATTCCCTTTCTTTTTAACTGGTCTAGGATCTCTTCTGTGAAATGCAACCCAGCAGTTGGTGCTGCAGCAGAACCAATTTCACGTGAAAAAACAGTTTGGTATCTTTCACGGTCATCTAATTGCTCTTTTATGTATGGTGGTAAAGGCATTTCACCTAATGAATCCAATACCTCATAAAAAATACCCTCATAGTCAAATGTTAACAATCTACCACCATGCTCACTTGTTCCTACACAGGTTGCTGTTAAAATTCCATCACCAAAGGAAATAACAGTTCCTTCCTTCACTCGTTTTGCTGGCTTCACCAATGTTTCCCACGTATCATTCTCTTTTTGTTTTAAAAGAAGAATCTCGATACTCGCACCTGTATCTTGTTTTGTCCCAAATAATCGTGCCGGCATTACTCTTGTATTATTTAAAACAAGGCAATCACCAGGCTGGAAATAATCAACAATCGACTTGAAGGTCTCATGCTTTACTTCCCCAGATTCCTTATTTAATACCATTAAACGAGATGCATCCCTCTCTTTAAGTGGTACCTGTGCAATTAGTTCTTCTGGTAGATCAAAATCAAATAATTCAACTTTCAACGTGCTCACCTTATTTCTTATTCTTTAGATTATTTAAATCTCCCAATAAACGAAAATACAATCGATAATATAATGCTAACAACTATGCAAGTCACAATGGGGAAAAATACTGTTGTATTCCCTTTTTTAAATACTATGTCACCTGGTAGTTTACCAATAAACTGCATAAAAAATCCAATGATTAAAAGGATAGCGCCAATCATCATTAATATCTTTGGGAAATTAGTCATGTTTAGGTGCCTCCATATTAAAATGCTGGTAGACTCTTTCCGTAACAATTCTTCCTCTTGGGGTTCTTTGTAAAAAGCCAATTTGAAGGAGATAAGGCTCATAAACATCTTCAATTGTATGTGATTCTTCTCCTATTGTTGCCGAAATCGTATCAATTCCAACAGGACCACCACGGAATTTTTCAATAATTCCTAACAATAGCTTATGATCAATGTGATCCAATCCTAATTTATCAACCTGAAGCTTCTCAAGCGCATCAATTGCTAGTCCTGTCGAAATCGTATCAACACCAATAACCTGAGCGAAATCCCTTACTCTTCTAAGTAAGCGGTTCGCTATTCTCGGTGTTCCCCGCGACCTTCTCGCCATTTCAACTGCACCTTCATACTCAATTCCTATTTCTAATATTTCAGCAGTACGCTGTATAATAAGGGATAATTGAGTTTCATCATAATATTCAAGCCTGCTCAAGACCCCAAATCGGTCACGTAATGGAGCTGTTAGAAGTCCTAATCTTGTTGTTGCACCAATTAACGTAAATGGTGGAAGATCTAATCGAACAGACCTTGCTGTCGATCCTTTGCCAATTACGATATCAAGGCAAAAATCTTCCATTGCAGGATACAAAACTTCCTCAATTGACCTTTGTAATCGGTGTATTTCATCAATAAATAGAACATCTCCTGGTTCTAATGCTGTTAAAATCGCAGCTAAATCCCCTGGTCTTTCAATAGCAGGACCTGAAGTTGTTCTAATATTTACACCCATTTCATTGGCAACTATTGTGGCTAAGGTTGTTTTCCCAAGACCCGGCGGACCATATAATAACACATGATCCAATGTTTCACCACGCAATTTTGCAGCCTCAATAAATACTTTTAAATTATCCTTTACTTTATCCTGACCAATATATTGAGATAATGTCTGCGGTCTTAAAGACTGCTCCAAGTACGAATCCTGTGAATCTGCCTCACTAGATACTAGGCGTTCATCCATAGTTATCACCTTACTTCAATAGCTTTTGCAATGCTTTTTTAACATACATATCAGTTGATAAACTTTCTTGCTTAAGCGTAGGAAGCACTTTATTAATTTCGCGTTCTCCATAGCCTAAAACCTTCAATGCTTCTACAGCTTCATTTAAAGCATGATTGGTTGTTCGTTCTTTTTCAATTTCTTCATGAGTAAATAAATCTGGAGCATACAAAGCAGCGATATCACCGAGTTTCCCTTTTAAATCTAAAATTATTTGTCGTGCCGTCTTTTTTCCAACACCAGGGAATTTCACTAAAAACGCATCGTCTTCCTTTTCAATCGCTTCAATGACGTGAGATGGATTACCTGATGCAAGAATTGCCAATGCCCCTTTAGGTCCAATCCCAGTAACGTTTAATAGCTTCATAAACAAAGCCTTTTCTTCTCTCGTTTGAAAACCGTATAACGCAAGGACATCCTCTCGTACATGTTGATACGTATAAATCGTAATTTCATCTTGATTGCTTTTTTTATAAATAAAAGGATTTGGCGTATGTATTTGATAACCTAATCCGCGATGATCAATAACTATATATTCTGGTGTGATATGTTCGACATATCCTTTAATAAACTCAATCAACACTTTCACCTCTTTAAACGACTGTATCCAATTGTAACAAATAACCGAACAAATCAGAAGAAGTTTTGTCTACAAAAAAACTTTAATACTGTATTCAATAAGGATAATTTCTATAATATTTATTATGGCTCGTATAAAATTTCTAGGATTAAATTTTGATACTTGATATAAAGAAATACGTACAATTGTTCCTATTTATCATATCACAATAACTGAATGTAAAGAAATTAAAACTACTTTGTGAAATAAAAAAAACTAACCTAAAAGAATGTCCATCTTTTAAGTTAGCAGCTTTTATTTTTTTTCAGTCTTTGAATAAGATTCAAAGCTTTTAATTACCTCAAAGTATTGATCTCTTGATTGAATTCGAATACCTTTACGTAACTCATCCTGTCTATGACTTTCAAGCTTTTTTATGTCAATTTGAAAAAAAGATTGAATCACTTCACTTGTCTCAGGCTTTCCATTAAATGTTGAAAATGTACCATCACCAGTTATTCCAAAGTATCCATTTGTTTTTAATAATGGAGAAATGTCATCTACAGTACGGTGAAATACCATTTCTTTCTTATTTTGAGTGACCAAATGCCAATTTTTATATTTTCCCTTAATAGCATTAAGTGGTAAATTATATTCATTCGTTACTTCTTCACTTAGCTCTCCGTCAAGATATTCTTGCTGTAATATAACTTTTATTGGAGTATTTCCACCAAGTGTTTCCGCAAGTGCATTCATTGGATTCAATTGTATACATATCATTAGACCTACAGTGATCAACATGATTAGTGTAAGAATCGAAAAGTTGCGACTTCGATGAAATTCTTTCATCTGCTTCACCTCATTCATTATTTTGTACATTGAAGCATGAAAACGCGTAATTTAATATTGTCCGTTACTATTGTGACCAAAAATAGAATTTTTAACCACGCTTTATATAACCGAAAAAATGCGATTTCATTTTAAAAATACGCTTCTTGATCGTTAAGGTGTCAGCTAAATATATTCTAAAGGTGCGAACGTTTAGTAGAGACTATTAAAGCATGGAAATGACCTATGATATTTACATAAATATATGTATAAATTCAGTAGATGTGGAAACAGCAAAAATAAAAAGAGCATCACTTGGTACCTACCCCCAAAAGTTAGAGTAATAAATCTAACTTTTGGGGGTAAGCTCCCTTAGATGCTCTTTTTCATACCACATTCTCTACATTCTCTCAAAAAAACAAAATCCTTAACAGAGCTTTTAAATAATGTATTTCCACAATTATCACATCGCCCACTAATTTCATCCGGGAATTCTTTAAAGTCGTAAACAATAGACGTATCTATTCCTTTTGTTTCACGCTTTTGCTTATTTTCTTCCATTTTAACTATCACCTATTGCTTTTTTTATCTATATCATATCATATGTTTTTGAAGTGAATGAATGGAAATAATTAAATATAAAAAAACAAG
>JAPSLL010000084.1 GCA_031180805.1 Bacillus sp. (in: firmicutes)
ATGTGGGGCAGGGAAAACAGAAGTACTGTTTAAAGGACTTGAATACGGATTACGAAATCAAAAACGAATTTGCCTTGCAACTCCACGTACAGATGTTGTTCTTGAGCTAGCTCCACGATTGAAAAAAGTGTTTCCGGTGACAACGATTTCTGCCCTTTACGGTGGAAGTGAAGAAAAGCATCAGCGTGCATCGCTATATATATCTACAACTCATCAGCTCCTACGATTTAAAGAAGCATTTGACATCATCATTATTGATGAAGTCGATGCCTTCCCATACTCAATAGACAAATCTCTCCAATTTGCCGTAAGTAAATCACGAAAACAAACAAGCTCACTAATTTATTTAACAGCTACCCCATCAAAACAATTAAAAAGAGACGTTATGCGAAAGAAGCTCGACGCCGTCAAAATACCTGGTCGCTTCCATGGACATCCGTTACCAGTACCGAAATTTACATGGTGTGGTAATTGGCGAAAGCAGCTGAAAAAGGGTACATTACCGGCTGTCATCCTTACTTGGATTAAAAAGCAGCTAGAGAGTAAGAAGCAAGCCTTCCTATTTGTTCCGTCTGTTTCGATTATTGATCAAGTAGTGACAATATGTCGTAAATATGATTCAAGGATAGAAGGTGTCTATGCTGAAGACCCTGTCCGTAAAGAGAAGGTTCAGCGTTTTCGAAACGGCGAATTTCCGATTATTGTTACATCAACGATTTTAGAACGAGGTGTGACGATTCAAAACAGCGATGTTGCTGTGCTTGGTAGTGAGGATGATATTTTTACAGAGAGTGCTCTTGTGCAAATATCAGGAAGAGTTGGAAGAAGTGCTGCTTATCCAACCGGTGACATTATCTTTTTTCATTATGGAAAAACGAAAGCGATGGTCGAGGCAAAAAAGCATATTCAACAAATGAATAACATTGTACGAAAAATGAACAATTCTGTTAAAAACTAGTATATTCCTTCAAAATCTACAATTATTATGGCATAATAATACCTAATACTTTCGTTCAAGGGGCTCTTTTATATGATTATAAACGCGATGGAAAAAATTATGCTAGATTTATTAGATGAATATAAAGATAAGCTGCAATTAACATGTACCTGTGATGAGTGCATGGACGATATCATTGCACTTACATTAAATCATGTTCAACCACGCTATGTTACGAACAAGGAAAAAATCATGTACATTAAGGCAAGCTATGTTGATAAGCAGGAGATGACGTCTTTAGTAGTCAAGTTAGCTGAATGTGCAAAAATTGTTTCTGACCGTCCTTTATGCAAAACCTATCAAAAAAGGGTTGATGCGAATGAGATGTCTTATTTGTAAACAGGAAATTTCAGAAACGCCAACTTGGAAAAGCCTCCTCCATATAAATGAAATGACAACATGTGAGGAATGCTTTCAGCAATTCGAGAAAATTTCCGGGTCAACCTGTCCGCTTTGCCACAGACCACAGCCGAATGAGCAGCCTTGTCAAGATTGTATTAAATGGCAGATAGACAGAAATTGGGGAAACATTCTCGAGAAAAATGTTTCGATTTTTACCTATAATGAGGCAATGAAGGAGATTCTTGCTACTTACAAATTTAGAGGAGATGCTGCATTATCAGCAGTCTTTAGGCAGGAGCTTATCGAAGCATATAACAAGTTTTTTAAACCATTAAAGCTAGACATCGCAGTCCCTATCCCTCTTAGCAAGGAACGCTTATATGATCGGGGCTTCAATCAAGCGAAGCTTTTCGCTGACTTTCTCCCACTTCCACAGCAAGACATCCTCACAAGATCCGACGATAAAAAGCAATCAAAAAAATCACGACATGAACGATTACTATCGGAAAACGTGTTTTCTCTCAGAGAATCCAGTAAAATAGAAAAGAAACAAATTCTCCTAGTAGATGATTTATACACAACAGGCAGTACACTACGACATGCTGCAAAAATCCTTCTGCAAAATGGCGCCGAAAAGGTTTATTCCTTAACATTAATTAGAAGCTAAAAAAAGAAGACTTTTTGCCGATATAAAGGATAGAAACGCAAGGATAGGAGAATAACAATGGGTGAATTATCAAATTGTCCAAAATGCAATACGTTATTTGTGAAAACACAATTTCGTTCCGTATGTGACGCATGTACTAAAGAAGAAGAAAAAGCATACGAAACAGTTTATAAATTTTTACGTAAGCGTGAAAATCGCAAAGCGCTTTTACATGAAGTCGTCGAAGCAACAGGAGTAGATGAGGATTTAATTTTAAAATTTATCCGTAACGGGAGAATTCAATTATCTAACTTTCCTAATTTAGGATACCCATGTGAAAAATGTGGTAAATCGATTAGAGAAGGTAGAATTTGTGGTAGCTGCACATCAGATATTAATGAGCAGCTTCATCAGTTAGATGAGGTAGAAAAAATTAGTGAACGCAATAAATCATCTAACATTCAAGCAACCTACTACTCCCAAAGCACTAAAAAATAGAAAAAGCTAAAAAACAGCATACGAATGTCGATATATATAGTAGACAAATGGCGAGCTAAAAGAAAGTGAGGGAAACTCATGAAAATTAATAACATTGGCTCAATGGGAGTCAATCCATATAAACGTAATTTAGAAAAAAATACAGCAGTGCAAAAATCACAAACAAAAGAAGATAAAGTAGAGATTTCCTCAAAAGCAATTGATCTTCAAGCATCAAATGAGATTACAAAAGCAAGACAAGAAAAGGTTCAAGCGATTAAAACACAACTAGAGAGCGGTAATTATACAATTGACCCAAAGGCCATTGCTAAAGGGCTACTTAATTTCTATAAGAAATAACATATAGGAGGGTGAATTTTGTCAGCAGCCGAATTAATTTTATCACTAGAAAAGCTATTACAACTTCATAAAAATCTCTATCAACTAACCCTTCAAAAAACAGAAATATTAAAGAGTGAAAACATTGATGAGCTAAAGGAATTGTTAAAAAAAGAGCAAATGTTTGTGAAAGCAATATCTCAGCTCGAAGATGAGAGGATTAAGCAAACTGCTGCTTTTTTAGGACGTGAAGATGAGTTATCAATTTCGGCATGTATTGAAAAAGCAACAGGTTCAGAGCAAGTCAAGCTTAAAGAACTAGAGAAAGACTTTAAGGAAACAATCGATAGCTTAAAAGCAACAAATGAATTAAATAGAGAACTAGCAAAGCAAGCTTTACAGCTAGTATCGATGACACTTGATATGCTAATGCCTCAAGAAACAGAATTTAACTACAATAAACCAGCAAATAAACCGAACGAAAAGCAACGTCGATCTTTATTCGACTCGCAAGCTTAGGTAAGGAGAGAAAAATATGCGTTCATCATTTATGGGACTTGAAATCGCGAAACGTGGAATGTTCACGCAACAAAGTGCACTGTACACAACTGGTAACAATATTTCTAATGCCAATACACCTGGGTATACACGACAACGAGTAAATTTTCAAAGTACTGAACCGTATCCGTCACTCGGAGTTAACGCGCCAACAATTCCTGGTCAAATGGGGACAGGTGTTGAAGCTGGTAGCGTACAGCGTATACGTGATAGCTTTTTAGATGTCCAATATCGCTCAGAGAACAACAAAATGGGCTATTGGGAGACAAGAGCTGAGGCTTTAAAGAAAATGGAAGAGATTATGAATGAACCATCTGACACTGGTTTGTCTGCAACAATGGACCAATTCTGGCAGTCATTACAGGATTTAGCTGTAAACCCTACAAATTCAGGAGCTCGCGCAGTAGTCCGTGAACGCGGAATCGCGG
Source organism: Bacillus sp. (in: firmicutes) (assembly GCA_031180805.1). Classification (GTDB taxonomy): domain Bacteria; phylum Bacillota; class Bacilli; order Bacillales; family Bacillaceae; genus Metabacillus. Next base: position 3,788 of record JAPSLL010000084.1, read on the forward strand.
TTGCTAATACATTTCAATATTTATCGACTTCATTAAAGTCTGTGCAATCTGACTTGAAAAGTGAGTTAAATATTTCGGTGGATGAAATTAATTCTATAGCGAATCAGTTAAACAATATTAATAAGCAAATTGCTAGCATTGAGCCAAATGGCTATTTGCCAAATGATTTATATGATGAACGAGATGTCTTATTAGATAAGCTTTCATCCTTAGCGAATGTGAAGATCTCTTATGATAAGAGCGGCGGGAATTCATTAGATATAGCAGAAGGATCTGTTACCGTTCAAATCGTTGATGACAATGGGAACTCCCTAGGTACTCTTGTAGATGGTAAAGCCCAAACGGTTAGCAAGGTTTCTGTACAATACAATAATGATAATGGATTAGTCGAATCTGTTAAGATTGGGAATGGCGATCCGATCAATGTTGTAGACTTTAATAGTTCAGGTAAAATTAGTAGTTTAATAGATTCATATGGCTATACGTATACACAAAATGGGGAAGCTGTTGAAGTAGGCCTCTATCCAGAAATGCTAGACAATCTTGACAAAATGGCCTATAGCTTTGCGAAGGAATTTAATAGTGTCCATAGTGCAGGCTGGAGCCTATCAAATTTTGATGAGAACAATAATCCAACAGCACACACTAATATTAATTTCTTTTCATTCGGTATGAATGCAGCAGGTGAAGACCAATATTTATCAGACGAAGACTATAAAGGGGCAGCTAGTCTCATTCAAATTACAAAAGATATTAAAGAATCGACTAATAATATTGCAGCTTCCTTTGCAGCAGAAGGTCAAACTGCTGAAGTCGGTAATGGGAGCAACGCAATAAAGCTAGCCGAAGTGAAAAATAAAATGCTAGATATCGACGGAACAAAAACAACGATTCAGGAATTTTATGAGGGCGTCATCGGAGGTATGGCTGTCGATGCACAGCAGGCGGAAAGACTTACTGCTAATAGTAACGTATTACGTGATTCTGTTGAGCAAAGAAGACAATCTGTTAGTGCAGTATCGTTAGATGAAGAAATGACGAATATGATTCAATTCCAGCATGCATATAATGCGGCAGCAAAGATGATCTCTTTACAGGATGAACTTTTAGATACAATTATTAATAATATGGGAATCTAGTAGGTAGGTGAGAGGAAATGCGTGTAACGCAAAGTATGTTAGCGAGTAACTCATTACGAAATATAAGTAAAAGTTATTCGAATATGGGGAAATATCAAGACCAATTAGCAACAGGGAAAAAAATCAGCCGTCCATCAGATGATCCTGTCGTAGCGATAAAGGGTATGTTCTACAGAACAAACTTGACTGAGGTTGAACAGTATAAGCGTAATCTTAATGAGGCATATACATGGATGGAAAATTCCGAAGCAGGGATTGAACAGGCTACGCAGGTTATTCAACGTATAAGGGAACTAACGGTACAGGCTAATAACAGCACAAATAGTCCAGATGATTTAAAAGCTATCGGAGTAGAGATAGCGCAATTAAAAGAAGATTTAATTGGAGTTGCTAATACTCAAGTTGCTGGAAACTATATTTTTAATGGAACACAAACGAAAAATCCGCCGATCCCTTTAGATGCAAATGGAAATCCGGATTTTTCACAAATAAACTCAACAGCTTATAATATTGAGGTATCAAAGGGTGTTCAATTAAAGGTAAATGTCGATGCGAATAATGTATTCAGCCAAGAACTTTTTGATACTTTATCAGCGTTGGAAACAAATCTCTTAGACGGAGAGGGCACGCTTGAAAACGGTGATGAGCTTCTTGCTGATCTAGACAAGCATATCGATTCAATGCTAGCAGAGCGTTCTGAGCTTGGTGCGCGTTATAATCGTCTTGAACTTGTAGATAGTCGCCTTAGTGACCAAGAGGTTATTGCAAATCGTATTTTATCTGACAATGAGGATGCTGATATTGCACGAGTGATAACAGATTTGACAATTCAAGAAAGCATTCATCGTGCTTCATTATCTGTTGGAGCTAGAATTATTCAGCCTTCTTTAATCGACTTTTTAAGATAAGCTATCTATCAAAATAGATAGCTTTTTTACTAGGAGTGGTCAAATGAGAATTCCGCAAATCCGACTTGAAAGTACTAATGCGCAAATTGGGATTAAAACAATAAATGTAGTAAATAATATCAGTCAACCTAAAGCAGATCTATCAATCGAACAACCTAAGGCAGATATGAAAATAAACACAACACCGTCAAAACTAACAATTGATCAAACACAGGCAAGAGCGGATGTTGATTTAAAATCAATTTTTAGAAGAACAGAGGAATTTGCTCAAATGGGTTATCAGGACTTGCTTGCAGGAATAGCTCGTCGTACCCAACAAGGCGCTGAGCTGATGAAAATAGAAAACCGTTCAAATCCAATTTCGAGTCAGGCAAAGCAAAATAGCGTAAAGCCGTGGAAGGAATTTGGACTAGGTTTTATACCATCTGCGGGAAGTGTGAAGATTCAATATGACCCTGCTAAGGTAGATATTGAAATAGAGCCTAATAAACCAATCATTAATGTGAAGGTCAATAAACCAATTTATGAATATGAGCCTGGAAAAGTTGATATTTATCTTGAAAGAAGAAACGATTTAAAAATAGATGTTGAAATGGTTGATATAAAGGCATAATAGAAAGGAGGATGGTGACATATGGAAATACAAACGAAATATCATGGAGCTATCGAGGTAGAACAAAATGAGTTCATTCACTTTGAACAAGGAATACCGGGATTCCTGGACGAAAAGGAATTTGTTTTTTTACCATTGGATGATAAGGGACAATTATTGATTATGCAATCAACGAAAACCTCTGAGCTTGGCTTTGTTGTAACGAATCCATTTGAATTTTTTAAAGAATATGAGTTTGAATTATCAGACCAAGATAAAGAATCGCTAAAGGTAGAAAAGGAAACAGACATTCAAGTGTTCACAATTTTAACTGTTAAGGAACCATTTGCAGATACGACAGCAAATTTACTAGCACCACTAGTGATTAATATCCCAACAAAATTAGCAAAACAAGTCATTTTAACAGATACACCGTACACAACAAAGCATAAAATCATTCAAAATGCTATCCAAAAGTAGGAGGTGGAAGCTTTGCTTGTATTGACGAGAAAAACCGGTGAAGCAATTCAAATAGGCGGAGAGATTGAAATTACGGTTCTTTCTGTACACGGTGATCAAATTAAATTAGGTATCAATGCCCCAAAGCATATTGAAATACATCGGAAAGAAATTTACGTAAGCATCCAAGAATCAAATAATGAAGCAGCTTCCATTAGTGAAAAATTAATAAGTAATTTAAAAGCAAGCAAGATAGACCTCTAAGAAGTGAAATAGGGGGTCTATTTTTTTCTGTTTATAAGCTAAACTTTGTAAAGGTTAATTGTGCAAAACTTCTGTGGATGCGTTGATTGGTGATTACAGCGTTGTATTTAAATTTTCAGGAAACAAAGTATAAGAAAACGCTAATGAAAAGGTAAAAATTGGGCAAAAAAAACATATAAAACTTTTAAAAAAACTATTAAACAATTAAAAACTGTGTCGATAATACTAGTGTAAGGTGAAAACACAACATGGCGGCCGACAAAATGTGTTTTCACTTGAAAAATAACTATTCATTCACAAGGATGTGAATGAGCCTAAATTCAAGGAGGAAAAACAAAATGAGAATTAATCACAATATCGCAGCTTTAAACACATACCGTCAATTAACTGCTGCAAACAACGGACAATCTAAATCAATGGAGAAATTATCTTCAGGTCTTCGCATCAACCGTGCTGGCGACGATGCAGCAGGTCTTGCAATTTCTGAAAAAATGCGTGGTCAAATCCGCGGTTTAGAAATGGCTGGAAAGAACTCTCAAGATGGTATCTCTTTAATCCAAACTGCTGAAGGTGCATTAAACGAAACACATGCAATCCTTCAACGTATGCGTGAACTAGCAGTTCAAGGTGGTAACGATACTAACGTTACAGCTGACCGTGACGCTATTCAAGACGAGTTAAACCAATTAATGTCTGAAATCGACAGAATCGCTGATACTACTGAGTTCAACACTCAAAACCTATTAGGCGGAAGCTTCTCTGGTACTTTACAAATTGGTGCTAACGAAGGACAAATCATCAATATCGGAATTTCTGCAATGGATACAGCTGGATTAAGCTTAAGTGCTACTCTTGTATCTGTTGGAACTAACGCTGCAGCAAGCTCTTCAATCAGCCAAATTGATGCTGCGATTGAATTAGTATCTAAACAACGTTCTAAGCTTGGTGCAGTTCAAAACCGTTTAGAGCACACAATCAATAACTTAGGTGCTTCTCAAGAAAACTTAACAGCTGCTGAGTCTCGTGTACGTGACGTTGACATGGCTAGCGAAATGATGTCTCAAACTAAGAACTCAATCCTTGCTCAAGCTGCTCAAGCAATGCTTGCTCAAGCTAACCAACAACCACAAGGTGTTCTTCAATTACTTCGTTAAT
>JAPSLL010000085.1 GCA_031180805.1 Bacillus sp. (in: firmicutes)
AAAACTTCATCGACTCCATACCTGTATCGAGAATATTAGCAAAAAGTGATAGTGTGACATGCTCATCAGCTAGTAATTCAACAAATTCATCTAATAGCTGAATAACTGCCTGCCATACTTGATCATGCTCCCTTGCCTCTAATAGCTGCCCCTTTGCTTCTGCTTCTTGACGAAGTAGCTCAATTTTCTCAGGTATTTGCAGCTCCTCTAAAAATAAGTAAAGCGATTCAGCCAAGTCTCGTCCTGTTTTACTTCGTTTTAGCCGCTTTTGCAGCGTATGAATTGGCTTTGCAACTATTTCTTTTAAGGAGTTTAACTTTTCCTCCATTAGCTTCTCTTCGTCTGTTATGACATAATCGTCTTCTAATGAATAAAAACGACGGTATCTCCATCGTTCATCCTTTGTCCATTTCGCCCCTTGAATCCCATGTGATAGCACATAGTTTTCAAGTAAATCCATTTCCTCACGCATCTCTCGCTTATTAGCTTCAAGCGGATAGAGCAATTCAGTCTTTACTGCACGGAATACTGCCTCATAGCGCCAATGGCCGTTTACAATTTCCATTGTTGAACGAATGAATTCGACAAGAGGATGATTTAGCATTGAACGTTTTTGGTCAATAAAAAAAGGAATGTTGTAATCACGAAATACTTGCTCAATTAAATCACGATAATCATTTGAATTTCTCAGCATTAACGCGATATCTCGATAACGATATTCACCGTTTCTCGTTAAGGAATGAATTTGCCGAGCAATTCCTTCAATTTCGGAACGACGATTTGCGGCTTGCAATAGTGTAATACTTGTTTCTCCTTCAAATACAGACGTTGGTCTTGCATCATAATATGTTTCTAAATGCTGTAATGAAGGATTTTTCGCAAAGCGATGCTGCTCATGTAAAATAAGTGGGTTTTCAACCTCTACATCTTCATCTTTTGCAAGGTGGAGAAGTTGATTGTACGTTTTCCCAGTCATTTGAAATAAATGCAATTCATGTGGCAGAAATTCTTCATAAGGCTTATCGATTGTTAAGGAAATTTTAACGTTATTCGTATATTTCATTAAGGCAACGACAACCTCTAATTCCTGAGGCGTAAAACTATGAAATCCATCTATATATATATCAGCTGTTTTCATATAGTTTGATTCTTGAATTTTTTCAGTTAGCAAACGTAAATAATCTTCAGAATCGACATACTTATTACTAAGCTGGATTTCTAACTGTTTATATAACAAAGCCATATCATGCAGCTTATCGATTAGCGATTGCTTGTCCACTTCAGTATTCGCTTTTGCAATATAGTCCTCAAGCTCTTGTGGTGAAAAACAATAGCGTTTAAATTCTGTTAACATTGCTTCAAGCTGCTGGATAAAGCCATTTTTATCACTAGCTTTTGCAAACACTTTAAATTCCTGCTTATATTGCTCAACAAGCTTTCTTAGCATCATCTGAATGCCTGTGCTTGAAAGATGATGTCTTGTTATTCCACCTGTTTCCTGCAGCACTCGCCATGCTAGTCGACTAAAGCTAAATGTCTGTGCTCTTATCATTCCAGCTACATCTTGTGAGTGAATCAACTCATATTCTGCTCCAAATGTCATTTGGTCTGGAACAAGATAAATGATCGGATTCCCCATTGGATCTTCCATTAATCTATTTTTTATTTCATTTACAATCGTAGTTGTTTTTCCGCTCCCTGAGCGACCTAGAATAAATTGAATACTCATGTTTATTCCTCGCTAACGTTTATATTTATCTAGTCAAAGTAAAATGTCAGTTTCCTACACTTTTTTTCTTTCACATCATCCTTCTATTTTACTTTACTTTTTATGCAAATTCCATTTATCCACAAGTTCCAACTTTTGTATGTTTCAATATGTCTTAAAAATTCAGAACATATTTCTTCGAGGGCTGCCGCTTAAAACCTGTAATGCAGCAATATCTTTGTATGAGTTTATTTTACTTTCCTTGCGCAAATTGTATAGCATTCACTTTTTATTCTAATCTAGAACCTTACATGATAGAGAAAGAGGCTGACAGATTGCCAGCCTCTTTTCATTTACTTTCTTTCTAAAAATAATGCAAAGCCCATCCCGCCTCCAACACATAAAGAAGCTAGAGCTTTTTTTGCTTGTTCACGTTCCATTTCATACAATAAACTTACGACTATGCGTGAGCCTGTGCAACCAATCGGATGCCCTAAGCTAATCCCGCTCCCATTTTTATTAACTTTATCCCTATTTAGTTTTAACTCTTTTTCTACCGCCAAATATTGTGCAGCGAATGCTTCATTTATTTCTAATAAATCAATCTCATCAAGTGTCCATTTTAATGAATGCAGCCCCTTTTGAATGGCTGGCACTGGCCCAATCCCCATCAACTTTGGATCAACACCAACAGCCGTATGATGTGATATTTTTGCTAATATAGGTAACCCTCGTTTTATAGCTTCATCCTTGGACATTAGTAAAAGTGCTGCTGCTCCATCGTTTAGTGATGAAGAGTTTCCTGCCGTTACTGTGCCATTTTCTCTAAAAATGGTCGGCAATGCTGCTAGCTTTTCTGCTTTAATCTCCCTTGGTCCCTCGTCCCTAGAAATAATCATTTCATTCTTCCCTTTTTTCGTTTTTATTGAAACGATTTCTTGAGAAAATTTCCCAGCTTCAATTGCTGCCAGTGCTCGGCTATGGCTTAACTTTGCCAACTCGTCCTGTTCATCTCTAGATATACTGAACTGTTCAGCAACATTTTCGGCCGTTTCCCCCATCATAATTTGATGAATTGGGTCTTTTAATATTTCCCATACACTATCAGTTACCTCCCCATGCTGTAACCTTGAGCCCCAACGATGCTGCTTAAGAAGATATGGACTTGAACTCATAACCTCTACTCCACCTGTAATGACAATATCTGAATACCCTAATTGGATTTGCATTGCACCAGAAATTATCGCTTGCAATCCTGAAGCACATTGACGTTGAATGGTGTAGCCAGTAGTTTCATATGGAAATCCTGCTAAAAGTGCAGAAGTACGTGCAATATTTGGTTCATCTGTTCTTTGAATACACTGTCCTAAAATAATCTCATTCACTTCCGTTTTTTCTAGACGACCTCTCTCAACGATCTCCTCTAATACCGGAACTATCATTTGTGAAGGTAACAAATCCTTGAAAGCGCCACCAAAACTACCTATTGGAGTTCTTACTGCAGCCGTTATTACTACCTCGCGCATCTTCATCCCCCTTACTATTGGTGTATTTCCAATTACATTCCTTTCATTTTATTATATTACTTTCTCCTTTAGAATTTTTGTCCATCTATAAAAAAAGCGCCTCCTTTTAGGTATTACCTTTAAGGTAGCGCTATTTCTTATCTCCTACTTTTCCGATGATATTATCTATATGAACCAATCCGAAATGACGGCTGTCTCTGCTTTGCAGCCGATTATCTCCAATTACAAAAAAGTACCCCTCTGGTATCCTCGTTTTATCAATTACCTCTTCAAGAGTGAAATTACCCGTTGATTTTGATAGATTTGTTGATTTATGTGATAAAAAAGGTTCTTCCATTGCTTCTCCATTCACATAAAGCATATCATTTTTATAATGAATCTCATCACCTGGTAATCCAATGATTCTCTTCACATAGGTCTCATTACTTTTCGGTAATTGAAAAAGTATGACATCAAATCGTTTTAGTGAATGAAAAAACAAACTGAGACGGTTTACTGATAGTAATTTGCCCTCCTCATACGTTGGCTGCATTGAAACTCCCTCAACCTTGTATTCAACAAATATTAGGTTTTTAATAAAAATAGCCGATAAACAAATAATAATAAGAGTAGTAAAAGCTATTTTTCTCTTCTTCTTCATTATTGGCCTCCTAAGAAGGTTATTGCATTTTATCTTTACTGACTACCTAAGTGTTCAATCGTTTCTCAACCTTTTTCCCAATTAACCATAACAGAAAAATGACAATTGCTACTATGGCGCCTCTTAAAGGCTGTGTAATTAGCGCGTGTAAATCCTGACCAATGAAGCTTACTATAAAAACCATCACAAACTTACCTGAAAGAACAGCTAACGTAAATTGCCAGATGCTGATTTTTGATAGACCAGCGACTACATTTATCACAGCTGAAGGTGTAAAAGGAAAACATAAAATTAAAAATAATGGACTAAAACCTCTACGTTCCACCCAGGCCAATAATTTTTGAAATGTTTTTCTTTGTTTGAGACGTTGAATAAATTTAAATTTATTAAGCTTTCTCATCAATATAAATACTATGATAGCACCTGTACAAGCTCCAATCCAAGATAAAAGAAAACCAAACCATAGCCCAAACGAATTTACATTAGCCACAATAAAGACAATAAGTGGTAAAAAAGGTAAAAACGCCTCTAATAAAGGTAGTAAAATAGCAAAAAATGGTCCAAATGAACGATAAGTTTCAAATAAATTCATTAAATTCTCAGCTGTAAAATAATCCTGAAATATTTGCGAGTTCATATTTTCTCCTTCAAATAATCGTTCCATAATCTATTCTACACATTCGCAGAAGAAACTTAAAGTTTATAAGCCTTTTCCATGGAATATCTTCTATAAATTTCGTCATAATCTGGGCTAAATAATCCAGATATTACGAAACGGAAATACTACTTGCACATTTTATTCGATATGTGTATGATAGTATCGAACACACGTTCTGTTATGTAAGGAGGCAATTGTATGACAAGAATTCCAAATGACGTTCGTGATTTAATCGAACAATCCATCTATTTGCCAATGGCTATTTCCATTTTCAACAGAGATTTAGCTGTTATTGAAAAAAGTCCTTTTAAATTAAATCGACCATATTTAACTCTCGTTGAAGAGGCATTAAAATTGGCGCAAAAGGATTTAGCGATTGTTAAACAGCACCTACGTCAGCAAAAAATAAAGGTTCAAGAGGTTGAACGTGATGAGGCCTTTACCCTTTATTCATTTTTGTACAATGGCTATGAAGAAAAGCATAACTATTTTAATCCTAGAATTCGAAATAAGGTCACTGAAATAATGGAAGATTACTTATTTAAACCAAAAAAATGATTATCCGCCAAAAATATTCTAACTCTAATAAAAAAGTCTTAAAATTACTTATTCCGTACCATAATAGCCTAAATGACAGCAAAATAATCTCCTTTGCGTAAAAAGCAATATCTCCAAGCAAATCGACTAAAATACACCGATTTGCATTCTTTTTGCGCAATTTATATTTTCTTTCCTCAATTTGAAGGACATCTTTGTTTCTCCTAATGAATAATTACTTTCCTCGGATTTAACATTTGCTATATACACCGCAATGATTTTCATGTATATTTCCTTGCAACTAACAAACGATATGAAAAGAACTGTACTTAACTTCGTATGCGTTATCATGACTATTTATTGTTTAATCAAATCTTCATCACTGACAGATTGTTTTAATTATGCTAGTATAGGCAAGTATCTTTTACATCTTTGATTATAGGAGGAAACACATATGAAGCAAAAACTAGTTATTTTAATTACCATTCTAAGCATTTTTCTACTAAGTGCTTGTGGTACACAAAATGATAATGATGGAGATAAAGCGTCAGAAAATAAAGAGACAGCAAATCTTTATGAGCAAATCAAAGAAAAAGGTGAAATCACAATAGGTACTGAAGGAACGTATGCACCTTTTACATACCATGATGAAAATGATAAACTAACTGGATTTGATATTGAAATAGCTAGAGAAGTATTTAAGCGCCTCGATATTAAACCTAAGTTTATTGAAGCAAAATGGGACGGTATGATCGCTGGTTTAGATGCAAAGCGTTATGATATGGTTGCAAATGAAGTAGCTATTCGTCCTGATCGATTAGAAAAATATGATATGTCAGACCCATACATTGTTTCAAAGGCTGTCCTTGTTGTTCATGAGGATAATGATGAAATTAAAAGCCTAGAAGACTTAAAAGGGAAAAAGGTTGGACAATCATTAGATAGCAATTACCGCAAAATTGCTGAGGATCATGGTGCAACAAACACTGTTGTTGAAGGCTTTAACCAAGCAATCGATCTCCTTGTCTCAGGACGTATTGATGGAACAATTAACGATAGTCTTTCATACTTGGATTTAAAAAAACAACGCCCTGATTTACCTGTAAAAACTGTTTATGAAGAGGAAAATGCTACAAGCAATGGTTTCTTATTCCGTAAAGGCAGTGACGAACTAGTAGAAGCTGTTAACGGAGCTTTGGCAGACATGAAAGAAGATGGAACATATTTAAAAATATCTGAAAAATGGTTCGGAACTGATGTTTCCAAGTAAAGGAATGATTGAAGATGTTTGCAGATGAACGTTCAGAACGTATTATAGGAATCCTTAGCGATTCCTTTTTTCCACTTTTAAAGGCGGGATTAGCTTTTACAATCCCACTTACGATTATTGTATTTATTTTAGGTCTTATCTTAGCGTTTTTTACAGCTTTAGCTCGACTTTCTAGCTTTAAACCACTTGTTGCGCTTGCAAAATTTTACGTATGGATTTTCAGAGGTACACCTCTACTCGTTCAATTATTTATTTTATTTTACGGACTCCCAAGTCTAGGGGTAACGCTAGACCCATTTACTGCTGCAGTAATAGGCTTTACATTAAACAAAGGAGCGTATAGCTCAGAGATTATCCGTGCAGCGATTCTTTCGATCCAAAAAGGTCAATGGGAGGCTGCTTACTCTCTCGGTATGACAAAATCACAAGCAATGAGAAGAGTTATTCTTCCGCAAGCAGTTCGGGTAAGTATACCTCCATTAGGAAACTCCTTTATAAGCCTAGTTAAAGATACGTCATTAGCTGCAACGATAACAGTTACAGAAATGTTCCAAAAAGGTCAACAAATTGCGGCTGTTACGTACGAACCGTTATGGATTTATATTGAAGTCGCCGTCATCTACTTACTATTTAGTACGGTCCTTTCTTTTGCACAGGCAAAGCTAGAGCATCGATACGACCGAACAGTTGCGAAATAATGGAGGTATCGATATATGATTAATATAAAAAACTTACATAAAAAGTTTAATGACTTAGAAGTGTTAAAAGGAATTGATTTAACGGTTGATAAAGGAAAAACCGCCGTCATTATCGGACCTTCTGGCTCTGGTAAAACAACGCTGTTACGCTGTTTAAACCTTCTCGAAATACCTGACATTGGTATGATTTCCTTAGGAGAAAACTCTATTGAATTTCAGGAGAAAAAGAAATTATCTTCAAGTGAAATTATATCATTCCGAAAACAAACAGGTATGGTTTTTCAAAATTATAACCTCTTCCCTCATTATACAGCATTGGAAAATGTAATGGAGGGACAAGTAACAGTATTAAAAAAATCAAAGGCTGAAGCTCGTACAATAGCACTTCGTCTTCTTGATAAGGTTGGGCTTAAGGATAAGGCAGATATGTATCCACACCAATTATCAGGAGGTCAACAGCAGCGTGTAGGGATTGCAAGAGCGATGGCTATGGGACCAAATGTTTTATTATTCGACGAGCCAACTTCTGCACTAGATCCTGAACTAGTAGGTGAGGTTCTGAAAGTAATGAAGGAGCTTTCTGAAGAAGGAATGACGATGGTTGTTGTCACTCATGAAATGCAATTTGCTCGTGATGTTGCAGACGAAGTTATCTTCATGGACAATGGTGTTGTTGTTGAAAGAGGAACACCAGATAATGTCTTTAATAAAACAGAAAATCAGCGTACATTGCAGTTCTTAAATAAAGTTGGTGCAAGATAGTATAATTACGGGGCTGTTCAAAGCAAACATCATCCTCAAATATGACAGCCCCATATTATTTTTTATATTTTTAATCAATTAAGAATACCGCTGAATTTCTCTAATAATCTGTTCATATAATTGATTAAACTTACTTTCTCCTTTTGGCATTAAAAGCATTTCCATTTTCCTTTGCTCATTCTCAATTCTTGTGGAAATAATTGTTCTTAGCTGTGCTGTCCGGTAAAATTGGTTTTCAAACGAACCAATTGACATATTTACTGTCAACTCTTCTCCGTTTGTAAACGTGACAATTGTTGCATTATTTTCTGTTTTGGAGTGTTTTTTCACATAAGAATGTGAAAGCCAAATACAATGTGGTCTTGTTGAAGAAGTCGTGGGGAAAAAATAAATAGCATTAGCAGGGTCAATAACAATTGGCGGCTTATGGGTAACCCCCATTAACTCCCTAGTGCCTTCCTTTCTGCC
>JAPSLL010000028.1 GCA_031180805.1 Bacillus sp. (in: firmicutes)
TGTAACATTTTGCTCATGACAGTCATCTCCATTTTATTATTTTCCTACTATTTACCTTACAGTAGAAATGTTAGTTGTTGGTTAAGGCAGTGTTAAGATTTTCTTTCAACATATTAATTTTTGTTAAAAGAGTTAACAGTGTCTTTTTCTTCAATTGTAAAATGTACACATAAGTCTGCTAACAGCTATCATTATCCTCCTTCAACTGTTAAAAGGATGAACAGCAATGAAGCTTTCTATACTTCTTGTTTAAATTTATGGTAATTCGGCGAAAATAGTTTCAATGACGCAAGGAGTTGAAACGATGAAAATACGTGTAGTTTCTGTTGAAGAAATAGGTAGTAAAACGAAAATTTTCTTTTTAAATGAAACTGAACCAAAACCATTACAGTTATATATGGCAATAACCGATCATTTATCACTCGAATTATTAACAGTTTTTAATTTAGATACAAATCAATTCGAAGATGTCACTACTTTATTCACTAAAGAGTATTTACAAAACCTCAATCATCTCCTTTTAATAGATGCATCCCCTGTAAAGCAATCTAAAGTGCTATAAAAGATGTTTCATCACTCCCCCCTTTTATTACTTTTCATATTAATATTTCTCACATAATAATTCACACACCCTGTCAGTATTCCTAACAATACTTTTAAAAACGACTTTCTTTGTTAGATTTTATGACATTATTGAAGTTTTTTCTTACACATTAAAGTATACTAATATCAAGAATGTTTCTTTAAAGGGGTGGAGTTATGAGTCAGCAGGACCGCTCTTATAAGGATAAAAAGGTCATCTCAATTGGGACAGTTAGTGAGTTAACCGGTTTAACCTTAAGACAAATCCGTTATTATGAGGAAAGAAAATTAATTGCTCCATATCGTAATGACAGAGGAACAAGGAAATACTCATTTAACGATATCGAGACCTTAATGGATATTGCTGATAAACGTGAAGATGGTGTCCAAACAACTGAGATTTTAAAAGAAATGAGATTAAAAGAAAAGCAGCGTGAAAGTGAAGCAGATATGAAGAAAAAGATGCTCCAAGGCCAATTAAATGCACAATTTAGATATGGACGAGGAAAATTGTAACAACCCCTTCCAAGGACCCTTATATAGTATTAGTTTCTCCTAATACTATGTATAGGGGTCTTGCCATATTCTATCCCCTCTTTTTTGCTTTTTCCCAGATCTTTTCCCCCATAACGTTTTACCTAAAAATATCATTCACTAACAATTATTCGACAATCTTTGTATTTTTGAATGATTATTTTAATCATATGAATCTCAAAATATTGCATCAATCAAAGCCTAAAACTACTAAATATAGTGATTCCATCAAAATTTTATGAAAATTGTAAAAAAAATGCTCCGAAACCCTTTACAATAGGAAAAAATATCCGATAATAGAATTACTAGGGCTTTTCCACCTAGTAAAGCTAAGAGCGAGGTGGTTTTTGTGAAATCTATTGATGCAAAAATTGAAGAGTACCGAAAGAAAATGTTTGTTATCGCAAAAGAAAACGGTATAGAATCGCATCTCACACTAATTGCAAGCCAAAACCTTGACGAGCTACTTAATATTAAAATGAATGAAAGTCACCAAAATTTATTTCATAGCGAGTGTAAAGAAATATAAAAAATAAAGACAGCGATTACATCAATAAACAATATGCTTATTGATGTATTTTTTTGGTCATTTGGGGACAGTCCCCCATTATAGGTATTGGAGTGATAAAGATGTCAAATGAGAAAAAAATTGTTTGGCTTAGTAAAGGTTTACCAAAGACATTGACACATAAAGGGAAAGAATACCGCTCTGGAATAGCTAAGGATCAGACCGAGCAATTAAACATAACCTTTGAGAAAATAGTGGATGATGATGTCGAAAATCATATATATCACGGTGGCAAAGATAGAGTTATTTGTGTTTATCCTTATGAGCATTATCATTTTTGGGAGAGTACCTACGATAAATCATTACAAAAGGCAGCCTTCGGGGAAAACCTTACAACAGTTGGGATGAAAGAATCAGATGTATGCGTAGGAGATGTTTATCAAATAGGAGATGCAATTGTTCAAGTATCACAAGGAAGGTTCCCTTGTGCGACAATTAATAAGCACACTCATATTCATACACTATTAAATAAAACGATTGAACTCGGCTATACAGGGTATTTCTTTCGAGTATTAGAGGAAGGAACGATAAATACGCAATCCAAGATAAAGCAATTAATCCAACATCCTATGAAATTATCTGTTGCGACAATCCATGAAACATTTTTTCATACGAAGGAACTATCTAAAATAGAAACGATTTTGTCTGTTCCTGAGTTGTCACACGAATGGAAAGTTCGGTTCGAAAAGCTCTATCAACAAGAAAAGCAAAAACAACTCGGTTAAAATTTAATAATCTGGAGCAATTGTACCTCGTTCCCTATCCTCCATTTATCAAAAATAGAAATGGTACCTATAAAGATCCTCTTCATAGGTACATAGCTTCATATTTATTTTTAGCACAAAGAATGTATTGACTGGATACATCGATATGCTATAGTAAAAACAGAAATGAATATATTACAAATTTCTACTAGGGGAGTCCATAAGCCTGGACTGAGAGAAGAACGCGCGATTTAAGTTCTTTGACCCTTTGAACCTGATCTGGATGATACCAGCGTAGGGAAGTAGCTGCAGTTGAAAAAGGAGTCGTCTATCTTTTTCAATATTAATGCTTACATCCAACGGGTTCTGAATTTTTTCAGAACCCGTTTTCATTCCCCTCAATTGGTTATCTGTAGGATCATCTATTCCATTTATTAGGAGGAAAATGATGAAGATTACCATTAAACAACCATTTCCAGAAAGCAAAAAAGTGTACATCCAAGGAAGCAGCCCTGATATTCGTGTTCCAGTTAGAGAAATTAGACAGAGTAAAACAGTGCATTCATATGGCGAGGAAATCAATCCACCTATACGTGTATATGACACTAGTGGTCCTTACACTGATATGAATGCTGCAATCGATATTCGTAAAGGGTTACCAAAAATTAGAGAAAATTGGATTATTAATCGAAATGATGTCATTAGATATAACGGCCGTACGATTAAGCCTGAGGATAATGGGTATAAATCTGCTAGCAAGCAATCAAGCATAGAGACCTTTCCATCCCAAGGCAGTAAGCCGCTTGTTGCAAAAGAGGGAAAACGTGTCACCCAGCTATATTACGCCAAAAAAGGCATCATTACTCCCGAAATGGAGTTTATTGCAATAAGAGAACAAATGGATGCAGACTTTGTCCGACAGGAGGTTGCAGCGGGACGTGCAATTATCCCTGCAAACATTAACCATCCGGAAAGTGAACCAATGATAATCGGGAAACATTTTCATGTAAAAATTAATGCGAATATTGGAAATTCCGCCGTAACCTCATCGATTGAAGAGGAAGTAGAAAAAATGACATGGGCAACGCGATGGGGTGCAGACACAATTATGGATTTATCAACAGGTAAGGATATACATACAACAAGAGAGTGGATTATTCGCAACTCACCCGTTCCGGTTGGGACTGTTCCAATCTATCAGGCATTAGAAAAGGTAAATGGAATTGCCGAGGATTTAACATGGGAGGTTTATCGAGATACTTTAATTGAACAGGCTGAGCAAGGCGTTGATTACTTTACGATCCACGCTGGCGTGCTATTACGCTATATTCCTCTAACTGCTAAACGAACAACTGGAATCGTTTCTAGAGGAGGTTCAATTTTAGCACAATGGTGTCTTGCACATCACAAGGAAAACTTCCTGTATACACACTTCCACGAGATATGTGAAATACTTGCAAAATACGATATTTCAATCTCTCTAGGTGATGGATTACGCCCTGGCTCAATCGCAGATGCAAATGATGCGGCACAGTTCGCTGAGCTTGAGACATTAGGTGAACTAACGGAAATTGCTTGGAAATATGATGTTCAAGTCATGATTGAAGGTCCAGGTCATGTTCCAATGCATTTAATTAAAGAAAATGTAGAAAAACAACAGAAAATTTGTAAAGAAGCACCTTTTTATACATTAGGACCATTAACAACCGATATTGCCCCAGGGTATGACCATATCACTTCTGCAATTGGTGCTGCAATGATCGGCTGGTTCGGAACAGCAATGCTCTGTTACGTAACACCAAAGGAGCATCTAGGATTGCCAAACAAGGAGGATGTTCGTGAAGGTGTTATCGCCTATAAAATCGCTGCACATGCTGCTGATCTCGCAAAAGGACATCCCGGTGCCCAAAACAGAGACAATGCCCTCTCCAAAGCAAGATTTGAATTTAGATGGCATGATCAATTCAATCTATCACTTGATCCAGAGCGTGCTCGTGAATACCATGACGAAACATTGCCTGCCGAAGGAGCAAAAACAGCACACTTTTGTTCAATGTGTGGACCTAAATTCTGTTCAATGAGAATCTCACATGACATAAAAGAACGGACATTGGAGCAATCGGAATCTGAATTAGGGCTAATCGAAAACGGACTACGAGAAAAAGCAAAGGAATTTGTCAAAGGTGGTTCTGCTCTATATCGTTAGGCTTAAAACATTAAGAGGGCTATATTTAGTCCTCTTTTTTCCTATTTTCATAGAAAAATGGATCTACCCCTATTCGATCCACGGTTCTACCTTGAAAACGATGATCATGCTTTGGTTTATCATCTGCAGCATACCAAACTCCACCGTGTTGAATTTCTAACGGTTCATCGTAATTAAAATACGTCCTCTCGTTAAATTCGTGATAATGACTACCATCAGGTAACGGAATGGCGGGACCAGTAATTCCGTAATATCGATGATAATGGTTATTCTCATAAGAGGTAATTCCTTGAAAACGATGGACATGTTTATCAAAGCTATTACCATTTACATTTCTCGTAAACCCTGTTATCAGATGAAAATGCCCCTTATCTACTGTAGTTTGCGCGTAAATCCGATGTGCATGATGCGGCTTAACGGTGTAATTAAAATAAGTCACTGTCTCCCCTCCCTTTTCATTTTCATGAGGTGTTATACTTCTTACTATGCAAAAATGAGTTAATTGTGAAAATGTTTATCAATGATTCAATGATATAATTAATAAATAACAACCCGCGCAAATACTTATCAAATGGCAATTTTTTTAGCAAAGTACTTTATCTTCACATTTAGAGCCTCAAATTTTGATAGTACTTATGATAGATTTTTCTAAATGACGCCACATTAACACTACTCGTATTTTTTTAAAAATTTTGCTAGAATTTAAATGAAACCTTTTATTAATATATCCGTATTAGTAAGATAGAAATATGATAGATTTTGAGGAGGAGTTTTTACATCATGATAAAAAAATTATTATCAGCAATGCTCGTTATGACTCTAGTATTCACACCAGTTGGTGGATTTTTACTAGGAGATCAAGTAACAACAGTTAGTGCAAAAGGATATAAATCTGGTAAGAAATCATTTAATTCAAACACAAATAATAACTCATCTTTTTTCAAAAAGGATGACACACAGCAAAAATCTTCGACAATTACAAAAAGTAGTAAAACTACTAAATCTAAAACTGGAAGCATTATGAAAGGCTTATTTTTAGGTGGACTAGCTGGGTTACTACTAGGCGGATTATTAAGTAACCTTGGTATTTTAGGCTCAATTATTGGATTATTTATAAATGTAATTGCTATTATTGCTGTCATTGTTATTATTCGAAAAGTATTTACCTTCTTTAAAAAGAAACGTAAAGAAGAGGAAGATACAATATGGGGAAGATAAAAATAGCTGAGCAGGATATTGTTAATGCCCTTTGCCTTCATATTGCTCATAAAAGACAAATTACTCCACAGGAAGTTGAAATTGAGCTTATTTATGATGACGATTATGGCTTTTCAGCTGAATCATATGTAAATGGTAGAAAGCAAATTCTTATTACAGCTAATATTATCGAAGCATTGCGATATTGGCTTGATACAGTTATGAAGGTTGACCCTTATTCAGCAGCTCTTGAGCTTGTTTTGGATGACGAAGAAGGAATTATTGCATATGCGGATTAAAGACGAGTGGCTTTTGCCCTCGTTTTTTGCTAATTAAGATAATAAAATAAAAAAGGAATGTTGTTATGCGTTCAATGAAAGTATATATCATCGGCTCGATCGTAACAGATATCATTTTAATTGGTTATCTTTTTACCCTATTGGACAGTATTGGAATCGGATTTTTCCTCCTCTTATCAATACTATTGCTTGGTGGATCCTTTATATCAATCTATTTTATGAGAAAAAATTCGTAAGAACTCATAACCAAAAGAGTTATGTATATTTAAAAGAGGGTGGCCTCAATACCAAAGGTTTAGACCCTTTTGAGTCACCCTCATTCATTGCCAATTTTAATACGTCATATCTGATTGTACATAATAATAAAGTAAATTAGCTGTATGTATCAATGAAGAAGTATGCGTTCGTTCAAACGCATGTGATGCATCAATTCCTGGTCCGACTAAGCCGTGAACAATATCATTTCCTGAACGAATAGCAGCAGATGCATCTGAACCATAATAAGGGTAAATATCCACTTTATAATCGATATGATGCCTGCGAGCAAGATTTACCAGCTTTTTTCTAAGTCCATAATGGTAAGGACCACTCGCATCTTTGGCACAAATAGATACCGTATATTCATCTGTTGCTTGTCCATCACCGATTGCTCCCATATCAACCGCTAGATACTCAACCGTTTCTTTAGGGATATTTGAATTTCCTCCATAGCCAATCTCTTCATTATTTGAGATGAGGAAATGAGTTGTATAAGGTAATGATATGTTTTCAGTTACAATTTGTTTAATAAGATTCAATAAAATAGCCACACTTGCTTTGTCATCTAAGTGGCGAGATTTGATAAAACCAGTTTGTGTGATTTCTACCCTTGGGTAAAATGAAATAAAATCTCCTACGTCAATTCCTAGCTTTCGCACATCGTCAGCATTTTTAACGACAGCATCAATTCTTACTTCAATATTTTTTTGATTTCTCTCTAATTTCCCAGCATCTTTATAAACATGAACAGATGTTTGATGCATCAAAATCGTCCCAGTATAAATATCTCCATTTGCTGTTTCAATTTGACAATATTCACCCTCAATGGAGTTATACTGGAAGCCTCCAATTAGATCGATCATTAATCTTCCATTTGATTTAACCTCTTTAACCATTGCCCCAAGTGTATCGACATGAGCTGTTAACATCCGCTGCTTCGTTGTATCTTCACCAGGCAAGGTAATGATTAACCCTCCCTTATGATTTCGCTTCATTTCAACATGTAAATCTGCTAAATAATTCTCAACAAAGGATATGACGTTTTCCGTATTTCCTGATGGGCTTGGAATCTCAACCAATTTCTTTATCAGTTGAACAATTTCATCGCTCGTATTCATAGACAAGCTCCTTTCAATTACTAAAAACAAGATAAATTCATTTTAACAAAAAAAATCGAATACCACATACTTTACGAAAGCTTCAATATTTAATAAACCTCAATCAGCTGTCCCGAAAAAATCATTGGATAATCTAACCAGTTGAGGGAAAAATAAGAGTAATGATCATTTTAAGAGAAAGGAGGCCTCCTAAATGAAATTGTCTAATAATATGGAGTTTGAATTACGAGGTAGTTTTATTCCGAATATCAGTAACTCTGATCGATTGAAAATTATCGAAGTTAACGAAAACAGTATCGTTATCCAAATGAATAACTCTAAGCGTAGAGGTGTTTTTCCGGTCGATAGCTTTCAATATTGGATTAAACGAAATTCGTTAATTCAAATCGATTATGAAGAAAAAAGAACATCATAATAAAAAAGGGGTTATCTCAAGGTACTTAGCCAGGACCTTAAGAAACCCCCTCCTTAGGAAATATGATTTATTATTTGGATGTTTTCGAAAACTTTGTTGCTTTTAACTTAGTTGTCGTTCTTGGTTGATTTCCACTACTGTGCTCGCGTTCCGCTGGGTGGGTTGTGAGTGAGCAAACTTACGCGGTCTCACTATTCCCATGCATCGTGCAGGAGTCTCACAACACACTCCGATTAACCTTTATATAAATAGTGCAAAAAACAACAATCTTTCAGAAAAGTGTCTTTTATTTAAATCGATATATCATTTATAGTCACTCTTACTTCACCACCAGGAGTACTTAAGCTCATTGTTTCCCCTAATGACCGAAGCAATAATTGATGGCCGACTGGTGAAAGGAATGAAATAAAGCCATTGTCTGGATCCGTTTCCTCTGGGAAACAAATGACAAATTCTTCAATCTCCTCATCATCTTCAAATTTTACACTCACTTTACTGCCTATGAACACCTTCGTTAAAGAAGATTGCTTTTCTAATTGGTTGTTCAATAATGATAAGTAGCTTTCTACTTCTGACGTATACGATGAACAGAAGCTTCTATATTTCTCTCTTTCTGAAACAAAATAAGTATCCATTAATTCGCTACTATTTTCCTCAAGAAATACTAATTGGCTAATAAGAGTCTCTTTTAAAGCATCGATTGGATTATGGCTCATGGTAGATAGCCCCCCTTCCATGATGTAAACCTTTGCATAATTTTAACTCACGATTCATAAAATCCCTCCAGTTACTATTTTTGAGATAATCTACCAATCTCAAAGACCATCATATCATAGCCGTACATAAGTTTCTATCTATGGTATCCCCGTATTGTTTCATGAAATAATGGGGGTACTCAAAAGGGGATGACCCCTAGCCACCCCCAACTTTATACAACTCTATTTATTTACATTAGCCTCCAAAAAATAAATCCAATACATTTGATGCTGTTGAAGCCTTTTTATTGTAAAACTCTGAGTACCCACAATTATTGCAATAAATAACTAAAAATTGATTATGCTGTACATCGAACATTTTTGATAAGCCTGTACCTGTCATTGAAACCTCTTTTGAACTAGCATTTTGACTCCCACATTTTATACATCCGTTTCTACTCATTTTGTTCATCTCCTTCTTTTCTATAATTGTATTACGTTTATAAACAAGCATTTGTTTCACTTTTCATTTATCCATATGTAGATTTTTTTATTACACTTACTTAAAACTTCCAGTGCAAAAAACAGCGTTCCTTGAGATTATGACCATGGAGGAGTTGGCCGCTTGTGCTCGACACGAAAACTATGTATAAATTTTTATCCTTTCTTACATGACAAGAAAGAGGACTGAATACCTCAGCCCTCTTTCCAATTAGCTTATAACCAAGCTGCACCAACGATAATTAATAAAATGAACAATACAACGATTAAAGCAAATCCTCTTCCATATCCGTAACCGCCACCGCCATAGCCGTAGCCTCCGCAGCCATAGCCGCCGCCAAATCCATATCCGTAACCCATTATAATTCCTCCTTTTAATGGTTTATCACCAAAATGTTGACTACCTAAATAACGGACTTATTTATAATAGTCAAAAAACCAAAACGAAATTTTAGTACCCAACGAAAGCTGCACCGACAATAATCAATAAAATAAATAATACAACAATTAACGCAAAACCAGCGCCATAGCCATAACCTTTACTTGCACCACTCATAAAACAACACCTCCCTTTCGTTGTACTAATACATTATGTAATTAGGGAGATGTACGTAAGGGCATTCGCACAGAGACATGTTTTTTATTTTTGCCTATGTTAAAAATTAATGTTGATTTTTAACTTTGTTTTAAGTGACAAGTTTGCTAAATTGTAAGAAATGCGGGTAAAATGAAGAAGTTATAATGATAAAATGATTACTGTTATGAATATTAGAAAGTTAGGGTGAAATTAATGAAGAAAATACTTTTTATAATGATATGTTTCGTTTTATTTACTCCATTTATGGCATCAGCACATACAACGCTTGAGTCATCAACACCAAGTGCTGGCGATGAAGTAAAGACAGAATTAAAGGAAATAACACTTGAATTTGCTAGTGAAATTGAAAATAAAAGCACATTTACATTAAATTCAAATAGCGACGTCGTTCAAGTAGACTCAATTACAGTTGATGGAAAAACTTTATCAGGACAAATCCCAACACCATTAAAAAACGGCGAATACACGATTACGTGGAACATCGCGGCAACAGATGGACATTTGTTATCAGGAGAGATCCCATTTACAGTAAATATCCCGAACCAAGAGGAGCCTGAAGTTCAGGAGGAGCCAGCTGCCGATGATGAAGCTAAAGTAAATGAAGAACAATCACCTCAGGTAGACAATGATACTGATTCAAATCATGAAGAAAGCGATGATAATCGTTCTATCATTTCAACTGTTTCAATAATCGTCTTAATCATCCTGTTAGCAGTTGGAATAGGAATCTTAATCCGTAAAAAGAGGTAGGATATGAATCAATTAATACCAATTACCGAATACATAACATATATGTTATTTTCATACTTGGTAGGCTATGTCGTCCTGCAGTTTATACCTGTCTCTAAAAAGCCTGAAACGACCGCTTCAAAACAGAGTGTATTAATAGCTGTATTAGGAATCATCATTTTTACTTTTCTTCCAGTACTTCAGGTGATTTCCTTTTTTTCGACAGAAGGTCTTTTCAGCCTTACATCCTATTCTATTTTAACTGAATTTCAAGTAGGAATAGCATGGTTATACGGTAGCTTCTTTGCCGTTTTCTTATGGATGATTATATATGTTGAAGGATCAAAATATATCCAAGCAGCCCTTTTATTCGTGATGATTATTTCAATCGGATATGCAAGCCATTCAGCTTCAATTTCGCTAATCCCTGGACTAATCTCACATTCGATCCATTATTTAGTTATTACGATATGGGTAGGTGTTCTAATTCATATTGGTTGGCTGTCAAAAAATACGAAGCATTGGCAAGCATTTTTACGTTGGTTTACACCAATATCTATTACATTATTTCTCATTACCATTGTTAGTGGTGTTTCCCTGATGCTTCTTGCAGTTGACTTAAAGGACTATGTAAACGCTTGGGCACTTCCATATGGACAAATGCTGTTATTAAAACATTTAAGTATTATCCCTGTTTTAGCGTTTGCGGTAATAAATGGCTTTTTATCACGAAAAACGAAGCATGATAGAACATTTAATCCAAAGAAATGGATTCAGGCTGAGACAATTTTTCTTATGCTTATCTTTTTCATTACCGGTGTTCTAGGAACCTTACCTCCTCCACACCAAGTAAATGCAACAGTCGTTCAATATGGTCCTGCTTCTTGGGTGCAATTTTTAATAGGACAAGATATTGTCCCTCCATTTCTTTTTCACATAACACCTGGGCTTCAAGGTATTATGTTGCTTACGATAGCGATCATTTTTCTAGCGATGATTTTCATAAGCTTTTACAAAAAAATTACACCGTGGGTTGCCCTATGCTTTGGATTATTTTTCGTCATAGCCACCTATCTCGGTCTAATGATGTCGGTGAATATTCAATAATGATAGCAGCTTTCATTTTTATAATGAAGGCTGTTTTATTTTTCTTCGCTTTTAATCTGGACCTCCCGTTTCCATTTCGCTTATCTAAATGGAAAAGAATATACAATATAGGCAAAATTTTTTGAAGATTATTATATTACGATATATTGACTTTTAGAAATTATGAAAATATACTAAACTTTGTGCTTTTTATTGAGTATTTATATTTTTGCAAAAAAACATCTTGGAGGAATTATGCGTTCACTTTTTAGAAAAAAATCAATTACACAACTTATCCATCAAAGTCAGCAGCGCACACTTGAGCGAACACTTAGTGCGATTGATTTAACATTGTTAGGAATCGGAGCTGTAATTGGTACAGGTATTTTTGTTTTAACAGGTGTGGTTGCAGCAGAATCTGCTGGTCCTGCATTAATTATTTCATTTATATTATCAGGGATTGCTTGTGCTTTAGCTGCATTTTGCTATGCAGAATTTGCTTCAACCGTACCTATTTCAGGCAGTGTGTATACATACACATATGCTACACTAGGAGAGCTCTTTGCTTTTTTAATCGGCTGGGATTTAATTCTTGAATATTTAATTGCGATAGCCGCTGTTGCCACAGGGTGGTCTGGTTATTTTCAAACCCTTCTTTCTGGGTTTGGGATTCACCTCCCAAAAGAATTATCCTCAGCACCTGGAGCAGGTGAGGGAGGAATCATAAATTTACCAGCAATTATTATTATTTTCCTAATTACTGCATTATTATCTAGAGGGATGAAGGAAAGTAAACGAGTCAATAACATTATGGTTGTGATAAAGCTGGCGGTAATCGTTGCATTTATCATTGCCGGAATATTCTATGTAAAGCCCGATAACTGGACACCTTTTGCTCCGTTTGGATTTGAAGGGATCATTACAGGTGCTGCGACAGTGTTCTTTGCCTATATCGGGTTTGATGCCGTCGCAACAGCTGCTGAGGAAGTAAAAAAACCACAGCGCGATATACCGATCGGAATTATTGCTTCTTTAGCAATTTGTACAGCGTTATATATCATCGTTTCATTCATTTTAACGGGAATGGTTCCGTACACTCAATTGAATGTAGCTGACCCGGTATCATTTGCTCTTCAATTTGTCGGGCAAAACACAATAGCAGGTCTGATTTCCGTTGGTGCCATCACAGGAATTACAACTGTCCTCCTCGTTATGGTATATGCGCAAGTACGCGTTTCGTTTTCGATGAGCCGTGATGGATTACTTCCTAAAAAGCTTTCAAAAGTTCACCCGAAATTTAAAACACCGTATTTAAATACATGGATCACAGGCTTTATCGCTGCAGCACTTGCTGGGTTTATCGATTTAACAACATTGGCACATTTAGTGAATATCGGAACATTAGCTGCCTTCACATTAGTCTCTATAGCAGTCATTGTTTTAAGAAAAACACACCCTACGTTAAAGCGAGCATTTAAAGTACCTTTCGTACCAGTTTTACCATTGATTAGTACGATATTATGTATTCTTTTAATGACAAGCCTTCCTGCGGTAACGTGGAAAGCATTTATTATCTGGATTGTGATCGGATTAATTATTTATTTCACATATTCACTGAAGCATAGTCAGTTAAATAAGTAAATGTATTGTCGCCTTAGTTTCGAAACTAAGGCTTTTTCTTATGTCCTTTTGAAAGTCACATCTATATTTCCCTACATTTTTTCCAGTTAGTCCATCTTTCGCATGAAAGCCATTAAACAATCCCATAATAACTCAAGCAGCACAAAAAAGACCGACATCTAAAATGTCGATCACGTTTTTTAGCTGATTTATATATTCTTACACTCCGACCGGTAGTGATAATTCAAGTTCACAAACTAGGTCATCAAAATGAACGATCTCATATTTTTCAAGCTCTTTTTCAGATTGTTTACTTATTTTGATTATTTCATCGCTAGAGTAATTAACTACACCTAAGCCGATTCGGTCACCATTTTCGTCGATAATCCGAATGACAGCACCTTTGTTAAATTGGCCCTTTACCTCCATAATATCTGAAGAATAAATGCTATGATTATGATCAGCGATTGACAGTTTTGCAGGCTGATAAATGACGAGTTCTCCTTTTGGGCCTGAATGAAAAGCAATCCACTGTCGTTTTTGATTTAAATTAACTGTTTCATCGGTCACTTCAAAATAAGTGCCTTTTGCTTTTCCGCTTACTGCATCAATTAATATATTCGGAATACTTGCTTTACCTAGAAATGTTGAGATGCCCGATGCCATCGCGATTTTAACTGCATCGATTTTTGACTTCATGCCTCCTGTGCCTACATGACTCCCCGTCTCACCAGCACCTGCCTCAATTTCAGGAGTAATTTCATACACTTTTTCAAGTAATTTTGCTGCTTCATTTTTACGAGGATCGGAATCGTACAATCCATCAATATCTGATAAAATAATTAATTGTTCAGCACCAACTAAACCAGCGACCTTTGCGGAAAGATTATCATTATCGCCGAATTTCAAGCGGTCTACTGTGACGGTATCATTTTCATTGACAATTGGGATAATGCCTCTTTCTAATAAAACATTTAATGTATTTCTTACATTGTTATAGCGATTTTCATCTGAAAAGTCACTACGGGTAATGAGAATTTGTGATGCAATATAGCCATGAGATAAAAAAATTTCAGAATAAGCCTCGATTAATAAGCCTTGCCCAATTGAGGCAGCTGCTTGTTTTTCAGGTAAAGATGTCGGGCGATTAATGAGCCCTAGCTTACGATATCCAGCAGCAACTGCCCCAGATGAAACAAACACAATTTCATATCCCTCATCTTTCAGCTTTGCTACTTCATCTGCTAGCTTCTCTAATTTACGACGACTTATTTCTCCATGTCGACTTGTTAATGAACTACTGCCTACTTTTATTACAACCCGTTTTTTGTTGTTTAGTTGGGTCGACATTGTATCACTCCCGAATTAGTAATCTCTTTACAAATAAACGTGTAGCTTAACGATACGAGCAAATTTGCGCTTCCACTCTAATCAATACTGACTAAAATGCTATCCTTGATTTGAGCACTTATTTCCTTTGAACGTTTTGTTGCGTACTCTACAGCTTTTGAAATAGCCAATCCACCTTGATATTGCTCCAAAGCACTTATTCCAGCAGCAGTTGTTCCATTTGGTGATGTGACGTTTTCTCTAAGTAAAGTCGGCGATTCTTCCCGTTCCTGTACCATTTTTGCTGCACCTATAATCGTTTGCGAAATGATTTGTCTTGCGTTTTCCACCTCTAGTCCTGCTTTCAATGCTTCCTGTTCCATATATTCCATGAAATAATAAAAATATGCTGGGCCACTTCCGGCAATGCCTGTAAAAACATCCATCTTATGCTCATCGATTATAAAGATTTTTCCAATGCATTCAAGTAAAGATTTCGCTAATTGGATTTTCTCATCAGTTGTATGAAGACCAGGGGAAATAGCTGTCGCAGATTCGCCAATCATACTTGACGTATTAGGCATAACTCTAACAACTTGTTGGTCATTTTGAAGAATTTGTTCAAAATATCCTGTTGGGATACCTGCTAAAACAGATAATATGAGTTGATTAGCTTGAATATGATGCTTCATCGTTTCGATCGCTTTCGCAACATCCTTTGGTTTCATCGCAAAAATAAGGATATCTATTTCATTTAAGGAAAGCTGATTTTGTGTTAACCCAATTACACCATATTTGCTTTCTAATTCGGTCAAACGCTTCTCGTTCGTTCGGTTTGTTACAATAATTTGTTTTGGGGAAATTTTTTCTGATTGAACAAGACCTGATATCATTGCTTCAGCCATAGAGCCTGCGCCTATAAATAAAATCTTTTTATCAACTAACATCTCATCTCTCCAATTTCTAAAATTTTGTAAAAAGGGATTAAGAAATAAAAAACGATTTGTCTTTTATGTTTCAATGGTAACATGCTGATATATTTATTCAAGGTAAGACAATAAGGTTGTGAGCATTCCTTCCAATTAGTTAGTGAAAGCGTAAACATCTATTGTTAAATGACGATAAGGACTGTTAATAAGTCATAATCACTTCTCATCGGTTATTTTTGCATTTTATTGAGTGAAAATTCAATCTCTTCATGCATTTTCAGGAAGATATTCAATTTTTTATTAGATTTCTATCAATTCTTCAGTACTTAGTTCCTACTCGATCATAATGAAGTATATCAATCGTTTACACTTCCACCAAGAATATGGACAAATATGGTTTAATAACAAATAATTAGAAATCTTTTTTTATCCTACTATTTATCCTTTTATTTTTCTTCTAACTAGTATACAATTCGACTATGTCCGTCTAAAATAGGCGTGACCTGAAAATATCAACTCATATCCTTTCTTACGTAAGGCATATGAGAGGATTATTATTTATCCCATCTCAAAAGCGCCTAATTAAGAGATATACGGGATTTTTCTTGGTCATTAACGAAAGGAGAAATACGAATGAAAAAATATGTTTTATTACTATTAATCGGATTATTCACCTTTTCACTCACTGCTTGTAATGATGATGAAAAGAAAGAGTCAGCTAATAATGCGGAGACTAAATCAGATGAAGAAGTAGCTGCAGAAGCAAAGGAAATGCAAAAAAAGCTTGATAAACAAAAGGTTGAAGAAAATACAATCGTTGCGATCGTAAATGGTCAAGAACTTAAAGGCTCAGATTATAATGCACAATTAAATATAGCACAAACGACCTTTCAACAGATGGGTCAAGATCCAACAACTGAAGAAGTCGCAAAACAAGTGAAGGATTATACACTCGAAAACCTTGTCGGACAAACCTTATTGATGCAGGAAGTTGATAAAAAAGGCTATAAAGCGACAGATGAAGCCATTAATAAGAAGCTGGAAACTATTAAAGGACAATATAAAGATGAAAAAGCGTTTGAGCAAGCACTAAAAAATAACAACATTACACTTGATGAGCTAAAAAAGCAGATCTCAGATGAAGTAAGATATAGCCAATATATCGAAAATGACTTAAAGGTTGAAGAAGTAAAAGAGGAAGATGTAAAGGAATATTACGATACAATGGTTAGCTCATTAAAGGAATCTGATGATAAATCCACAGAAGTTCCAGAGTATAAAGATGTTAAAGAAACATTAAAGGTAAATTTAGAATCTCAAAAAACTCAAGAAAAGCTAAGTGAAAAGGTTGAAGAATTGAAAAAAGCTGCAAAAATTGAATTGAAAATTTGATGCATGTTTTCAAGTTCCTGCTACTAGCTCAAGCTAATTAGATAACATATTACAAAAAGGCAGTGAGAGAAATATCTTACTGCCTTTTTAACTTCACTATTTACGGTTTTTATATAGCTTTAACATCGTATTTGCATTTTTTTGAAATTCATATGGTACCTTTACCTCTTCATAATCAATGATATCCTTTAAATCAGCTAATAGTTGATCGATATAAGATGATCGCTTCCCTTCTAAATCAATTATCGGAAATATCCGTATCTCATTTTTTGTTACTCGAAGCAATTCCTTTATAGTTTGGATATGAAAAAAGTAGTCTAAACGATCATCGTACGTAAAGAGAAAATGTGCCGATAAGGTTATGTCAAATTGATCATTTTGAAATGGTAACTGTGGAAGTATTGCTGTTACATATTTCCTAGGGAATTTTCCAAAATGATCCACAAAATCAAGTAATGCATTTTTACGATGTTGGTTTAATTGGTCAATATTTTTATGAAACTCCCATACATAGGCATCCTTCACATCATTCATATTGCCAATAACATGATGAATATCATGGAGCCCCTTCTTTTTTATCTGCTCAGCAGGAATCGAATAGACAAGATCACAAGCAGTAACATCATAGCCCTTTTCAGATGCAATTGCGGTAAAAGAACATGCTCCAGCTGGACAATCTAAAATCTTCTTCCCGTTTAATATGTTTTCATTCAAAGAGAACATATTCATGTATTCCTCATAGCTTCGTCCGATAAATACAATTCTGTCTAAATCTAATTTGTTCTCAGCTCTACTCATCTCGGCTCACCTTTCTTTTCTATTAAATTAAACCCCTTACACCAATTAGTGTAAGGGGTTTAATTGACTGTTACAACCATTTTTTGAAAGGCTATGTAAAAAAATGATTTTTATGCACTTTTGATTGGAACAGATACATGAGACGAATGCTTGAAGCAGGAATCAACAACCAAGTTAAACATAGTGTTTTGAATAAGCAGCTATCCTATTCTATTATATTCACAAAGATATCTTCAAGCTTTGGTTCTTTTTCAATTAGCCCAGCATCCTTCATCCAGCTTATTATTTGCTGCCATTGTTCTTTATCTTGAGAGCCAAACTGTTGCTCTGATTTCATTAATGGCAGTAAAATATCTAGACTTTGCACCTCAACTTCCATTTCTAATGGAAAATTAGCTTCGTCCTGGTTTTTCATTAATATTTCTAACGCTTCCTTTGGGTTCTTTGCTGTATATTCATAGCCTTTCGTAGCTGCTCTCCAGAACGCTTCAATGCTCTCTTGTTCTTTTTCCCATGTTTGGTCACTTGTTACAGCAATGAGCTCATAATAGCTAGGGATATTATAATCGGTCGGATTAAGATTTCGTGTTTCATAGCCTTGATGTTTTAAAACAGGAACTTCATGATTTATATATGCCCCAATGACCGCATCTACTTTATTCGTTACAACAGAAGATCCTAATTCAAAACCAACATCAATCATTTTTACTTTATTCGGATCTCCTCCATCCGCTTTTACCATTGACTGAATTAACGACTCATTTAACGGTATACCAGGATACCCGACTGTTTTTCCTTCTAAATCCTTTGGTGATTGAATATCACTATCTTCATTAAAAATAACACGATTTAATGGGGAGCGAACAATCGCACCAACTGATTTAATGTTTACATCCTCATTTGCTCGAGCTATTATGACATCCGGTTGATAAGAGATTCCGAGAGTTATTTTCCCTGCTGCTGCTAAATTAATTGGATCCGTTGGATTCGCGGGAAATTGAATATCGACACTAATTCCCTCTTCTTCAAAATAGCCTTTTTCTTTTGCGACATATAAAAAACTATGAACAGCATTTGGATACCAATCAAGCATAATGCTAACCTTTTTTAATTTTTTATCTTCCTTATTTTCACCAGCAGTTTGATTACTCCCACAAGCTGTTAATAAGCTTAATATACTGATTAATAAAATGATGACAATCTTTTTCAATCGAATTTCCTCCATTTAAGTATATTTTTTTCTACGATTACAACGATAAGAAATAACCCGATTCCAACTGCTGATAACAACACAATTGGCGCAAACACACCGGCACCATCAAATTGAGTCATCATCCGTCTGCTAAAATACCCTAACCCTGCCTGTGAGCCAATCCATTCCCCGATGGCAGCCCCAATGACACTTAGAGTAACGGCAACCTTTAAACCTGAGAAAAAATAAGGACTGCAAGCTGGCACCTGAAGCTTTAAAAAAATGTCCTTCCTTTTGGCACCCATTGTTAATAATAAATCCTTATATTCCTTACTCGCCCTTTTTAGACCGTCATATGTATTCACTGTTATCGGGAAAAAAGTAATCAGTACAGTGACCATAACCTTACTCCAAATGGAATAGCCGAACCAAAGCACAAAAATTGGTGCAAGGGCAATAATCGGGATTGTTTGCGATGAAATGATAAGCGGATAAAACGTTCTTTCAACTGTCTCACTTAAGCTCATCCATACAGCGAGCCCAACCCCAAAGCAAACTGAAATGAGGAGACCTATTACTATAATTCCAAGTGTTGCAGGTAAATGTTCAACGAATAGAACAACCTTTAATTCCCATAGCTTAACGATAATATCTGTCGGAGAAGGGAGAATAAATCCCATATTCACTACTCTTGCACCTATTTCCCAAATCATAAGCAGAACGAAAACAAGAAGAATCGATGACAAATATTTTTTTACAGTTTTCATATTTTCACTTTCTTTCGTAACAGGTCATACAAAAAGTCCTTTTGCTCAAGAATCTTAGGATCATTTAAATCTTTCAGCTTCCTTGGTCGTGGTAATGGAACAATTACTTCTTCTAACCTACTTGCTGGTGTATCGATAAAGATAAAAATTCGGTCAGATAAAAACAGCGCCTCATTTACATCATGGGTAATGAAAAGAATCGTCTCCTTCCGCCTTTGCCATTGAGCTAATAACCACTCCTGCATTGTTACTTTTGTAATGGCATCAAGCGCACTAAAAGGTTCATCTAATAGCAATACTTTAGAACCGCTCAAGATTGTTCGTAGGAAGGAAACACGCTGTCTCATTCCTCCGGATAATTCATGGGGAAACTTTTTTTCAACCCCTAAAAGCCCAAAATCATCTAAGAGAACAGAAACCTTTTCATAGGCTTCCTTCTTTTTTAATCCCTTTATTTCAAGTGGAAGCGCTGCATTTTCCATAATTGTTCGCCACGGAAATAATAAATCATGCTGTGGCATATATCCGACTTGACCTAGTCGTTTCGTTGCAAGCCTATTGCGCAAGTAAATTTCCCCTTCTGTAGGCTGCTCAAGTCCTGTTACTAGTTTAAATAACGTGCTCTTACCTGAACCGCTTGGGCCAATAATGCTGATAAACTCCCCTTCATTTATATGAAAATTAAAATCATGTAAAATTGATTGCTTCCCCTTTTCCGATTCATAATGAAACGAAACTTTTTTGAATTGCAATGCTAAATTATTCATCGAAAGGCCACATCTCTTCATGATAGGCCATATCCCAAAACATATATTCAAATCTCGTTGTGTTAAGGAAAATGTCCTCCAAATTGCTAAGCTCTGCTACGGATTTCCCCTCTGCTAATTGATCCATTAAATCGATACACCAAGTCGCAAGCTTTCCAAACTCATCAGATGCATACATCCGAATCCATTCACCATAAAATTCATGTTCACTCGCACCAGATTGCTCATTCAATATCTTTCCAATTTCCCAATAGCTCCACATACAAGGCAGGAGTGCAGCAACAAGCTCAGCAAGTGTGCCATTTTGACTAACTTGTAACATATAGTGTGTATAGGCAAGTGTAATTGGTGATGGCTTAGCTTCTTCCAGCTCCTCTGTAGAAATGGCAAACTTCTTTGCATATTGTCGATGCAGCTCCATTTCTTCATGTAGTGTCGCATCAAGTAACTTTGAAAATCTCCCCATTGTTTCAAGATCCCTAGCCTTAACAGCTCCTAAAGCAAACACTTTTGCGTATTCAATTAAATATAAGTAATCTTGAATCATGTAAAATCGAAACTTCTCTTTAGCTAATGTGCCATTCCCTATACCTTGAACAAATGGATGAGTATGATTTTTTTCCCATATTGGTAAAACCTTTTCGCGTAACTGCTCAGTAAATTTCATTTGTTTGCCTCCTAAAATTTTAAACTCGTTAAAGCCAGTAATTGATTGAAATGAAAGTCAGCGTATAGACTCCTGAGGGAAAAGCGCGTGTCAAAGGTGTTCCTATCTCCAACGTAAAGCTAAACGAGCATCAACTTCTAAATTAGTTTATTGTGATTTCATTTCATTTTCTGTATGACACCAATCATAAATAAACGATAATAGTACTTTTGTATAAGCTACTAGCTGCTCAATTGACACTTGCTCATTCACGGCATGTGCATGATGTAAATTTCCTGGGCCATAAATGACTGTTGGTATTCCTGCTTCACCTAACCATCCACCATCTGTTACAGTTGGCGAGACATCAACGATTGCTTGCTTGTTTGTAACATTGTGATGTGCACCCTCCAGCTGTTTCACTCCCGGATGATTTGGATCAATCTGTAACGAAGGAAAAATTTCACCCCTATCAACAATCATAGACTTACCACCCCATTCAAATTGCGGTGGATTATCCCTTAACCAAGGATCAGCGTGAGCAACATGCAAAATATGCTCCTCAATTTCCTTAATGATTTGTTCATGTGATTCATCTGGATAATAGTGAACAGTTATCCAAAGTCTACATTCATCAGCTATAAATGCTGCATGTCGACCACCTTCAATGACAGCTGGGTTTATCGTATTTGTTCCAGGTGCCATTTTTGGGTAACTTTTCATGACTGCCCAATGCCGTTCAAGCTCCTGTAAGCCAGCAATAATTTTTGTCATTTTTTCAATCGCACTTGCACCTTTAAGCTTTCCACCCGCATGGATCATTTGTCTTCTTGTTGCATCATGAAAGGTCTCGGTACTTTTTACGGTTATCCACCCTGTAATAACTCCTCCTTGACCTTGAATATGTAAATCACTCGTATCAACAACGATTGCAAAATCAGCTTTATACCCACGTTCACAGCATTGTAATGTTCCGGCTTCACCGACCTCTTCTCCGATAACTGATTGAAATATTAAGCTACCAGGCAATTCCACACCAGCTTCATGAAGTAATTGGATAGCAAACATTGCTCCAGCTAATCCTCCCTTCATATCAGCTGCACCCCTCCCAACCACTGCTCCATCTTTCACATATGGTTGAAACGGGTCTTTTTCCCAGTTTTCATCCTCACCTACTTCAGCAACATCGATATGGCCATTGATAATTAAGCTTTTGTATTGTTTTGCATGCTCTCCTTTTAAAACACCAACAACATTCGGATCATTTGGATAAACATCCCACATATCGATCGAAAACCCTTTTTCACGTAAAAAGCTAGCTATAAAGTGCTGAGCATCTTTCGTATTTCGTGCTGGTGGAGCAGGTGTTTTAAATTCAATTAGCTTTTTTAGTAATGAAATTAATTCATCCTGTCTTCTGTCAACCTCGTTGATAAGATCTGAAATTCCTTGTGACAAATGTAACGCTCCTTTCATTTCTTTTTTATTGAAGTAGTTTTAGCCAACAAAAAAACCACTTCGGCAGAGAGAAGTGGTTTGAAATGTAGATATGATAGGCAAATTATACGAAAAACACGCACAAATATGCAATTCCATTATCATTCAAACACCTCTTCCCTACGCTAGTATTATCTAGATCAGGTAATAAGGGTCAAGACAAATGTCTCTCTCAGCTATAAAGCTCCCCTAGTGGTGAAGTCTATTAAATTTTTAAACTAAAAATCTGTTTAACTAATTATCAATATTATTAACACAATCTACTAAGTTTGGCAAGAAGGAACGACCATTACGAAACATTCATTTTATTATCAATAGGTTTAACTTCAATTGATTTTCTTTCGAAACGATCAAATAAAAAACCGAAAATAGATGCTAAAACCTGTTGGAATAACATACCGATAATGACTGGGACAGCCACAGCTGCCGGAAAGTATTGAACAGCAATAACTGCACCTGCACTTATATTTCGCATTCCACCAGTAAAGATCATGACTGCCGTCGTATCTCTACTTTGCTTAAAGCATTTTCCAATGAACCAAGCGATTAAATAGCCTATAAAAGCAAGAGCAAACACTGTACAGGTTATTATCAATAATTTTCCAGTTATATTTACTAAATATGGGGCAACGACGGCACCATTAATCATCACGACAAAGCCAAGTCCCAATTTTGAAAAAGGCGCTAAAGATGCACCAACCTTTACGCTTTTTCCTTTTGTCCATTGATGAATAAGCATTCCGAGTATAGAAGGAATAACAACCATAAAAAATAATCCATTCATAATTGAGAATGTATTTATCTCTACCTTTTGTCCAACTAATAAAGCTAATGTATGTGGCACAAGAAACGGCGATAAGATTGTATCAAATAAGATAATCGCTAAAGCAAGCGGAATATTCCCCTTATAAATGGTCACCCATATAAAGCTCGTAATCCCGGTCGGAATGACTGCTGCTAATATAAGACCAGTTATCGTAAATTGATCTTTCGGAAATATAATATGTCCTGTACACCAGGCGATAATCGGCATTATTAAATGTAAGATGAGCAATACTAATACAAAAGGTAAAGGACTTTTTAATACACCTTTTAACGAGGTAAAACTCGAATTAAGACTTCCCGAAAATGTAATAAATGCGAAAATCCATGGGATTAAAAACGAAAGTGACACAAAATGTTCAGCAAAAAAGACGCCAATTACAACGCTCATTGGTGTGATAAAAGGCATTAATTTTTCAAGCTGTTTATTCATTGATTGAAGCATAAAATTTCTCCTACTTTTACTGTTCACTTTTCTTACTTGAATATTCTTCTATTGTAACAAAGATTTTTCCTCATGTATGCCTACTTAAAATATTACACCTTTTGTTTCCAATTATTCTTAAACATAAGTTTATCGTTATTAACCAACACTATTTCGTAGAACACTCATTTTTAGTGAGGTGAAGTAATGCGTATTTTTGCGATCATGCTATTCATTTCTCTTTTTTCAAGTACGATGTCTGATGAGGTTTCGCTCACCTTAAATGGTATGGAAATGAAAACAATAAGCCGTTCTGATTTCACCCTATATCCTTTCTCAGAGCTTTTCCTTGATCAAGATAAATACGACAATTTAGTAAAGGAATTAGAAGGCAGTGTTTACGAAAAGCCACAAAATGCTTCATTAGACAAAAAAGGAAAAATGATTAGTGAAAAAAATGGATATAAGCTTAACAGTCAATTATTCAAAAAAAAGTTTTATTCCTTCTATTTTTCTAAAAATAACGAAACAATTGAAATTCCGCTTCAAACGATTTATCCAAAGGTAGATAGTGAATTGCTTGAGATTATCAGTCAGAAACGAATTAGCTTCTATAAAACAACCTTTAATCCAAATAATAAAGAAAGAGCCCAAAATATTCACCTAGCCTCAAATGCAATTAACAATTATGTTTTATTTCCAGGAGAAACATTTTCCTTTAATGCGATCGTTGGGGAACGAACAACGGAAAGAGGATATTTACCAGCTCCTGAAATTGTTAAAGGTGAATTAACTGAAGGAATTGGCGGGGGGATATGTCAAGTTTCCTCAACACTATTCAATGCTGTCGACATAGCAGGGGTAAATATTGTAGAACGGTATTCACACAGTCGTAATGTCACATATGTTCCGCCAAAAAGAGATGCTACTGTTAGCTGGTATGGACCTGATTTCAAGTTTCAAAACCTCCATCAGCAACCTTTGCTTATTCGTTCAAAAATCGTAAATGGTCACGTCATCATTGAAGTCTTCTCTTCTGAAACATTTAGTATTCAGTAGAGAAGACTTCAGTGGTATTTTAGTTTTATTGATGTACAATCCTTAGAAAAATAGCCCAGTTGAGTTCAAACTGAGCTATTTTTTGAATATCTTAAATAAGCTCAACAACTTAAAGCCTTTTATATCAATCATTTAAATAATATATATTCGCTTCATCATTACTAACAAATACTTTTATTTTTCCTAGTGTTTTTTCGTTTACTAAAACCTCTATTTCCCAAATTCCTGATTGTGGAAATGAAATAGTAGTTGATGCGAGTGAAACTGGGATATCCCCGTTTATTTTTTTCTCCTCAGCAAATGTTTTATAACGATTTAAAGGAATTGTAGTATAATTACTAGGCAAATCTTGAATTGTCCCTTTTTTCTCGGAGATTTTCCCTTCTCCTATTACTTTTTGTTTCGTTTCAAGATTTGTGCAAATGATTCGCAAATCTCCAAGAGTTTTTTCATTATCAAATGACCAAAAAAGCCATTCTATGTTCGTTTCCTTGTTCTTAATCAACTGTTTATTTAAAAATCCATATTTATTTTCCTCTCCTCGTACTTCATAAACCATCATTACATCCTTAATTTTTTCACTAATTGTAAAAGTTTGTGTTAGCTCGGAATCATTGAGTTCAGCATTCCCTCTTGAAAATGTCTCAATGCTATTGTGAGATTTACTATTTGGTTCTTTCGCTTCAGCAACTAAGTTATTTTTTTCTGATGAACACCCGGATAATAGGATTGCACATATAATTAGAATACAAATGAACCTCATTGCTTCTCCTTTCGAATTTTGATTTTATAGATTAGTCGAAAATATCCTTTCTTGGTTTCACTTTTTCCAATTTCTTTAGGTTGATGCATTTCATTTGAATAAGGAATCTATTCACATTTTTATAAGTTCACAAAAAAAACGAGACTATCTCAAGGCAAGATTGAATCCCTCCAATAAACACCTATTAGGACGTATAATCATTTTTATAAAATCCTAATTTTGTGCTTATTGAGTCTGATCCTCTGCTTTTTGAGACAGCCTCGTTTTCAATTTATTACTATTACAATTAGAACATATTTGTTTTAAATATTTGCGCGTCGTTTTGTTCTACATTAAAACTTCTTTACCATCTTCAATCGCCTGCAAGCACGCTTCAATTACTCGCATGTTTTGGATTGCATGCTCCCCAGTGTAGGATGGGTCTTGATCTTTTAAAATCGCTGCTGATAAATGATCCACTTCTAACACGTAAGTATCTGCAGGGAAAGTCTCAGTTCTTTCACCGCTTCCACTAACAACCTTCACAATGCCATCACCATTGCCATGTTGATCTGGTCGAAAGGCATATGGTGCTGTTATTTTTCCTTTTGTACCAACAACCTCATAATATTGGCCACCAAACATATCAAAGCTACAATCAAATGTTGCTTGCACACCATTTTCAAGTGTCATAAGTACAGTCGTAGTTATGTCTACACCTGTTTTTTCATCAATCGTAGCTGTTGCTTTTATTAGTTTCGGCTCAGATCCTGTGATCATTCGGATCACGTGGATGCAATAACAACCAATATCATATAATGCCCCCCCGCCCATTTCTTTTTTCATCCGAATATTTGTATCCCTGTCACTTAAATAAAAGGAAAAGCTTGAGCGAACGATTTTTACCTCTCCAATTTCACCATTTGCAATAATCTCTTTAACTCGTTGATTCATTGGATGGAATTGGTACATGAATGCTTCCATGAACTTGACATTCTGCTTTCGGCACACTGCAACCATTTCTTTCGTTTCCTCTGAATCTAAAGTTGCAGGTTTTTCACAAAGAACATGTTTTCCATGCTTTGCTGCTTCAATCACCCATTTTTTATGCAAGTGATTTGGTAACGGAATATAAACAACATCTATCGAAGGATCTCGTAATAGCTCCTCATAGCTTGAATACGTTGTCGGAATATTTAAATCCCTGGCAATTTCGTTAACATTTTCCCTTCCACTCGCGATTGCAGCTACTTCTGCGAGTTTAGAACGATGAATAGCAGGAATGACTTGCTCACGGCCAATTTTTGCCGTACTAAGAATTCCCCAGCGTACCTTTGACATTTTGTTACCTCCTAAAACAACTCGTTATCTTCTATATTTCGACAAACCTTCATTCAATTCCTTTGTTTGTTTGTAAACATCTTGATACAAAGAAAAGAGCTCTTTATATTTCTCGACGTTTTCTTTAATTGGTTCATAGACATTTGCTTGGTGAACAAAGAGATCGGCAATTCCCTGTAAAGTAGAAGACCAGCCAGCACCATAAGCTGCAAGAATAGCGGCCCCTATTCCCGGTCCTTGCTCACTTTGTAATTTAACGACCTTTGTGTTAAAAATATCTGCCTGTATTTGCAGCCATGTTTCATTTTTCGCTCCTCCGCCAATCGAGGTAATTTGCTCAATATCCTTTCCACTTTCACGGAAAATTTCGATTGACTCATGTAAGGAGAAAGTAATTCCTTCAACTACAGCTCTAGCGAAATCCTTTTTCGTATGAGCTCCCTCCATCCCAATAAAGCTAGCACGGATTGTCGGATCAGCATAAGGCGTTCTTTCTCCTGCGAGATATGGTGTGAATAATAATCCGTTCGCACCAACTGGTACTTCGTCAATCCCATCAAGTAATTGTTCAAATGATTCGTGTTCAGCGAAAACCTCTTTAAACCAGCTAAGACTATAGCCTGCAGCTAACGTTACACCCATTGTATAAAAGGCATTTTCTTTACCATGATTAAAATAATGTACTTTACCTGCAAAATCACGATTATTTCGTTCTTCATAAGAAAGAACTACCCCTGATGTTCCTACACTACATAATGTTGTCCCTTCTGTTAATATACCTGCTCCAATTGCCCCACAAGCATTATCTGCACCACCTGCAAACACCTTTGTTTCGGGTGACAAGCCTGTTTGACGAGAAAACTCTGCTGTAAGAGTCCCAACACATTCATGTGATTCCACTAAAGGAGGACATAGCTCTTCATTTAATTCTAATAGCTGACATATTTCAGTACTCCACTTTTTCTCTCCTACATTTAAAAGCAAGGTTCCTGCTGCATCTGAATATTCGCTATGAATCTTTCCTGTCATTCGGTAGCGTAAATAATCTTTAGGTAGCAAAAATACTTTTGCTTTTGCAAAAAGCTCAGGTTCATTTTCTTTAACCCACAAAATTTTCGGTAACGTAAATCCTTCTAATGCTGGATTTTTTGTAATATCTAGCAATCTCTCTTTTCCAACAACATCATAAATTTGCTTGCATTGAGCTGTTGTTCGAACATCATTCCATAGAATTGCATTACGCAAAACGTTATGTGATTCATCTAATAAAACAAGACCATGCATTTGCCCTGAATAGCTAATTCCTTCGATATCTGCAACATTACCATTAAATTTGCTAACTAATTCAGCTAACCCTTCACGAGTTTTTTCTACCCATTGCTCTGGCTCCTGTTCGCTATACCCAGATTTCTCATGGATTAACGGATATGACTTCGAAACTTCCTCAACAATTGTTCCAGTCTGATTAATCAAAATAAGCTTAACTGCACTCGTCCCTAAATCAATTCCAATAACATATTTCACTGTGAAAACCTCCAAATTGTTAATAGAAAAAAACAAGGGATATACCGCTTATGTATACTCCCTAAGTAACCCCTTACATTTAAAGATTTTATAAAAAAGGAATAACATATTCTTCTAATCTAAAAAATTCAAAAGCAAAAAACGTTATGAAAATTATAACACCGAGAAAAATGTTTGTCTATCCATTAAACTAAGTTTATAATGAAACAATACGAGTAAACAGGTAGTGGCTCATTCCGCCCATTAATAATTGAAAAATAATATGAAAATCGTTTAAATAAGTGGGCAGAAAGCAAAACTACTATATAATGTAAAGAGAAGCAAAACTGTTGAAATTAGGTGAAATCGTTGGAAAGAATGACATGGAATCAACAAGTAGTGAAGAAAAATAATACATCTCTTGTTTTTCGAACAATAACACAGCAAGAGCCGTTATCAAGAGCAGATATCGCACAGGATTCTGGCTTAAATAAAGCAACAGTATCATCACTTGTAAATGAATTGTTAGAAAAACAACTTGTGTATGAATCTGGTCCAGGAGAGTCAAGCGGCGGCCGTCGTCCAGTCCTCCTTCATTATAATCAGTCAGCAGGATATTCAATCGGAATTGATATCGGTGTTAATTATATTTTAGGTGTTGTAACAGATTTAAAAGGTAACATAATCAATGAACAAAAACTATCCATGAAGGATTCAGCATTTGAAGACGTCCTAAATCGTGTAAAAAAAATGGTTTATACGTTAATGGAGCCACTGCCACAAAGCCCGTACGGCGTTGTCGGAATTGGAATCGGAATCCCTGGAATCGTTGATAAGCAAGGAAGTATTTTGCTCGCACCAAATTTAGGCTGGAAAAACTGCCAAATTAAACAACAAATTGAAGAGGAATTCAACATCCCAGTCATTGTAGAAAACGAAGCAAATGCAGGTGCATATGGTGAGAAGCAATTTGGAGTTGGAAAAAGCTTCAATGATATTATTTATGTCAGTGTCGGGATCGGTATTGGGGTTGGATTAATCTTAAATAATCAGTTATATCAAGGAGTAAATGGTTTTTCCGGTGAATTAGGTCATATGGTGATCCAAATGGATGGTGCCCCTTGTCGATGTGGAAGTAAAGGATGTTGGGAAGTGTATGCTTCTGAGCACGCACTCATTGATAACGCCAAAGATTTAGATGAGCCAACACTTGAATCAATCATTGAATTAGCAAAAAATAACGACGAAAAAGCGATCGCTTTATTTGAAGAAATCGGAAAATGCCTAGGCTTTGGCATCAATAATATTATCAATACTTTTAATCCGGAACAAATTATTATTGGCAATCGCTTAGCAATGGCAAAGCAATGGATTGAACAACCGCTCCAAGATATCGTCCAATCACATGCCCTTGCCTTTCAGCAAAAAAACCTACAAATTAGCTTTTCTCAGCATTCAACACATTCAGCTGCACTCGGCGTATCGGCCTTTGCTTTTGAGCAGTTTTTGGAAAATGAGTTACAGGAAATTTAAAGGTCCTTTTATAACGGAATGCTTAAAAGACTTGGTAATTAGCAAGTCTTTTTTTATTTCCTCTAATGATAAAATCCTTTCATTGTTCAATATTAAATTGGATGACCCTCATAATCGACTCTATTCGCTCAACAACCCATTCTGGTGTGTTAGCAATGGCTTCTTTCAAGGTGGTTGGTCCTGGTACGATGGAAAAGGCTGTTAATAATCCGAGCTTGCTTATCTCTGTTTGAGTAAGCTCTAAATGACCACATAGTGCAATCACAGGAATATTTTTTCTTTGCGCAAGTCGTGTTACTCCTGAAATTACTTTACCTGAAAAGGTTTGCTTATCAAGCTTCCCTTCACCAGTAATAACAAGAGTTGCATCAGCTAGTTTTTTTTCAAAATGGATAAGTTCAAGCATAACATCAATTCCAGACTTTCGTTTTCCACGACAAAAGGCAAGCAAACTAGCTCCTATCCCTCCTGCTGATCCACCTCCAATGAACTCCTTCAAATTAATTCCACTTTGCTTTAACACAATGTCACTATAATGGGAAAGAGCAGCATCTAATTTTTCAACCATTTCCGGTGTAGCTCCTTTTTGCGGACCAAAGACAAAGGAAGCTCCATCTATTCCACAAAGTTTGTTTGTTACATCACTTGCAACAACAAACGATGATTCTGTTAGTCTTTTATCCAAATATGTATCATCATAATAGGCAAGGTCAGCTAATGCTCCCCCTCCTTCCTCAAGCTCTTTACCATTTTCCTTAAAAAACTTCATTCCAAGTGCTTTTAGCATACCGGTACCAGCATCATTTGTCGCACTTCCCCCTAATCCAATGATAAAATGACGAAAGCCTTCATCTAACGCATGCTTTATTAATTCACCAGTCCCGTAGCTAGTTGTTAATAATGGATTTTTCTCCTTATCTGTTAATAGTGGCAAACCTGAAGCCTGTGCTATTTCAATAACGACTGTCTTTTTATCACCTAAAATACCATATGCTGCTTTCACTTTCTCCTTAGCTGGACCACATACATTTGCAAATATTTTTTTTCCATTTGTAGAAGCAACGAGATTATCCAATGTACCTTCTCCACCATCAGCTAGTGGTGCTAACACAATAGTAGCATCAGGAAAGACACGACGTATTCCTTGCTCAATCCTCTCGCACAATAGTTGAGAGGATATAGATCCCTTGAACGAGTCTGGTGCAACAATAAACTTCATGATTTACCCCCTTTTTTCTTAAATAACCTAATTTTTTAGACATTTACTATTAAGTTCTTTTTATCTTGTGAAATATCCTACTATATTTGGTGACTTGTTCTTATTTAATAATGCAAATAAACTTAAATCTGTCAACTTGTTAAAATTATCTGTCAACAATAGAGGGAAATCTGTCAACTTTAATGAAAAATCTCTCAACTCCGTTAAAAAATCTGTCATTCTACGTCATCCGACATCATTCGTCAATTTTATACAAATAAAAAACCCGATCCTCTAAAAGAGAATCGGGTTTATCATTTTAAAAAGGTGCCGCGATTGCCGCATCATATTATAGAGTTTTAAACCACCACTCCTACAAGTGGGTGTTTGCAGAAGCTTTCGTATCGTCCTCTACTCAGATGGAGGCTTGATATTCCGACTTCAATATAAAACTCCCTATTTCAGCTTAAAGGTTAAAACTTTATAAGAAATGCGTACAGCGCAGCTTGTATAGTAATAATACTAAAAATGGACTTAAATTGCAACTCATGTTCTTATTTTCTTTTCGTTTTATGAAAGTTCCCTTAATTGGTAAATCTCTCCTTCTTAATAAGAAGGCCACCCTTGCGAATCCCAATACAAATCATTAATAAGCATTGTTGGCATTCCGTTGTTCTCAGCATCATAGGCATGGCGAATAATTACATTGTTATTGTAAACATCTTGATGACCTGGACCCTTCCAACGAACATTACCGGCGTCCATAATTGTACCGCCGCCATTCATCATGCTCACACCATTTTTATCGACGTATGGACCTGTAATATTTTTG
Organism: Bacillus sp. (in: firmicutes); assembly: GCA_031180805.1. Lineage (GTDB taxonomy): Bacteria > Bacillota > Bacilli > Bacillales > Bacillaceae > Metabacillus. The sequence continues at coordinate 31,882 of JAPSLL010000028.1, forward strand.
GAACGGCCATAAGCAATTTTGTAAGTGCTGTTCACACCTTGACAGCAGCTATCAAAAGAAACAAATAAATAATAATAACCGTTTCTGTAAGTGATGCTTGGAGCTTCAATTGGATTGTTAGGAATATTTGGTCTTGATGCAATTGAATAAACTGTACCTGTTGGCTTCATCGTATTTTTATCTAATCTAGTTAATTTAATTCCACTCCAGAATGAGCCATATGAAAGCCATGGGTTCCCTTCAGCATCAATTACAAGGTCACCGTCAATCGCATTAAAATTAGAAGAGCTTGTTGATCTTACGACTAAACCATCATCTCTCCATTGACCAGACGTTATACTATGGGTGGATAATAAGCCAATAAGTGAATTATTTGAACCAAAGCTTGAAACAGAATAATAAAGCCAATACCTACCATTATAATATTGAATATCTGGTGCCCATTGATTTGACTCATGGTTTGGTACATATGTTTTCCACCAAGATAGAGCTGTCGGAAAAATAACTGGGGTTGTATACCAATTCGTCCCATTATCTGAGCGTAATACGCGAATTCCATTTTTCCCTACTTCACCTGTTCCAAACACATACCATGAATTTCCTTCTTTTATAATAGAAGGATCATGAATCATTCTTTCGCCTTCAACATTCCAAAATGCCCCATAAGCTTGCTGAGGAACTGCGATCATTGCTAAAATGATGGCAATCCATGTAAAATACTTCAACCGTTTCAAAATAATCTCCTCCTCTTTGTTCTTTAATATTTACAATGTTAAAACCTATTTACAAACATCACCTCCTTTCAAATATTAAACGCTTTCATTATCTGCGAAAAAATAAGACATACGATGATGCAAAACTACGAATCTCACAGTTTTCATCATCGAATATCTTATTATGTTCTTTCATAGCTGTCGAATAAATTCCTTCTAGCTCACCATTTAGAGCCACTTGGAGATGGACATTTTTTGTTTGTAAATTTTGCTCGATATTCTACTAGGCAGCCGCTATAGGAGCAAGTAGTCCCATACATTAACGACGAACAGGCTTTACAAGTATCTAACCTTAAGTGATACACATCGTTTGAAACTATAAGTTGCTCATCACCCTGATGCTTAGAAAGAATATGTTCAATTTCTTCTCGTTTTATGATGACATTTCTTGTACAGCCTTTACATGTATTTGTTGTCATCTCTACCATCACCCTTTTTTATTCAATTGTTAAGCTAACAACTGACATTGCAGGTAATGATACTTGTAATTCACCATTTTCGATTTTTGCACCTGTAAATTCAGTTGGTTTTACAGCATCTGGTTGTTCAAATGTATTATGTGCATCCATTGTGTCAGCTGTTAAAATCGTACCAGAAAGACTTGCAATTTGTTCTTTAATTCCGCGAAGTTGGATCGTGAAAGATGCAGATTCTTTATTGTCAATATTACATAAGCCAATATGAACCTTTCCATCTTTATCCTTTGATGCTGTAATCGAAATTTGATCAACCTCTAAATCCTCATATTTATGACGATTCACATTAGCATCTACAGCTAAAAGCGTTGCATCCTGGTGTACTTTGTACATATCAAATACATGGTATGTTGGCGTAAGAATCATTTTTTCACCTTCTGTTAATACCATCGCTTGAAGCACGTTAACGGTTTGAGCAATATTTGCCATGTGTACGCGATCACAATGCTTATGGAAAATATGAAAATGAATGGCTGCAACAACTGCATCACGAATTGTATTTTGTTGATAGAGGAATCCTGGGTTTGTTCCTGGTTCAACATCAAACCATGTCCCCCATTCATCAACGATCATTCCAACACGTTTTTCAGGATCATATTTATCCATAATCGTACTGTGTTTCGTAATAAGTTCGTCCATAAAATAAGCTTGTTCGACCGTTTTAAACCATTCATACTCTGGGAAGCCAGTTGCAGCACCTTTACCTAACCAGAAATCACCAGGTCTTGTATAGAAATGTAAGCTTAAACCGTCCATATAGCGACCAGCTTCACGCATCAACACTTCTGTCCAGTTATAATCATCTACATTTGCTCCACCAGCAATTTTATAAATTTTGTTATCACCATAGTTTCTTACATATGTTTGGTACCTGCGATAAAGATCAGCATAATATTCCGGACGCATGTTTCCGCCACAGCCCCAGTTTTCATTGCCAACACCAAAATATTTCACATTCCATGGCTCTTGTCTTCCGTTTTCTTGTCTCCAGTTAGCCATTGGTGATTCGCCGTCAAATGTCAAATATTCAACCCATTCTGACATTTCTTGAACTGTTCCACTACCAACGTTACCGCAAATATATGGTTCACAATCTAGTAGTTCACATAGCAACATGAATTCATGTGTACCAAAGTGATTGTTTTCAACAACGCCACCCCAATGAGTATTAACCATGCGTTTACGGTTTTCTCTTGGTCCAATCCCATCTTTCCAGTGATATTCATCAGCAAAACAGCCACCAGGCCAGCGAAGAACAGGGATATTAATTTGTTTTAGCGCTTCCAAAACATCATTACGAATTCCTTTTGTATTTGGAATTGGAGAGTCTTCCCCCACCCAAATCCCCTCATAAATGCAACGACCTAAATGTTCAGCAAAGTGACCGTAAATATGTTTGCTTATTTTCCCTTTTTCAACATCCGCATTGATTACAACTTTATTTGACATGATTTCATCCCAACCTTTTTGATATATTAATAGATCCATCGAAAAATAAGAGGTAGAGCATTTCGACAAGTATACTTGTTCATTCGATTAACTCTACCTCCTATTATGTTAAGAAACCTTATTTATAAACGACGTCATTCCAACGTAATTCATTTTTAAATGCATGTTTATTTGTATCATTGTTGATAACAACACACTCAATACCAACTAGTTCAGCAAAGTCTCTTAATTGGTCAACTGTTACTTTGTAAGAGAACACTGTGTGGTGAGCTCCGCCAGCAACGATCCAGTTTTCTGCACCTTCGCTTAAATTTGGTTGTGGAGTCCAAAGAACTCGTGCAACTGGAAGATTTGGCATATCAATTTCAGGCTGTACAGCATCTACTTCATTAACGATTAAACGGAAGCGATGTCCTAAGTCAATAATTGATGCATTTAAAGCCGCACCGCTTTTTCCATTAAAGATAAGGCGAGCAGGATCTTCCTTTCCACCGATACCTAGTGGATAAACAGCAATTTTTGGTTTTGTTGCTGTAATTGTTGGGCAAACCTCAAGCATATGTGAACCAAGAACAAGCTCATTACCAGGTTCAAAGTGATATGTGTAATCTTCCATGAATGACGTATCTTCATTATCAGCAATAATTTTAGAAATGCGTAAAAGTGCAGCTGTTTTCCAGTCACCTTCTCCGGCAAATCCATAGCCTTGTGCCATTAAGCGTTGTACGGCAAGACCTGGCAATTGCTTCATACCATGTAAATCTTCGAATGTAGTTGTAAATGCTGTATAATTTCCAGCTTCTAAAAATGCCTTCATTCCAAGTTCAATTCTCGCTTGGTAACGAATTGAATCACGAACAGGACCGTCTTCAAGACCTTCTGGAACAATATCGTACTCTGCTTCGTATTCGTTCATTAACTCGTCAATTTCTTGTTCTGTAACTTCATTCATTTTTGCAACTAAGTCACCGATTCCGAAGCCATCTACTGTCCAGCCAAGCTTAATTTGTGCTTCTACTTTATCGCCTTCTGTAACAGCTACGTTACGCATATTGTCACCGAAGCGCGCTACTTTTAAATGTTTGCTTTCAGAGAAAGCAACCGCTGTGCGCATCCAACTGCCAATCGTATTTCTTACATCACTGTTTTCCCAGTGACCGACAACAACCTTACGCTTCACATGTAATCTGCTACCCATAAAACCAAATTCACGGTCACCGTGAGCGGATTGGTTTGTGTTCATGAAATCCATATCAATCGTATCCCAAGGAATGTCACGATTAAATTGAGTGTGTAGGTGTAGCATCGGTTTTTGTAATGCAGTTAATCCAGCAATCCACATTTTAGCTGGTGAGAAAGTGTGCATCCATGTAATAATCCCTGCACATTTTTCATCAGCATTTGCTTCAAGACATAATCTGCGGATAGAATCTGCTTCTTTTAATACGGTTTTAAATACTAGTTTATATGTAACCGCTGGGTCACTATCTAAGCCTTCTGTAATTACTTTTGAATTAGCTTCAACTTCACGAATTGTATCGTCACCGTATAGGTCTTGACTTCCTGTTACAAACCAAAATTCATATTCTTTCACTTTTAACATCTCTGATTCCCCCAGTAAGTTGTTATTGATTTACTTTTGATGTAGTCTTTTGACCGTAGTAAGCATTTGCTCCATGCTTGCGAAGATAGTGCTTATCAAGTAAAAATTGGTCAATTGGTTGAATAGCTGGGTTTAATTGATACGTATGAAGAGCCATCTTTGCAACTTCCTCTAACACAACTGCATTATGAACGGCTTGCATCGCATCTTTTCCCCAGCAAAATGGCGCATGACCAGATACTAAAACACCAGGCATTGCAACTGGATCAAGGCCAGCATTTTCAAATGTTTCAATAATGACATTACCTGTTTCCAACTCATACGCACGTGTGATTTCATCCTCTGTTAAAGGTCTAGTACATGGAATTTCCCCATAATAATAGTCTGCATGAGTTGTACCTAAAGCAGGAATTGGACGTCCTGCCTGAGCCCAACTCGTTGCCCATGGCGAATGTGTATGAACCACACCGCCTAGTTTAGGAAATGCTTTATAAAGTGCAATATGTGTTGCCGTATCTGATGAAGGACGTAAATCACCTTCAACGACTTCACCATCTAAATTAACTACGACTAAATCTTCGACTTTTAATTCATCATAAGGGACACCGCTTGGCTTAATAACTACTAATCCCTTTTCACGGTCAATACCACTAACATTCCCCCAAGTAAACGTTACCATTTGATACTTTGGCAGAAGTAGATTAGCCTTTAACACTTGCTCTTTTAATGATTCAAGCATTCTCTTAATCTCCCCTTTTTATGAAGGGTGGCACGGCTTGTTAAAAAGCCTTACCGTACCACCTTATATTTAGGTATTATTGTGTGACTTTATCTTTTTGTGCAACACTTTCTCTTTTGATTTTCTTTAAGTTTTTCATGACATCATTTGCACCGCGTCCAAAATAGTCATATAGACGAGTATATTCAGCAAATAATTGGCTATATACTTCGGTGTTTTTTGGATTTGGACGATATACTGTATCTTTTAAGCGAGCCATTTCTTTTGCAGCGTCTTTAATATCATCATATCCACCGCGCTCTTTACCAGCTGCCACTGCTCCGAACATCGCAGATCCTAAAGCTGGTGTTTGAGAAGAAGCCGAAATACGGATTTCCATATTTAACACATCAGCATAAATTTGCATCATTAACGCATTTTTCTCAGCAATACCACCGCAAGCATACACTTCATGAATCGGCACACCGTTACCTCTAAATGCATCAACGATAGTACGAGTACCAAAAGCTGTTGCTTCGATAAGAGTTCGGTAAATTTCCTCAGGCTTTGTAAGCAATGTAGCACCTAATAAAACACCAGTTAAGTCAGCATCAACCAATGTTGAACGGTTTCCATTCCACCAGTCAAGAGCGATTAAACCGCTTTCACCAACCTCAAGCTTCGCAGCCTTTTCAGTTAATAATTGGTGGATGTTCATTTCCTTAGCTTCAGCTTCTTCATAGTAGCTTGCTGGTACACAGTTCTCAGTGAACCATTCGAAGTGGTCACCAACACATGATTGCCCTGCTTCATATCCCATAAATCCTGGGATAACGCCATCCTCTACAACACCACACATGCCTGGAACTACTTTTTCCTCTTCACCTAGTAAAATATGACATGTTGAAGTTCCCATAATCATTAGAAGCTTCCCTGGTTCAGTAATACCAACTGCAGGCACTGCAACATGAGCATCAACGTTGGCAATAGCAATTGCTGTACCAGGCTTTAAGCCAATCATTTTCGCCGCTTGTTCTGTTAATTCCCCAGCCTTTGAACCAATTGGGAAAATTTCAGTTGATAACTTTTCTTCAACAACATTTTCCAATCTATCGTCAAGCGCTTTAAAGAATTCTTTAGAAGGATAGCTATCTTGCTTGTGCCATATTGCTTTATATCCTGCCGTACAACTGTTTCTTTTTAGCTCACCAGTTAACTGATAGGTTACCCAGTCCGTTGCTTCAACAAATTGGTCTGTTGCTTCATATATTTCAGGCGCTTCATTAAGGATTTGCCATAATTTTGGAAATAACCATTCGGAGGATATTTTCCCACCGTATCTTTGCAGAAATTTCTCGCCTCTTGCTTCAGCAATCTCATTTAAGCGATTTGCCTCATCCTGTGCTGCATGGTGCTTCCAAAGCTTAACAAATGCATGTGGATGATCTTTAAATTCTTCTGTTAAGCAAAGAGGTGTTCCAAATTCATTTATCGGTAAAACTGTACATGCAGTAAAATCAATCCCAAGTCCAATAACATCTTCAGGAGAAATGTTAGCTTGTTTTAGTACATCTGGAATCGTTACTTGTAAAACTTCCATATAATCAGTTGGATGTTGAAGAGCCCAGTCATTTTCCAGTTTTGTTACTCCATCAGGTAAAAATTCATCCATTACACCATGTGTGTAAGGTTTAACTGATGTTGCAATTTCTTTTCCAGTACCGATTTCTACAAGTACCGCTCTTCCTGATTGTGTCCCATAATCGACACCAATTGAATATTTAGCCATTCTAGTCACCCCAGCCTCTTTCTTTCTCATACCCAAACATTTTTCTTATAAAATATCATTACTAGTTCATTTCTTATCATACGTACAAGTTTCAGGTTATTTCATATAGATAATTGATAAAAATTCAAATAGTAAAATACTAATTTTTTAAGTAATTCAACTTATACGTATAACCTTAATTAAATTTTAGCACTTATCGATAATTTTTCAATACAAATTTTCAATATTTCTTTAAAAATTGTACTTTTTTTACCGATTTCCCCTCCAACTCATCCTTACAAGTTAGTTTATTAACCTTTTTTGCGTTTTTTTCCGATGAATACAATCCCTTGTTTGTCTTTTCCTGTAAAAACGAGAGTAGGATTCCAGCATTCGTAGTCCCATGCTGTCAGGACAATGATTTCAGCACTTGATAAGTGATGCGATAATGCTAACTCAACTACATTATTCTCTTTAAATTTCCATGATCCTTTACTATTTTTGCTATGAACTTCTCCATCTCTAGTGATTTCATACACATCCGAACAAATCATTCCATTGTTATGTTTATCTTGTATAATAATATCCCACACACCTGGAATCTCCTCTTGATCAATAGGCTGTTCCTCTTCCCCAGCATATCTTTCTGGAGAAACAAGCGGCCACCCATCTTCAGTCCAGACAATTTTTCGAATATGAAGACCGTGGTGGATTTTTGTTCGCTCTCCCCGAGCATGGTGACAAATATAAAAGTTTCCATTGTCTTGTAACACAGAGTTATGTCCTGGACCGATCCAGCCTTCTTTGTCGGCAAATTTATAACCGCCGAGAATTTTCAAGCCTGTCTCATTCGGATCGATGTCAATGTCCCTCATGTCATTGCCGTTAAAATCAAGATAAGGACCTTCTATTCTATCTGAAACAGCTACGCGAATATTATAATCTCTGAATAGTGAATCATATGAAACAAATAAATAATACTTTTTCAACTCTGGATGGTAGACAATATATGGCCCTTCTATTGCCGCTTCAACACTTTTTGGACGGCGAGCTAATAGAATTCCTTCATTCTGTTCGGCAAGCTTCCCTGTGCTTGGGTCAATTTTACATAGATAAATACCTCCAAAAAATGATCCGTATACCATCCATGGTGTTCCGTTTTCATCAAATGTTATGTTCGGATCGATCGCATTTGGTCCTGATACACCATGCTCGGTTTTAATCACCTCACCTTGGTCTTCCCATGGTCCTTCAATATGCTTACTAGTGGCTACACCAATAAATGACTGATTTTTACCGAATTGGCTAGCAGCATAATATAAATAATAAGTATCTCCATATTTAGCAACATCAGGTGCCCAAAGTCCTAATGCTCCAGTCCATTCAAACGCCTCTTCCGGAATTTTATCGAATGCATGTCCGACCCATTCCCATTTAATTAAGTCTTTTGATTTCCTAATTTGGATACCTCCAGTCGGTGGTCCACCAACTTTTGCATCTGTTGAAAAGACATAATACGTATCACCATCCTTAATAAGTGCTGGATCGTGAACATTATGAATCGTCCATAATTGCTCATTGTTGGCGATTGATTCATCATATAAATCATCTTTTACTGGTTCATTCGGATAAATCATTCTTCTTCCTCCTCAACAAACTGCTTTCCCCATATAGCAGTTCCTTCATTATTTAAACCTGTAAAAACAAGTGTAGGCTTCCATTTTTCATAATCCCACTGTGGCAGGACTGTTACTTCATCAATCCAATAATCATCAGGAGCTTCATTTGGGGCATACCAATATAGCTTTAATGTTTTTCCGTCTAGCTCCCAATAATCCTCTCCTTTAGCATCATTTATTTTTGCGTTTTTCAATAGCTTGAGATTAGCAGATGTTTGCATACTATCATCAAATCGAGGAAATTCAATTCTCTCCCAATTTCCTATTAAATTTTCTTCCTTTATTTGAGCGGAATCTTTCGGTTTTCCCGCATATCGTTCTGGAGATACAACTGGCCATCCATCTTTTGTCCATATAATTTCTCGTACATGGAGATGTGACCAATAAATGTCCTCACCAGCTCTTGCATTATGTGTTAAATAGTATTTGTCCCCCTCTTGAAGCAGACCATTATGACCAGTTCCAAGCCAGCCGCTATCATCATTAAATGCATAAGCGTTGATAATTTTTGTTCCTGTATCAAAGGATTCATCTGATGTGTCTATCATATTTTTTCCATTGAAATCTACATATGGGCCTTGAATATCCTTCGAACGTGCAACCCGAACATTGTATGTGTCCTCTAAATAGCCATATGAGACTGTTAAATAAAACATATCTGTATCACGGTTATACATAATTGCTGGTGCTTCAATTTCAAAATCATTGCTTTTCCGTTTGGCAATAAGTGTTCCTTCTTCACCAGTTTTTTTCTGCTTTCCTGTTGTTTTATCTAATTCAGTAATAAAAATCCCACCGAAGTAAGAGCCATACACCATCCATGGATTTTCGTTTCTATCTATTATGATCCCGGGGTCGATTGCGTTTACTGTTTTTTCGTCATCCTCTTTTGTTTTTACGACAGGTCCTTGATTTTGCCATGGCCCTTCAATTGAGGAACTTGTCGCTAAACCAATATATGAGTTTCTCGTACCGAACTGAGAAACAGAATAATAAAGATAAAATTGACCATTCATTTCTACAACATCTGGTGCCCAATAGGTTTTTGTATTTCCATTAGTCCACTCTTTTGCTTCAGTTGATAAATCATCAAACACACGTCCAACAAACTCCCAATGAATCATATCGTGCGATTTTCGAATTTGAATACCTGGAAGTGGAGTCCCTGCAACCATATAATCGGTAGAAAACGTATAATACCAATCATCAACCTTGATGATGTCTGCATCATGGGTATTATTCGTTGACCATTTTGTTTCATCATGTATAATATCAACATTCACCTTCTCAAATGGTAATTCTTGAGGAGTTGTTGGATATTGGGAAGTTCCAAGCTTTTTAGGAGATTGATTCGTTTGATTAACGTAATAGAATCCAGCAAACGCCATTACGATGAGTAGAATCAATATCGAAATAAAAAGCGTGGGTTTCTTTTTTGTTATCATTATTATTTAGCTTCTTTCTCTATTAAATAGACGATTTACTAGCTTTGCCTACATCCAACCTTTAATCAGTTTTTCCCCTACTCTTCAATTATTAAGTAGAGGTAACAGAATATCTTTTTAATAGTAGAAAAGGCTGACTATCATCATAATCAGCCTCTCATTTATTTAGATTGAATGCATTAATTTGTATCAGGTCTAGGAACTCCAAAGTTTGGTGTACCATCCTCATTCCATTTAATCGCTTGAACGCGTGCATGGCGATTTGGGTCATATAATGGATCTCCTTCAATCTCTTTGTAGCTTCTAGCATGATAAACGAGCAAATCTAATGAACCATCCTCAGATACTGTAAAGCTATTATGTCCAGGCCCATATTGACAATTAGCTTCATTAGTTGTAAAGACAGGCTCAGGTGATTTCACCCAAGACTTCGGATCCAATAAATCACTATCTTCATCTGCAGTTAATAATCCCATGCAATAATTATGATCGGTAGCACTAGCTGAATATGTCATGAAAATTTTGCCGTTTTTCTTTAAGATTGCTGCACCTTCATTTACTAAAAAGCCAATTTTTTCCCAATCATATTCTGGAATAGTAATACATACTTGTTCACCTTTCAGTGTCCAAGGATTCTCCATTTCAGAAATATATAAATTTGAGTTTCCTTCAATTTCAGGGTCTTTTTGTGCCCATACATAGTAGCGAACACCTTTATGCTCAAACGATGTAGCATCTAACGCAAACGATTCCCATTTCGTTTTTACTTGTCCTTTTTCGACCCATTCTCCCTCTAGTGGATTAGCTGACTCATTTTCAAGAACAAACATGCGATGGTCGAACAAACCTTCATTTGTTTCAGTTGTACGAGCTGCCGCAAAATATACATACCATTTTCCATCGATATAATGCAGCTCTGGCGCCCATATATTTGCACTCATTAATCCTGTTTCATGCTTTACCCAAATTGTTTTTTCTTCAGCCTCAGCTAAGCCAGCAATTGTCTTTGCACGACGAATAGCAATTCTGTCATATTCAGGTACAGAACCTGTGAAATAATAATACCCATCTGTATGTTTATACATAAAAGGATCTGCACGTTGTTCGATAAGTGGATTTTTTACGTTATATTCAGTCATATTAACAACTCCTATATCATTAATTTGATGTACATTGTAAACGGATCATATTCCAAGACATTCTTGGTAAAGTAAATTCGATATTATCTCCAGACTTATTGGAAACATCTACATTTCTTGGTTTCACATTGTCTGGATTATCAAAATTATTAACCGCATTCAGATCTGTCCCATCCATAACAACATGCTCAATTACTTGGACAGAACCAAAGGAACGGAACTGTGCATCCAACACTAAATCCTCATCCTCAGAACAGTTTAATGCAAAAATACTTAGTGTATTATCCTCTGCATTATAAGTTGTCGAAGTTTGGACTAGCGGAATATCACCATGGCGATTTGTAGCTAGCTTTGGTGCTTCAACTAATGTGTTTAGTACCTCCCCTCTACCATAATTAGATACTTGATAAAACGGATAGAAGATTGCTTGTTTAATAGCAGGACCACCCTTTTGGGTGAAAATTGGCGCAATAACATTGACTAATTGGGCCAATGAAGCCATTTTCACGCGATCGACATGCTGCAATAGTGTACACATGAGACCACCAAATACTAAAGAATCTAATAACGAATAAATATCCTCTAAAATTGGTGGTGCTACTTCCCAATCCTTTAACTCAACCTTCTTTTGATACCATACATTCCATTCATCAAATGAAATATACATTTTCTTTTTACTTCTATATTTAGCTTGCACATAGTCAGCTGTACTTGCTATCGTTTTTATAAAGTTGTCCATATCAGCGAATGAACCGAGAAAATCATTCGTATCACCTAAATTTTCGTAATATCGGTGACATGAGATATAATCAACATGTTCGTACAAATGCTCTAATACGACGCGATCCCACTCAGGGAAAGTAGGCATCTCAGCAGAAGAGCTTCCACATGCAACTAATTCAATATTCGGATCTACCCACTTCATAATTTTCGCTGTTTCTCTTGCTTTTTTACCGTAATCCTCCGCACTTAGTTGGCCAATTTGCCATGGACCATCCATTTCGTTTCCTAAACACCAAACTTTAACATTATATGGATCCTTCTGTCCGTTTTGGATTCGTAAATCACTCCAATATGTATTCCCTGGGTGATTACAGTATTCTACAAAGAAGCCAGCCTCTTTCGGTGTTCCTGTCCCTAAATTAACAGCAAGCATCGGTTCGACATTTGACTTGTTTGCCCACTTCATAAATTCATCAATTCCAACTTCATTGGGCTCTGTCGTTCTCCAAGCAAGATCCAATCTTCTAGGTCTGTTTTCTATGGGACCGATTCCATCTGTCCAATCATAGCCAGATAAAAAGTTCCCCCCAGGATAGCGGACAATTGGTACGTTTAATTCCTTAACTAAATCCATTACATCTTTACGGAAACCATCCTCATCTGCAGTTGGATGTCCCGGTTCATATATCCCCGTATAAACTGCACGACCTAAATGTTCAATAAACGAGCCAAATAGCTTAGGGTCTACTTGACCAATTTTATAATTTTTGTCTGCAAAATAGGTTACTCGTTTCATATCATTTCACCTCTTAAGTCGTTTTTCAGTTATTGCCTCTAATTTGAAATGATTATTCTTAGAAAGCTGCCCACAAGAGACAGCTTTTTTGCGATTAAACAAAAAGTGGCAGGAATCCGGTAAACTAGCTAGCCCATTCTAGTTATAGAAATAGATTAGGCTAGCTAGTTCACCTTAAACCGCCACATGTATTTGTTTTTTCGTGTATCGCTGTAATTGCTTTAGCTTCCTAGCATTAACCTTTGACACCTGAAATCGCAACAGATTCGATAATTTGCTTTTGGAAGACGATAAATACAATTAACATTGGTAATAACGATACAACGGATGCAGCCATAATTAGTGGGAAATCACTTTGAATGGCATAGGTAGCATTAAAGTTCGCAATAACAATTTGTAATGTTTGTTTTTCTGGTGAGTTTAAATATAAAATTGGCGCTAAATAATCATTCCAAATTGCCATAAACCATAAAATTAATTGTGCAGCAACAGCAGGTCTTACTAATGGGAATATAATGCGATAGAAAATCTTAAAGTATGAGCATCCATCAATTTTTGCTGCTTCAATTACTGAGTTCGGAATACTTGTTAAATACTGCCTTAAGAAGAAAATCATCATGATATTTCCGAATAGCCCAGGAACAATAAGTGGTAATAATGTATCGACCCAGCCAATTTGTGTAAAAATCATAAACTGTGGAATCATTACAACTGGATACGGAATCATCATTGCTGTTAAAAGCAATAAGAACAGTTGATTTTTAAATGGGAAATTCAATTTACCAAACGCAAATGCAGCTAATGCAGAAGTGAAAGTACCAATAACCGTTACTGACAATGCGATAATTAAACTGTTTTTAATCCCGCTTAAAAGCGGACCCTTTTCCCAAATTTCTTTATATTTAATCGGATTAAATGATTCTGGGATCCAAACTGGAGGCAATGCATATACCTCTTGAATGTTTTTAAATGATGTTGCAACCATCCAAATTAATGGAGCGATCATAAACACTGCACCGATTGTTAAAACGACGAAAATAATAATGTTTGTAATTCGTTCTGTTTGTTTTAATGATTTATACTTTACTTTTGGTTCCGTTTTCTTTTCAACTACTGCTTCCATTTCTACCACTCCTTTCTCTTGCAAAAGCATCGATTAATCAAGATCGTATGATTGTTTTTCATTAACTCTAAATTGAATTAACGTTACGATAAAGATGAAAATACCTAATACGATAGCCATTGCAGAACCATAACCCATTTCAAAGTTTCCAAAAGCTTTCTGCCAAATGTAGAATACAGAAGTTGCTGATGAATACTCTGGACCACCAGTTGGTGTCATAACATTAATCTCTGTGAAGAGCTGTGCTCCTCCGATGATGTTTGTAACAACAATGAAGAATGTAACAGGTTTTACCATTGGTAGAGTAATATTTTTAAATACTTGGAAAGCATTTGCACCATCTAATTTAGCAGCTTCGTAATAAGTTTTCGGAACACTTTGTAATGCCGCTAAATATAAAAGCATACTGTAACCTAAGCCTTTCCATACAGTCATTAGTATTAAGGCTGGTTTTACTGTGTCTTTATTCATTAACCAGCTTGGACCGTCGATACCGAAGATGGCTAAAAATTGGTTTACTAAACCGAAGTCACCGTTATACGCGAACTGCCATAAAATTGCTACTGCCGCAATCGATGAAATAACAGGGATATAATATATTGTTCTAAATACTTGAGTACCAGGTATGCCGCGGTTTAAACCGATTGCAAGTAATAGCGCTAAAACTAAACCGATTGGAATTCCTAGCATCATAAATACAGTATTGTACAATGCTTTATGGAAGGACTCATCTGTTAGCAGGTCAGTATAGTTTTGTAATCCAATCCACGTCATTTGACCTAAACCGTCCCAGTTAGTAAATGAGCCATAAATGGAATAAAGTGCTGGAGCTAATGTAAAAACTAAAAATCCAATAACAGGTGCAGCAACAAAAATATAAGCATTTCTTCGCTCACTACGATATAACTTTGAAGTTGATGTTTTCATTTCTTCTCCCCATTTCTCTTAAAAGGCTACGAGTTAAACCTTAACTACTAGTAGAGAGTTAATAAGTTAAGAGGGTGCTAGCCTATTACTCTAGCACCACAATTCATTAACAGGTTATTTCTTTTTAGCTGTTTCCTCTTGTTGAATTGATTTGTCTAATAATTCTTGCATTTTAGGTTGTGCTTCTTTTACATATTCTTCAGCAGTTTTCTTACCGTCTATGACAGGTTGAATATTTTTGAAGAATTCATCATACCATTCACCAGTGTAAGTGAAGTTTGTTGGTAAATCGCGACCGTAATCGGTAATAATTTGTAAATATTCTTTCTTATTAGCAGGCTTGATTGATGTATCATTTGCCCACTCTTCAGCTACTTTTGTGTTATTAGGTACTTGAACTTGTTGGTCAACTAATGCTTGTTGTCCTTCTTCATCAGCTGATAAATATAAAGCAAGCTCTGTCGCTAACTCAGGATGCTTTGTTTTTGCAGATACACCAATTCCTAATGAACCAATCCAAGCAAATGATTCTCCAGTAGAACCAACAGGCCATGGAAGTAAATCAAAGTCAAATTTCAAATCTTTAAATGCTGCTAAATCCCAAGGAGCAATTGGGAAGAATCCAATTTGTCCTTGCATGAAACGTTGGTACGTATCAAGTGTTTGTCCTTCAGCAATTGAAGGTGTAACTCCGTGAACATTTTGTAAATCAGCAAAATATTGGAATGCCTCAATGAATTTAGGATCATCTATAGTTACTTTTGTATGTGTATCATCTAACCAGTCAGCACCATTACTCCAAACAAATGGTTGTAATGTCCAGTTAACATTTAAACCAGTTCCCCATTGGTCAAGCTTTCCATCACCATTGTTATCCTTTGTTAACTTCTTGTTTACTTCTAACCATTCTTCAAATGTGTATGGCTTGTCCGGATCTGGTAATTCGATACCAGCCTCTTCGAACATTGTTTTGTTATAACCAAGTGCAAATGGTCCTAAGTCTTTTGGTAAACCATAAATCGCACCTACACCTGCAGTTTCACCGTCGTAACGGTATTTGTTAATACCAGCTTCCCAAATCGTTTTAACTTGTTCTGAACCTTCAACATCCTTAGTGATATCCTTTAATACACCAGAGTTTACATATGCTTTTAAGTTACCAGGATTGTAGAAGAATACATCAGGTACACTTTTACCAGCAATTGCTGCTTGTAATTTCGTATCGTATTGATCACCAGTTGTTACGACTACTTTTACTTTTACTCCAGGATTTGCTTCTTCAAATTTCTTTACTACATTTTTATAGGCTGTTTGTTCATGAGGTTGTCCACTAAACATGAAAGTTAAATTTTTAGTTCCACCTTCTCCTCCCGAACTATCTTTACTGCCACATGCGCTTAGTACTCCAGCTAACACTACAACGAGAGCTGCTAAAAACATTAATTTGCTTAGCTTCTTTTTTGATTTTTTAAACAATTTAATCCCCCCAAAGCTTATTTGTTAGATAAGAGCCTTACGCAGCAATTTGTAGAATTTTGTCTATATTTTTGCAAATTGTTATGTAAGCGCTTCTTTAAATCAATAGTATTATACCTGTTCGTACATGTCAATAACTTTTTTAAAAAATAAGTACATGTAAAAAATATGTCGATTTATATGTACGTACATCTAGTGTCTTTTTCCTTTATACCTGTAAGGATTTATTCTATTCTTTATTCTCTTAACAATTTTCAAATTTCATTTAAATTAAAGGCTGTGTTCGCTAAATATGTTAAATTTCATCTAGAAGTAGTTGCTTCCCCGTATGTCCTACAATTACCCCCTCCAAAACTCAAGGGAAACAACAATCTTTTATATAAGAGCAAAAAAAGAGAATGATTCAAAAGTTCATCCATAACGTAACTCTTGAATCATTCTCTTAGTTTAATTTTCTCTTTTTAACTGTTGAACTGTTTTAAATTTAGCATAATAACTAAAAAAGGCAAAATAGGCAATTGCCACACCCATTAGAAATGGCATTAAAAAGGTTAATTTTGTTAAGCAAATATACAGAATTGCCAAATTCATAATCCCAACAATTAAGCTTTTCCCTGGGTGAATAATCATAAAGATCAATGCTTGTTTAAAAGCAGGAAACAACTTGATATTATGGTGTACAATCACAGCAAAGAAATACGTAGTAAAAATGAAAAGTAATAGTAAAATCATTAATAAAATGATAGTTACATATATGTTTTGTTTAACTAAAAAGGCTATATCTGCAATTCCAATCGCCCAAAGTGGTACGAGGATAAGTCCGCCAAGTAAACTCTTTCCATAGTTTTCCCGGTATAATGCCCAATACTGTTTAATAATTGAAAAATCATGTTCACCGATAATCCACTTTCTCACAACACCAAACATGGCCGATGTAGCAGGGAAAAACAAAAACGGGGCTAAAACTGCTATGAATAGAAGATTCATAACGATAAATGGGACATCGTCTGTTAACAAAATTGTAAAGACAAAAAAGCTAATCGGCAAATTAAACAATACCCATAAAAAATTAGTTAACGCGAAACGTGTAAACCATTCTAATAGTTTAAAAATCCCTTCAAAAACTGATGTCGATTGCATATCTGTCCCTTCTATCTACTTAAGATTTTCTTAACGAACTCATCATATTCCTTTATAACCAATGAAGGTTTATGATGAGATTGAGGCTTACGATTACGATAATTAAACCAAATTGATTTCCATCCCGCTTCAATTGGTGGTGCGATATCATTTTCCCATGTATCCCCAATATATAGACATTTTCCTGCTGATATTTTCACCTGTTTTTGTACAAATTCAAATACCCTCTTGTCAGGCTTTGTCAGACCGATGCCATCAGAGATAAAGATTAGATCATTTGAAATGATACGGTCAAGTTGTAATGCTTTTATTTTTGACATTTGATGTTCTACTGGTCCATTCGTAATAATTCCAACAACTTTATCTTGACTTTGCAGCTCTTTAATAATTGATTTCGCATGTGGAAACAAATCAATAACTTTTTGTTCATATTGATAACGTTCTTGAATTTCTATTGCTTGTTCGTTTGAAATATCTATTTCGAATTCTAGAAGAGCGCATTTTAATCTTTCGATTCGAACCTGCTCTAGGGTCAATTCACCTTTCGTATAAGACTTCCAAAGCAAATCACTGTAAAAACGCACTCTTTTATATATAACCTCATAATTTGAAGGGTCTATTTGTAGTTTAGCGTATTTAAGAGCAGATTGAAAAGGCAATAATTGGTCATACAATGTATCGTCTAAATCGAAAAATATCGCTTCTGCTTCCGGTAGGTTAAATAGCATGATGTGTACCTACAAGTTCATTCCAAAATTTAAGCATTGTATAACGATTTCTTAATAAATGCGCCTCATTTAAGCTATTTTGAACAAGCTTAGCATCAATTTTTAAATCAGACGGCTTCGTAGGTCCTTTTACTTTAATTAGTAAATCTGCTACAGTATCCGCATTTGGTAAAGAATCGATTACCTTCTGTATCTCTTCTTGCTTTTCTAAAATTGCTGAAATAATTTCCTTTTGATTATTCTTTAATTCTACTAATCTAGTAGAATTGCTAATTAAGTCTTTAACATCATTTTTATAAAGCTTTAAAATTTGCTGTGTTGACACTCCAACCTTCGCTCCATGGAGGACTTGCGGCTTGTCTTGTTTTAAAAATTCCATTTCCCAGTAATGTGACAAATGGTGCTCTCCTCCTGATGCTGGTGATGAATGGCCAACTAAAAGCATCGCTAATCCTGACTCTATAAGTGATTCGATTAAAATTCGAATTCCCTCTTCATTTGCCGCTGCAATAAGCTCCACATTGTCGACACATTTTTTTAACGATGCCTCGGTTATCGATGCAGATAAAGAACAATATGGTTCACCTGCAGCTAAATGTGAGAACTTCCAATCAGCAAGAGAGGTGAATTTTGCTAGCATGTCACCAAAACCTGCAGCAATCATTTCCTGTGGCGCTTCTTTTAAAATCGTCAAATCTGCAAAAATCGCAATTGGGGATTGCATTTGATACGTTGTTTTAACCCCTTTAATGACTACAGGAGCTCCCATTGAATTAAACCCGTCAACAGAAGGTGCTGTCGGAACAGAAATGAATGGTTTTCCCATTTTAAAGCTTGAAAACCTCGTAATATCATGAATTGTACCAGAGCCTACTGCAATGACAACCTCAGAATCCTGTGATATCCCTAACATCGCTTCAATAAGTGCGATTTCATTTGCGATTACATCACCTTGTTCATTCGGCTGAATCAAAACTACTTCATGTTCTACATTAGATGCATTTAGCTCATCTGATAGCTTTTGCCCCGCTACATTAAATGTAATCTTATCTGCTACAATGGAAACTTTGCGATATGACTTGTTTTCAATGTATGAACTTGCTTGTTCTAAAGCATCATGACTAACGACAATTTCCTCAATTGTACACTCAAAATGATCATTTCCACATGAACAATCCTTGGCAAGATTTGAAAGCTCAGTTACAGAAAGCATAAAAAATTCCTCCTTTTTTTCCGTTCAATTCAACAGCCAAAAACCTTTTTCTGGTCTTACCTTCCTTAAATAACAAACTTCGATTCATTAGAACTTTTAGAAACGGCACTTGTAGAATTTCTTATGACAATTTCGGGTTCGTAAACCTTTTGTCTCGTTTCCTCCCAATCACCATTTTCAACAGCAGATACAATCCACTTTGCTGCTTCAATTCCCATATCCATCTTTGGATGAGTAACAGATGTTAACTTTATTTCACTTGCCTCTGCTAAATAAGAATCATCATACCCAACAATTGATAATTCATCAGGCACTTTAATTTCAAGATCCCTTAACACATTTAGCACTTTAATTGCAATTTCATCGTTGTAACAAACAATTCCCGTCGGTTTCTCGTCTGAAACGAGTATATCCTTCATTTTTTGAAGATATGATCCTTCTTTTTCCTCTGTTGTATACGTAACAATCATTTCTGGGAAAAACTGAATATTATTCTCACGAAATGCTCTAATAAAGCCTTGCATCCGGTTTAACCCTTGATTATCGTCACTTTTAAAAATCCCGATAACTTTCGTATGACCAAGTTTTATTAAATGGTCCGTTGCGATAAAACCGCCTTTTTCATCATCAAGAATGATATTTGGAGGATTTAATTGTGGATAATATTGATTTATCATTAAGTAGGGAATTTGGTTTTGTTCCATTTCAAGATAATAATGAAGGTTTGGATTATAGCTACTACTTCTTGTTGGTTCTACGATTAAGCCATCAATATTTCGGCTTAACATCGCCTCTAAACATTGCTTTTCCTTTTCAGGATCATTATCAGTACATGCAAATGTTAAAGAGTAGCCATGTGATGAAAGGTATGATTCAATTCCTTTAATAATTGATGGGAAAATATAATCAGAAATATAGGTTGTAATAACACCAATATTTTTTCCTGTCGAGCTTACTGGCTGAATTTGGATTTGTTCACGTCGGTTCGATACAAATGTACCTGCCCCTTGCTCACGATATAACCAGCCTTCATGAACTAAGTCACCAACAGCCTGCCTCACTGTATGTCGACTCACTTCGAACATTTTTACTAGCTCATTTTCCGAATATATTTTTTCTCCAGGTAAAACCTTTCCTTCATCTATCCATTCTTTTATTTGATTTTTAACCATGCTTGCTTTTGTTTGTTGAGCCATTATGTCACCACTTTCAGCTTGTATGTTACGAATTCAACTTATTCGTACAACTAAAAACATTATACACTAAGAACAAGGATTTTTAAAAGATTCTTTCTTCTAACAACTTTTTATTCCGAAAAGCGGAAGTGTCTTGATCAGCCCCGACAAGCATAAGACGCAAAAGAAATGGAGGTGTTCTTTACCTTCAATTCTTTTGTGGCTTATGACCTCGAGGGACTAGGCACTGGAGCTAGACATCCCGAAAAGCGGAAGTGCCTTGATCAGCCCCGACAAG
>JAPSLL010000086.1 GCA_031180805.1 Bacillus sp. (in: firmicutes)
TGATGACCATATTGATCATTTATTTGTTTAAAATGATCAATATCAATAAATAGTAAGGCAAACCGACTTTTATCACGACTTGATTTTACTAGTAGTTTTGCTAATGTGAGATTAAATTCCCTCACATTTTTAAGGCCAGTCAAATAATCGATCGATGCATAGCGTTTATATTCATTGTGTAAATAATTAGCACGACTTATATAGTTAACGAGAATTAGAGTTAATGTACTTCCAAAAATAGATAATAACCAGTAGTTCAGTAAAATAACTCCAAAATGGTCAATCTCGCGGACACGAAAATATAATATAATTGAAAAAACTGCTGTACTGCTTACAATCATGAACAACCACTTTAACGTATCTTGGATCTTTAGCTTTCCTATCAAACCAACTAATATTCCAACGAGGATCGTTGTAAGTGATACGATTAACATAATAGGTGTTATGTCGACAAATAAAATTCTACTTATGGCAATAATAAGTGAGCAGATAAAACTGACTGTTATTCCACCAAACATAGCAGCGACGATAATTGGAATATGTCGTAAATCAATGATTGTTTCAACATCAACCTGAATACTAAAAAACATTAATATTGAACCTAAAATTCCGAAAAAAACACCAAATAGAATTTGATTTTTCTTTAATGATGAAGCTTCCGAGTTTTTAAATATTACTCCACCTAAGAAGATAAATGTAACTAAAATACAAATATGGACAAATAAATCTTTTAACAACACGCTAATCCTCCAGCATCTGCAGATGTATTTGCAGCTTTACGTGCACGAACAAACGATAAAAGCATACTTTCATAATCTAATTTCCCTATTATATAAAATTATTTTACTTATTATACGTAATTATGTGTTTAAATATTAGTTTTATCGTTGATATCAGTACATTTTTCTTAAAGTCTACTTTCAATCCTTTTTAATTTTTTATCTGATGGAAGGATAGCGTAATCAGAAAAAATGATAGTAGGTTCAATTAAATGATACTTTTTCCACAGCTTAAGAAATTCCATACGAATTCTATCTTTTACTTCTTGTTCGAGATTTTTATGTTTCACTTTAATTTTCACTTCAATTAAATCCAATTCCTTTTGAATTACCTTGTATTCAAGAATATGCTCGGATGCTAACATAACCGCTCTTCGAATAAAATCTGGAAAAAGAACAATTTTCTCTTTTTTACCATACTTTTCTCCATAAAATAAATCATCACTTCGTCCATCTATTCGCTCTAATGCTAAAAATAGTGAACCACACGGACAAGGTGTTTTCCTTTCAATTAAAAGATCATTTAAACGGTATCTAATGATTGGTTGTGTCATTCTCGTAAAATCCGTAATTATTGGAACAAATATTCCTCGATCCCGATCTAAATATTCTTTTTGTACAGCTACTAAATCCTCATTTATATGGAGCGTACCATGTTTGCAAGTTGTAGCTAAGAATCCTTCTGTACATTGATACACCTGATGAACCTGCTGGTTAAAAACAGACTCGATAAATTTCTTATCAATGTCCTCTAGTACTTCTGCTACAGAGATTATTTTCGTAGGAGAAATATGAAGCTGTTTTTCCGCTTGCCATTCAGCTATCTTTCTTAGCATCGAAGGAGGGCCAATTATAATTGTCGGCTGTATATCTTGTAATTTGTTTTTATGTGATTGAAAATCATCTAATAAATCAAAATAGTGAAATGATATTTTTCCATTTTCTGTTGATGAGTAGAGATTATTATTTGCACGCAGAAAAAAAGCGATTCTATGTGTGTTTAGCAAACTTCCTGGCAGTAATTTCGCTAAAACTGTTCCCGCCCACATTTCAGATTCCTTATCACTAACTAAAAACAGCCCTCGGTTACCACTTGTACCAGAAGATAATCCTATCGATATATTGTTTATTTTAGGAGAAAAGTCCCTCGTCTTTTCTGCAGAAAATGCAAGGTTTAAAGCCTCCTCCTTTTTTATACCTACTGTATTGAATAAATCAAATTGCTCCATCATCATTGCTTTATCAATGATAGGTAGCTTTCTCCATTGATTTGTATTTAATTCAGTTTCATACTCTGAATACAGTGAACGATAAAAAGGAGATTTTGCAACAATAAAGTCTAATTGCTTTTTAATTTTTTTATTTTGATAGTTCTCGATTTCATTTCTTGAATGAAATTTACGTCCATATTTTGTTAAGACATAATGCTTTAATAATCTTACTTTATTCATAGATAACTCCTTGTTTTACCTTTTCCCAGGTTTTATGGCAATGTGTTGGTAGGATATCTATTTCAGGGCTTTGAATCCACAACTGATTTAATTTTTTCAAATTAACTTGATACATTTCGACATCTTCAATAATGACATTAGCGATCCAATGTGGAAAAATTAATTGTTCAAATGCTTCACTTACCCAGACTGCATCTGCACATAATAAAACACGTTTTCCACTCTGCAATTGCACAAATATCCCAAATTGTCCAATTGCATGACCAGTTAAATCAATCGCTATTAATGATCCATCTTCAAAAACATCATAGCCGATGGAAAAATCCCCATAGCTCTTACTTAATTGAATCTCGTCCATTTCATCGATAAACGTTAATCTTTCCTCGATATTTTTCGGAAGTAAATCAAGCAAACATCCTTTTGTTAATGCTTGAAACTTACTCTTCGTCACGATATGATCATAGGCTTTTTTAAATGTTAAAACTTTGGCATTAGGAAAATCCTTTAATCCTGCAGTGTGATCACCGTGGAAATGTGAAAGGATAATATAGTTTATTTGTTTTTGATCAATACCGATTTCCTCTAGTTGATATTTTATTGATTTTGTTTCAGTAAACGTTACAGGTGTTATTTTTGCATATACAGAATAAGGAAATCGTTTCGTCGCCTCAAGAAAATGTGAAGCATACCCTGTGTCAAATAAAATGTACCCGTACGTCTCATGATTTAGTAATGCAACGGTTGCAGGAAATTTTACCGGTTTAAAGCTTCCGTTCGAAAGGATGATTTTTTCCGGATGTGTGCAATAGCCGCATTCAAATAATTGTAAGGATTTAATTTTCATGATTCTTCCACCATTCTACAAATTCAGAAGCTCCTGTTTCAATTGAAACAGCTGGAACATAGCCAAGCTCACTCTTTGCCTTTTCAATAGACAAAGTTTGGGTTTGTGAGAGCACGCTAACCGTATATTTCGTAAGCAACGGCTCTTTTCCTTGGAAAAGGACTGTTGAAAGCTTTTCTAGTAAATTAGCGATAAAATATGCTTTTTTAACTGAAATAGTTTTATATTTTACAGAAATACCAAGCTCTGCAATGACATTCTCTATCATTTTATATAAGCTCACACTTGTTCCGTTTGTAATATTATACTTTTGACCCAACGTATTTTCTCCAGAATTCATACATAGTAATAAAGCATCAACAACATTTTCTACATATGTAAGATCAATCTCAACATCCCCACTACCAAATTTCGGGAAAATCCCCTTCTCACACACTTTAATTAATCTTGGTAGGATTGCGTTGTCACCAGGACCGAAAATCGCTCGTGGCCGTATTGTAATTGATGGCACTCCTGCTTCAAACGCTTTGTCAACTTCTATTTCGGCTAAATATTTCGTTTCAGCATAATGGTTCACAAATTTATTTGGTAACGGGTCTGACTCTTTTACGTTTCTTCTTTCATTGTAATAAAAATATAAGCTTGGGGTTGAAACATGGATTAGCCTTTTTACCTTAGCTTTTTTACAGCCTTCTATCACATGCTTTGTTCCTAAAACATTCGCATTGTAAAAATCCTTGTATTTCCCCCATGGAGAAGAAAGTGCACCACAATGAAAGACATAATTTTGATTTCTACAGAGCTCAATGATTCGTTCTTTGTCCTCTAATAGGCATTGTTCAAATCGAATATTCTTTTCAATAAGCATTTGTCCAATTTCACGATTCCTGCCTGTTGCAGTAACATTAAAGCCAAGAGAGGCCAATCGGAGTGCTAATTTTTGCCCTAAAAATCCTGTAGCACCAGTTACAAGCACATTCATGCATCTTCACCATCCCAACTTATATCATATGTAGATTGTTCTAACAGTTTATTTTTATAAACTCTACAATCCTTCCATAAATAGAACATACTGAGAAATTGATAGATAACCGGCTTTCTATCATTTGATTTATAAACAGCGTCATGAAATGTGAAAACAATTTTCAACCATCTCTTAATCCCTTTGATTGTCGTACATTTTTTAAGGCCGTAAAGAAATACTCCTAGCTTTATCGCTTCTTTAACATCTTGTCTAGGGTATAGAGTTTGTCGTTGTTCTTCATTAGTAAAAACCGTACCTAATTGCTTATCAAACAAATGCAAACCACTAGTTGCACGTGGATTACACTCAATTGGTATCGGTACACCATCAGGATTCAATATAAAATCAAAGGATATTTGTCCTGTATAGGAAAGTTTTTCAACAATTTCCCGAGTGAAATCCTCAATATAATCATTTTTTATATATTCAAAGGACAATGTGGCACCTAAGCCAGCTGTCATTTCAGAACGATAAATCGAATGGGCAAGCAGCCTTCCTTCTTTGCAAATTGCATAAGAGCAATATTGGGGACCAATAATTCTTTCCTGAGCAATCCATGAAGAATTAAATTCAATTGAATTTTTTAACTCACTAATAGATTTAAAAAATACAACTGATTCTGAAAAACGGGAAAAGACTTTTTTCGCTACAATTTCTTGATTTAAAAAATATTGACTAAGCACTTCCTGATTTGTTTCAGGAGTAAGTAAACATGTTTTTGGTGTTTTAAACCCTAATGCTTCAACAAATTGAATAAATGTCTCTTTATGATGAAGCATCTTCATATGTTGTAAGTCATCGACAAAAACGTCACAATATTGTGATAGCTTACTTTTATATTTTGAAAGATAAAAAGTCTCCTCACATGTCGGAATTAACATGTCTATTTTATATTCTTTAATAATTAGAACAAGACTATTTACCCATTCATTCGGATTAAATTTTGGAGAAGGAGTATAAAAATATTTCGTCACACTGTTAGATGATTTTGCTATTGCATACGAAATACTATCAGCAGCAAATACAACCATGCCGAATTCCTTTAGAATTCGACATAAATGTAAAGTAACAGGAGCTCTTGCCCCTGTAATTAACACCCTTCTCGTATTAATACTCAAGAAGAATGCCTCCTATAGATAATCCCGCAGATGTGCCTAATAAAAAGACTTTATCTCCACGTTTAACCCTACCTTGTTTTATTGCCTCATACAATGCCATTGGAATTGATGCAGCAATCATATTTCCATAATTTTCAATTGTTGTCATAAACCGTTCTTCATTAACTCCTAGTTTTTTTCGAATAATTTTCATTGCCGAGGCACTAGCTTGATGTGGGACTATCATCTTTATATCATCCATTGTTAGATTAGTATTTTCAAATAGTTTTTGGATGAAAGTCGGTAGCAATTTATAAGAGAGCTTAAATATTGCCGTACCGTCCATGTCAAAAAGGAAATCCTCCTTTGTTTCCTCAGCATAATTCCTAGGATGAATCTTTGTCCCTCCCCCTCTAATTTCAGAAAGATGTGCACCTGCACTGTACGTTTCCATACGTGAGGCAATAATATGTGAGCTATCAGTTGTTTTCGAAAAAACGTAAGCAACCGCGCCATCTCCAAATAGAATACTACTTTCATTTTGACTCCAGTTCAGACCTACCGAAGCAATTTCGGAAGATACAATTAAAACATGCTTAAATCTTCCTGATTCCATTGCATATGAAATCATATCTAAAGCTGTAAGAAAACTTAAACATGTTGAATTAATGTCAAATGAGGGGATCCCAGAATGCTGGAGTCCTAGTTGTTCTTGAATAAGTGAAGCATTACAAGGTATCGCCTGCTCCATTGTTCCGCTTCCACTTACAATACAATCAAGTTCATGGAGTTCAATTCCCGCGTCAGCTATTGCTTTTTTCGCTGCCTCTGCTCCCATGTATGACGCGGTTTCATCTGTCACAAAATAACGCTGCTTAACACCTGATTTTTTTTCCGACCAACCGTTTTTTGCACCTATTATTTTATCAATTTCTGCTCCATCTACTATTCTTTTTGGTATATATGAGCCAATACCAGTTATTTTAATATTACGTTTCATCTATATGCACCCCAAATTTCCCTATTTATCTTTAAGGCTATTTTCCCTAAAAAAGCCATCTTATGCTATCTTACCGTTTTTTGTCACTTTAGAAAATAAAGATTTTTTCACATTTTTTACATTTAATCATTAGTTAATTGAATAACACCGTTGCTAAATTCAATCAAAATAAAAAGCGGAGAGCTTTTTTTAAAGCGCTCCGCGAAATATTTTTTGGAATTAAATGTTTTTTGTTATCAGATTCAATAATTTTTTCTAGCCAAATTTCAGTAGTACTGCCTTTTTCCCTAATAGTGCTTCCTATTTCTGTCTAGCATACTGCTAAGCATTAACTGTAGTATCCTTATTTTTCACTTTTGGAGTTCCTTTCCATGAAAAATAAGTAAACACTCTAAGAAGTTTTTCAAGTGGACCCATTTTAAACTTTTTCAAATAGACATAGCTGCCAACCATCTGCAACATATAAATAATCAATGAAAGGAAAATTCCAATTAAAACGCCTAGCTTTCCAAAATAACCAAAGCCGTAGCCATAAAAAATAGTCGTACAAATGATTGTTTGTAAAATATAATTACTAAATGATAACTTTCCAACACTTTCGAACATTTTTACTACCATAGATTGCTTTCCACTAATATACATTAAAGCAAAGGCACAAATATATCCCAAAGATAATAAATTCCCGCCAAGCATATTAATAGCTCCACTCCAAGGATTTTCAGGTACAACATATAACATACTTTTACAAATCAAACCAATTGGAAGCAAAATTGCTGAAATAGTAAGATATTTCTTTTTATCCACTTTCGGTGTAACGAACCAACCTGTTTTTGCACAGTACATCCCTATTAAAAATAATGCTCCTGAGATTAATGGCATTAGAAGAGATACGAATATTACTAGAAAACCCGGAATATCTATTGGCATTTCATTATTCCGATGTTCTTTAATCTCGAAATAACTACCTTCACCATAAATATCGATCGTTTTTAGTACGTATTCCTCTGTTGTTTTATTCTCTTCATCTGCTTCATAAGTTGATGCTCCGTAACCAAATAACGATGACAATATCAATAATGATAATCCCCAAATAAGTAATGTTTTTGGCTTTCGATTAACAAAGAGTAAAAGGAAAATCCCCGTTATTCCATAGAAAGTTAAAATATCACCCTCCCATAAAAACTCAGAGTGCAAAAAGCCAATGAATGCTAAAAATAAAAATCTTCGAAAAAAGGTCCTTTTTATTTTGCCCCCTTTTCTCTTTATGCTATTTGCCATCATAATCATCGAATAGCCGAACAAAAATGTGAAAATCGGCATAAAACTGCCTTCTACAAAAATTTTCAATAAGTAATATGCAACATTATCCATTTGATTTAAGGAATACAATTGAATTTCATCTTTGCCCCATATTCCGTACTGAAATATCAACATATTTGCCATCAAAATTCCAAGAAGGCTTAAACCTCTTAATCCATCAATTGTATGGATACGATTCGTGTTCATAAATATTCTCCTTTTTAAACTTGATACCTCCACTTTACTAATCAAAGCTTTCCACAATAAAACCAATTGTTTAACATTTGATAAACATTTCAATTGTTCGTTCAACTTCTCGTAATGTTCATATGCTACGATATGTTAAGAGGTGAGCTATATGGAAAATTTAGAAAGTAATAAAATTTTGCTAGTTGATGATGAACGTTCAATCGTGAAAATGTTGGAAACTGTTCTTCGTAAGGAGGGCTTCAAGCACATATATACAGCTTATAACGCTCTGGAAGCTTTACATATACTTGAAAAGCAAAAAATGGATATCATTGTGTTAGATGTCATGCTGCC
>JAPSLL010000087.1 GCA_031180805.1 Bacillus sp. (in: firmicutes)
TCTTCATAAACTTTCATTATTTTTTTTGCTTCATCTATTAAAATTGATTGCAGTTCCACAGGCCTTATAATTTTAATCCCACTACCGAAGCTTAAAAGAATTGATATAAGCCATCCAGCATGTAATGGTTGATAAACAGAAATTGTAAATGTCATACTTCCATCACTGTTCATGACTTTTGAAGAATTTTGGAATTGGTCTAATACCTTTGCTAAGGAGTTAGGATTCACCCAGATGACTACATCCTCAAACCCTTCAAGATTGCTGTCTGAATAAGATGAATCACCTTTCATTTCATGATTCTGTAGAAACCTTTCTTCTGTAAGGCTTATCCTCATCATACGAGATACTCTAAATTCCCTATAACTCTGACGTTCCCTGCAATAACCATATAAATACCAGTTGTTAAACTTGTAATGAAGGTGAATAGGTTCTAATTCACGTGAAGTAAATTCGTTTTTATAACTAACATAATCAAAGTGAATTACCCTTTTTTCATGTATTGCTTTGCTCAATACCATTAATGAATTCGATTCTGTTCTATAGCTTTCTAGGTCAACCGATAAAGTTTTATTGCTGCCACTTGTATCAAGCAATTTTAATCTTTCTATCGTATGCTCAACTTCCTTATCTTCAAAAATACTCGATAAACTACTTAATACTGTAATTAGATTCACGATGTCGTAAGAACCCATTAAGCTTTTATCAAATTTATAACCTTCTATAATACCGAACCCTCCGTTAGTTCCATGGTAAGAAACGACAGGTATTCCGGCCGCACAAATAGCTTCAATGTCTCTATAAATAGTCCGCGTTGATACTTGAAACTCATCAGCCAAACTAGAAGCCGGCAGTATTTCATTGTATAAGAGCTTGAATATGATGGATATTAAACGTTCTAATTTCAATTTTCATTTCCTTTCTTCATTCATTAAACGATTTTCTTGCCTTTGTTTCTTACAGAACAAGTCATTCTAATTGGTTAATAATCAGATTATGAAATATTGTACTTAAACCATAAAGGCAGAAGAGAAGGATTGAATTGGCATATGAAACCTTTTCGTTAAATGAACGTAAATAAAAACGATAGTAAAATTAATCTGGATAATAGAAAACACGGATGGAAAAGTCTTTATTCTTTTAGCAGTAATTTCTTTTCCTTTTTTCACTTTGTTATCCTTTACTATTATACTAGATTTAAAAGCTACTTATGGTTTGCTGATAACAGCTTCAATAATTTTCTTGTATTTATACGTTGAGTGATCTGTTTTTGGTTATGGAAGAAAGGATTTTGTAGATATTTTAAGCTTTTTAATGTCACATAGATACAGGTAAAGGGTGATTAAATGGAAGCAGCATTATTGGTGTTAGATGTTCAAAATGATTTTACTAATGACAATGCACGGATGCCAGTAGCAAAAAATCAAGTAATGCCTATGATAACGTGTATTAATAATGTTATCGACAAGGCTTCGAAAGAAAAAATACATATTATTTATATAGGAAATGAGTTTGAAAAAAATCAATATCTATCAAACTGGTTTCGCAAAAATGCTTCTTTAAAAGGTAGTGAAGGGGCAAAGCTAAATGAACAGCTTAAAATTGTAGGTAATCTATATTTCTCTAAAAAACAAGGGAACGCCTTTAGTAATTCTAGTTTAGTTCAATACATCGAGGATAATCATATAAAGAATCTATATGTTGTTGGCTTATTTGCTGAAGGGTGTGTTTTAGCGACAGTGAAAGGTGCTCTACAAAAGGATTTGACTGTTACTCTAATTGAAGATGGCATAGCAGGTGCGAATGATAAAAACAAGAATAATGCTCTTCGTAAGATTGAGAGGTTGGGAGCAATTATAGTAAACTCATCCTTATTTTTAAAATAAAGCTTCTATGTTTAATGTATTTATCAGGTCTTTAGCATTAAGAATTTTCTATATTGAGAAATGGTAAAATAAGGTTAAAATCTAGTTCTAAAAATCGAAATAGGTGAGAGAAGTGGAGTTCAAATATTATCTTAGTGGAATTGGATGGGCTACTTGTATCGTTGAAATTAATGGGCAGAAATTAGTATTTACAGCTAGTTATTTAACGGATTGTTTAAGTGATTTTCTAAGATCACTAATGGATTTAAACTCTTTTTGTGTTCCAAAAGATGAAGTAAGAAAAAAAACTGAGTGTGTGTGGGAGGGAGAACCAGAGGGAATTGCTTGGACTTTTGAATTAAAAGAACATAATAAACTGATTATAAATGCCGTTTATTATGAAGATGAATTATGCAAAGAAAACGCTAAAACATTAATAAAAACGGAATACCCCTATGATGACTTTTTACTGAGTGTACTCAAAGAAATAGATGCTTTAATAAAAAAACACGGAATTATCGGTTATAGAGAAGAGTGGTATGATGCTGATTTTCCTTTAACCACTTTTTTAAAACTAAAACATTATATAATCTATAAACAAAAATATCCTATACAAGAAGTGCAGGGAGAATTCGATCCACAGGCAAGAAGTAATCTGAAAGACGATTTGGAATTATTGCTTCAGGAAATCAAAAATCCCTCATGAGCAATCGGGTACGATACATCAATATGAGGTATCGTATTTCTATATTGCATGTTTATGATAAAATTCTTATACAAATTTTTAATGTATAGTCTTCATAGCTATTCACAGACAATTCGTCTAATATTATATCTTCATAAAAATAGCTGTCCAGTGCTAAATTATTTTTTTGAGCATACTCAAGTAAGTTTTCATATGCCTTACTAGTAGAGAAAAAGCCATTTTTATGAAATATATTTAAATATCTCCCCGCTCTTTTAAGATGAATTTTCTTTTCGTCCTTTTTATGGTTAATCTTAGTGAAGAAGTATGAGTATTTAAGATAATTCCTTGCTTTAACATCATGAATATGAATGATATGGCCAATTGAACTTGGGGTAAATAGTCCTTGATTTTTACAATTTGAAATATGCTTGCTTATCAGAATCCCCATATCCCTAGTATCTTCTGCTTCAAGTATATTCGTTACAAGCATCCATTCTTCCTCTTCTGCTGTTATAAAAATATGATTTTCACGAATTGATAGAGACTCCCTCGTTAGACTAGCCTTATTAGAAATATGTTTCTTCATTTGAGTTAATTTTTCAATTTTTTCTTCCATTTCTATTTCTTTTTCTTCCAGGAGCAAGATAAAATCCTCGGGATTTCTCTTATCCAAATAATTTTTAATTTCTCTAAGACTCATGCCCAACTCTTTTAAAGTAGAGATGACTAAAAAAGCATCTATTTGAGTATAGGAGTAGAGTCTATAATCGTTATCCAATTTAACTTCTGGAGAAAAGACTCCCATTTTATCGTAATGAAATAATGTATGCTTTGTTACTCCAATTAGTTTTGCGAACTCGGCTGTTGAAAAATATCCTTTACTATTTAAATTATTCATAAGCTCCTCCTTGACTGTAGTGTAACACTACACCTTAGTATAAGAAAAGTAAGGATAATAAAAACTACTATTAAATACAAACTATAAACAATGTGAGGAGTTTTTTTGTGAATAAGATTTTTGTTGAAAGTGAGTTCGCCCCTTTGAAAAGAGTTGTAATGGCTCAATCTGAAGTTGCGTTTCCTTTAATAATAGATCCTGAAGATGTAAAATTCTTGACTGAGGAGGAAGGTAGTTTATACAGTGGGAAAGACGTTTCAGGGAAAAATTTTAAAGACGTATTTCCTGATGAACAAAGAATGTGGGATGAGGAAAGAGAAAATTTAAAAAAGGTTTTAGAGAAATATCATGTAGAAGTAACGGTTCCTAGACTGTTAACAGATTATGAAAAAGAATTAGGGAAAGAAGATGGATACAGTAACTTCTTTGTAAGAGATCCCTTTTTTACAATTGGTCATTTTTTAATAGAGGGTTCTTTAAGGTTTCCGCATCGAAGAAATGAGGTCTTACCTGTTAGAGATATTTTAGTGACTGAATCCAATAAAAATGAGTGTTTATATTTATCGATTCCAAAACCAGATATATCAAAAGGTCCAAAATCAGAGGACGGTCCATTTTTAGAAGGTGAGATATTCTCGTCTTAAACAAAACGATATTTGTAGGTAGGTCGGGGCTTGCAACAATTGTAAATGGGATTAAATGGCTTGAGCGTCTAGTTGGCCATTATGGATATGAAGTAGTTGAGGTTCCTCTTCATTCGACAATCCTTCATCTTGACTGTGCCATAAGTCTAGTTAGAGAAGAATTAATGATTGTTTGTGAAGATGCCTTATTGGAAGGTATACCTGAGCAGCTTAAAGATTGGGATAAAATCAATGTATCACTAGAAGAAGCATCAAAGCTAGCTACAAATGGTCTTCCGATAAATGAAAATGTATATATAACAGACCCAGAATTTAAATTTATAGGTGAGGAATTAGAAAAAAGAGGGATGACTGTCGAATATGTAGATTATAAAATATCTAGAAGTTTCGGAGGAGCTTTTAGATGTAGTACACAACCTCTTTTAAGAAGTAATGACTAAGTATATAGAGAAAGAATGAATGAGGGAAATATAATATGAAAAAGCCAATTAAAGAACAAAAAATGATTTTAGTTATACTGTTAAGTAATGTTTTCATTGCATTTCTTGGGATGGGTCTAATCATCCCAATTATGCCTTCATTTTTAAATGTTATGAATTTATCCGGTAGTTCAATGGGGTATCTTGTTGCTGTATTTGCGGTATCACAGCTAATTATTTCCCCTTTTGCGGGAAGATGGGTAGATAGACTTGGAAGAAAAATAATGATTGTCTCGGGATTATTTATTTTTAGTCTGTCAGAGCTGATTTTCGGATTAGGAACTCACGTATCTATATTTTATCTATCACGGATTTTAGGTGGGATTAGTGCAGCGTTTATTATGCCTGCAGTTACAGCATATGTAGCGGATATTACGACAATCCAGGAAAGATCAAAAGCGATGGGCTATGTATCTGCAGCGATCAGCACTGGCTTTATTATTGGACCTGGAGTTGGAGGATTTATTGCTGACTTTGGCATACGTATGCCATTTTTCTTTGCTGCTGCTATTGCATTTTTAGCTGCAATAACCTCGATTTTTATTTTAAAAGAACCTTTGTCAAAAGAAGAGCGTGGGATGAATATTTCAAATGGTCAGGAGTCGACTTTCTTTAAAGACTTTAAAAAGTCAATGAATCCTATATATATAGTTGCATTTATAATCGTCTTTGTATTAGCCTTTGGGCTATCTGCCTACGAAACTGTTTTTAGCTTATTTTCAGATCATAAATTTGGATTTACACCTAAGAATATTGCTACGATTATAACGTTTAGTTCCATTGTTGCCGTAATCATTCAAATCTTATTATTTGGAAATTTAGTCAACAAATTTGGAGAAAAAAGGCTGATTCAATTTTGTTTAATTATAGGTGGTCTCTTAACGTTCGTTTCTACAGTTATATCTGGATTTTTAGCTGTTTTAGTTGTAACTTGTATAATATTCCTTGCATTTGATTTGCTACGCCCAGCCTTAACTACGTTTTTATCAAAAGCGGCGGGGAATCAACAAGGTTTTGTTGCTGGGATGAACTCCACTTATACTAGCTTAGGGAATATTTTTGGACCAGCTCTAGGTGGCATTTTATTTGATGTTAACATTCATTATCCTTACATCTTTGCAGGAATCGTTCTGATCATTGGCTTAGGCCTTACGATTGCATGGAAAGAAAAGTCATTAAGTGAATTTTCAAATGCGAATTAATAGGCTAAATATCCATAAATAAGTGATTTAGAAAATGGATTTTAATAAAATCCAGATAAAGTGGAATCCATAATCAGACATAAAAGCCATAATACAAAAAACTCGCCATTATTTTTAGTGGCGAGTTTTTTATGTCTAATATTATTTAGTATTGGTGAAACCACCGTCAATACGAATAACTTCTCCGTTAATGTATTGAGCTTTTGATGTTAATAAGAACGTAACAAGCTCAGCAACTTCTTCTGGAGTACCTAAACGTTTTTGGGGAATACCGCCTGTTGCGTTAGCCTTCATTTCTGGATTTGCTTCATAGAACGCTTTAACCATTGGTGTTTCAGTTGGTCCCGGAGCGATCGCATTAACGCGAAGTCCATCTTTCGCATATTCAGCAACCATACTCTTTGTAATCCCAACAATTGCGTGTTTAGTAGCAGAATAGGTTACAACTGAGTCTTGACCGATAACACCAGCACTTGATGCAGTGTTAACAATTGAACCTCCGCCGCTTTTTAGCATAACTTCTGCAACATAACGTACTCCGTAAAGAGCTCCCATTAAGTTAATTCCAACAATTTGCTCGATTTCTTCGATCGTTGTATCTAAATAGAATTTACCACTTCCAGAGATACCAGCATTATTGAAGAAGTAATCAATTTTTCCGAAACGTTCAACTGTTTCATCCACATATTTTTTTACTTCCTCTGCTTTAGAGACATCTGCTTTTATAAAAATAGACTCTACACCTAGCTTTTTCACTAATTCAACTGTTTCATTACCGCCCTTTTCGCTAACATCAACAGCAACAATGTTCACGCCTTCTTCAGCTAAGCGAACTGCTGTAGCTTGTCCTAGTCCACTACCAGCACCTGTAATAATTGCGACTTTACTCATAAAAAAACCTCCTGTAATTGCCCCTAAATGGTTATTTACCATTATGATAACCTACTTTTTACTTAATATGATTTCTCCCATTTCGTTCTCCTTTAGTACAATTTAACTATAACATAAAAAGAAAAGACGTGATAATTTTCACGTTTTTTCTCGTTTGAAGAATCTAATTGAGTATTTTACGAGCTTTATTATTTCGTCAACAATCTTTTAGTTAACTTAGCGGGATATTGTTAATGAGATCATTAATATTAAGAAATTCATTTCTAGAGCGATATTGGAAAATTATCGTAATATGGCCTTTGATTCTTAATGGTTCTCAATACTGCTAGTCATTAAGTTTTATATTTTCGAGATAGTACTTTATAAATTTTGTTTGATTTATCATGATTAGCCTCGGAATTTGTCTGCTCGAAGTTACATGTTCCTAGTATAAAGATTAGTGAACGATGAGTCCGGAAAGAATTTGAAGAGCTGTCCGTATTTTACTAAATAAATAAAAAACGCCTGAGTGGGTATTTCTTCAGTACCACAAACTTATAAGTGAAAAAGACTTTATAACTGATTTGACACTTACTTTTATGAAAGTAACTGTACTGAAAGTGCGTACTTATATATTTGCAATTTGCATTTTATACTCAAGATATAAATAATGCTTATGGAGGGCAAACCTTTGAAAACTCTTGTTATCGTAACACACCCAAGCATAGAAACATCCGTCATTAATAAGCGATGGGTAGAAGAATTAAAAAAATATCCGGAGAAGTATACTGTTCACGAATTATATAAAGTTTACCGTGAAGGAAACATAGACGTAGAAAAAGAACAGAAATTGATTGAATCACATGGTAATTTAGTTTTTCAGTTCCCTATCTATTGGTTTAATTGTCCGCCTCTTCTAAAAAAGTGGTTTGACGATGTTTTAGTTTATGGATGGGCTTATGGTTCAAATGGAGGGGATAAATTAAAAAATCGTAAAGTTGCTTTAAGTGTATCTGCAGGAATCAAAAAAGAAGATTATAGTAAAAACGGAAGATATCGGTATACACTTGAACAAATTTTAGTTCCGTTTGAAACGACATTCGTGTATTGCAATGGGGATTATCGTTCGTTCTTTGCATTTTATGGCAAAGAAAATGAGCCGGGTGGAAACGAAGAAGAAGAAAATGAGCTAGTTTTAAGCATATTGGAAAAAAGTACTCAGGATTATTTGGACTTTATTAACAATTTGTAATAATTAGTATTATAAAAACTATAAAAAGGAAGTAATTCCT
>JAPSLL010000029.1:0-12317 GCA_031180805.1 Bacillus sp. (in: firmicutes)
TATCTGGTGACGATGGCGAAGAGGTCACACCCGTTCCCATGCCGAACACGGAAGTTAAGCTCTTCAGCGCCGATGGTAGTTGGGGGTTTCCCCCTGTGAGAGTAGGACGTTGCCAGGTAAAAACTTTATATTATCGTCGCGGGGTGGAGCAGTCTGGTAGCTCGTCGGGCTCATAACCCGAAGGTCGCAGGTTCAAATCCTGTCCCCGCAACCAATTTAAGTTAATTAAATGGTCCGGTAGTTCAGTTGGTTAGAATGCCTGCCTGTCACGCAGGAGGTCGCGGGTTCGAGTCCCGTCCGGACCGCCATTATAGATGATTTACGAAACACATTATGTTTCGTTTTTTTTATGTCTATTTTTATACAATGTTATCTTTCATAGAAGCTCGATATAAATGATTGAATCTGAGACGAACATGATTGAATGGATAAAACTTGGATAAACTTCTATTATGAGATAAACTAATAAGAGACAAAAGTAATCCTTAGGAGTAAATCCTAAGGTTTTTTCATACTTTGAGAAATCTTCTTGAACATGGGAGAATGAAATGGATGAATTTGATTTTATTAATAAAATAACACCAAAGAAAAAAAACCATCCTAATATTAAAATAGGCATTGGTGATGATGCTGCTATTTATAGACCTGATTCACAAAAGGATCAAGTTGTCTGTGTAGATACAATGGTTGAAGGAGTTCATTTTTTAAAGCATCTATCTACTCCGGCTGAAATAGGGTACAAAGCGTTAGCCGTAAATATTAGTGACATAGCTGCAATGGGGGGAGTTCCCCTTTACTATTTAGTAGCAATTTCGATTCCAAATACTTGGATGGAATCTGAATTAGTCGATATTTTTCAAGGGATGAATGAAATTGCTTCACATTATAACATGAGTCTTATCGGTGGTGATACGGTATCAACCTCAAAAGATTTAGTTGTAACAGTAACAGTTATTGGAGAAGTGGAGCAGCATGTTCGTACATTAAGAAGTGAAGCTGAGGATGGAGATATTGTTTTTGTTACTGGAACAGTTGGTGATTCTTCAGCTGGCTTAGATATTTTATTGGGGAAATATATGATAGATGATGCTTCAATAAAGGAATATCTCATCCAACGGCATAAACGGCCTACTCCACAAGTTAATGCTGGCCGAATTATTTCTAGTTTAAAAAGGGCCTCTTTAAATGATATAAGTGATGGATTAGCTAGCGAGCTACATGAAATTGCTGAATCAAGTCAGGTAGGGATTATGATTAACGAAGAGGATTTACCAATTAGTCAGGAGCTATCTCGAATAAAACAGAAATGTGATGTAACGAAATGGATGTTTTATGGTGGAGAGGATTTTGAATTAGTTGGGACAACATCACCTGAATCCTGGGAACAATTAAAAAGACTTTGTAATGAGCAATTGATTAAGATAACTAAAATTGGCTATGTCAGCAAGAAGTATACTGGGGTTTATCTTAAGAAAAAAGATAAAGATGGAGAACATCTTCATAAATCAGGTTTTAATCATTTTAAAAAATAAGTCAGGTGAGTAAATTGGAATCATACATATTTCGTACAAATAATGCTGAAGAGACAAGGAATTTAGCTAAAAGTATAGCTGATAAGCTAACAAGTGGTTCGGTATTAACACTTGAGGGTGATTTAGGAGCGGGGAAAACGACATTTACAAAGGGATTAGCACTAGGGTTAGGGATAAAGCGAAATGTAAATAGTCCAACCTTTACGATTATTAAAGAGTATAAAGGTGGGAGATTACCTTTATATCATATGGATGTTTACCGTTTAGAAGATGAGGCAGAGGATTTAGGCTTTGACGAATATTTTCAAGGTGACGGTGTAACGGTTGTAGAATGGGCACATTTGATAGAAAGCCAATTACCTTTAGAAAGAATCGATATTTCGATTAAATATATTGATGAAACAAATCGGGAGTTAATGATGACTCCGCATGGAAAGTTTTATGATGAGATATGTAAGGAGTTAAAAAATGAGAGTTTTAGCCATTGATACAACTAATAATGTGTTGGGAATAGCTATTTTAGAAGCAAATAAAGTCATAGGTGAATATATAACGAATTTAAAAAAGAATCATTCTGTTCGAGCGATGCCTGCGATTGAACAATTATTAAAGGAGTGTGATTTCACTCCGAAGGATCTTGATAAAATCGTAGTTGCTACAGGGCCTGGTTCATACACTGGAGTCCGGATAGGTGTGTCGATTGCAAAGACGATGGCATGGTCACTAAACATTCCAATAGTAGGTGTATCTAGTTTAGAAGCTTTAGCAGCTAATGGGAAATTTTTTAACGGAGTTATATCTCCTCTATTTGATGCGAGAAGAGGGCAGGTCTATACTGGATTATATCGTTATTTTGATGATAACCTAGTAACAATAGAGGAAGATTGCAATCTATTATTAACAGAATGGCTAGCGAAGCTTAAGGAAACAGGTGAACAAGTACTTTTTTTAGGAAATGATGTCTCTATTCATAACGAGCTTATTAAAGAGATATTAGCAGAAAAAGCAGTGATAGGTTCAATGACGCTACATAATCCAAGACCTAGTGAGTTAGGCATGATTGGTATGAAGAAAATAGCAACAGACGTTCATTCACTTGTTCCCAATTATATTCGATTAGCTGAAGCTGAAGCAAAATGGCTAGAACAACAAAAATAAGATGGTGAACAATTTGGATGAGAGATTTACGATTAGGGCGATGAAAAAAGAAGACATTGAGAAAGTTTATGAAATCGAAAAAATGTCTTTTACCGCACCTTGGTCAAAGGAATCGTTATATTACGAACTTGAACAAAATCTTTTTGCAAAATATTTAGTTGTAGAGTACGAAGGAAGCGTCATTGGGTATTGTGGATTGTGGGTGATTATGGATGATGCGCAGATTACAAATATTGCTGTACATCCTGATTTCAGAGGAAGGAAAATAGGAGAAGCACTATTACGGTTTTCTATGCAGCTATGCAAGGAAATGAGTGCAAAGCGACTTTCTTTAGAAGTAAGAGTCTCAAATCATATTGCACAATCACTATATAAAAAGCTTGGTTTTGAAACAGGTGGAATTAGAAAAAATTATTATACAGATAATTATGAAGATGCTAAAGTAATGTGGGTGAATTTAGGATGAGTCAAGCAGACCAATATATATTAGGAATTGAAACTAGTTGTGATGAAACGGCTGCAGCGATTATAAAAAATGGCCGTGAAATCGTATCTAATGTTGTAGCGTCGCAAATAGAAAGCCATAAAAGATTCGGCGGTGTTGTACCTGAAATTGCATCAAGACATCATGTTGAGCAGCTGACGGTTGTTTTTGATGAGGCAATGAAACAGGCTAACTTAGATTTTAAAGATTTATCAGCGATTGCAGTAACAGAGGGACCTGGACTTGTTGGAGCATTATTAACGGGAATCAACGCAGCTAAAGCATTAGCCTTTTCACAAGGGCTGCCGCTAATAGGTGTTCATCATATTGCAGGTCATATTTACGCAAATCGACTCATAACTGAGATGCACTTTCCATTACTTGCGCTTGTTGTTTCTGGAGGACATACGGAATTAGTGTATATGAAGGAGCATACAAGCTTTGAAGTTATTGGTGAAACATTAGATGATGCTGCTGGTGAGGCATATGATAAGGTAGCTAGAACATTAGGTCTTCCGTATCCGGGTGGTCCTCATATTGATCGACTTGCACATGAAGGACAAGCAACTATAGATTTGCCAAGAGCGTGGCTTAGTGAAGGATCATTTGATTTTAGCTTTAGTGGCCTTAAATCTGCTGTTATCAATACTCTCCATAATGCAAAACAAAAGGGTATTGAATTAGAGGCGAAGGATATTGCTGCAAGCTTTCAAGCAAGTGTCATAGACGTTTTGGTCACAAAAACAGTTCAGGCTGTGGATAAGTATCAAGTTAAACAGCTGTTAGTAGCAGGTGGTGTTGCTGCGAATAAAGGATTACGAACAGCACTAGAAAATGAGTTTGGAAAAAGGGATGGTTTTGAATTAGTGATTCCTCCTTTATCTCTATGTACTGATAATGCAGCAATGATTGCAGCGGCGGGCAGTATCCTCTATGAAAAAGGGGTAAGAAGTAATTTAGCATTAAACGCAAATCCTGGTTTAGAGTTACTCCCATATTAACGAGCTTCCGATTTTCGGAGGCTTTTTTTATCTTTACATTTCCTTTTCAGCAGGATAAAAGTACTGAATGAAGCGAATAAGTGGCTTTAGATATCGAAAATGCAAGTTATCCACAGGGTTATGCACGATTTTTGTAGAATTGTGTAAAGTCATTAAAAATCCTGTCAAATATGCATAAAATACCTTGTGTATAACTTGGATAAAATCAACAAAAAATGTGGATAATGTGCATAAGTCTGTTGATATGTTGAAATTAAAGGGGAAATGATTGTGGATAAAGGAATAGTGATCTGATAAATATACTTGTAAAAATTTATAAATGATGGAAATAAAAAAGGTTATCCCTAATCGGGGACTGTCCCCACAGAGAGATAACCAAATTGATACATTTTCGTTTTTAATGTAATTCTTCCCATTCATTCATGAGAGCTTCAAGCTTTGATTGTAATTGTTCATTTTCATTGTTTAATTTTTGAACTTCCTCATGGTTTTGATAGATTTCAGGATCACATAGAAGCTCCTCATTTTTTTCTATTTGGTCTTCTAACTGGCTAATTTGTTCTTCTATTTCTTCAATTCTTCTTTGTTTTTGCCTTTCAAGCTTTTTTAACTCTTTCTCCTGTTGATAGGAAAGCTTACCTGTTGATTGTGTTGCTTCAACATCTTTCTTCTCTGATTCCTTCTCCTGCTTATTTAATTGTTCAATTTCTAGCTGTTCCTCTTTTTTCATTAGGTAGTAATCATAATCACCTAAGTACTCGGTTACTTTGTCTCTAGATAACTCAAATACTTTCGTCGCAATTCTATTTATAAAATAACGGTCATGTGAAACAAATAATATCGTACCTGGATAATCGATTAACGCATTTTCTAGAATTTCTTTACTATCTAAGTCCAAATGGTTCGTTGGTTCATCTAGGATGAGGAAATTTGCATTTTGCAGCATTAATTTTGATAAAGCAAGCCGAGCCTTTTCTCCGCCGCTTAAGGAGTGAACAGGCTTAAGTACATCGTCACCAGAGAATAAGAAATTACCAAGAACGGTTCGGATCTCTTTTTCTGTTTTCGTAGGATAATCATCCCATAGCTCGTCAAGAACTCGCTTATTTGAATTTAAATCTGCTTGTTGCTGATCATAGTAGCCTATTTGTACATGTGAGCCAAGTGCAAAGCTACCTGTAAATGAATCAAGCTTTTGGACGATCGATTTAAGCAGAGTAGATTTACCGATTCCATTTGGTCCTACTAAGGCAATGCTATCTCCACGAGAAATAGAGAAGGAAATATTTGATAAGATTGGATTGCCTGGGCTATATGCGACAGAAATGTCAGTAGCCTTTAGAACATCATTTCCGCTTTGTCTTTCAATATCAAATTGAAAGTTAGCAGATTTTTCGTCACCGAGCGGCTTGTCCATTAAACTCATTTTATTCAATTTTTTCCTTCTACTTTGAGCAAGCTTAGTAGTTGATGCCCGGGCTAAATTCCGTTGAATAAAGTCCTGCAGCTTAGCAACTTCCTCTTGCTGTCTTTCATATGCCTTTAATTCTTTTTCATAATTCTCTTGCTTATATTTTAAATAGCTACTATAGTTTCCGAGATATTTTGTACTCGTATGGCGACTAATCTCATATACTTGTGTTACAATTTTATCTAAAAAATAACGGTCATGTGAAACAATTAAAATGGCACCAGAGTAGTTTTGTAAATAGTGTTCAAGCCATGTTAATGTTTCAATATCTAAATGGTTTGTTGGTTCATCCAAAATTAATAAGTCAGGATTCGTTAACAGCAGCTTACCTAAAGCTAGACGAGTTTTTTGTCCCCCACTTAATGAGGAAATTTTTGTAGCGGAATCAAAATGACTAAACCCTAAACCATGCAGGACGGAACGAATGTCTGCTTCATATTGATAGCCACCTTTATCTTTAAAGGTAATTTGAAGGCTATCATATTCTTTTAATAGTTGTTCAAATTCACGAGAATTGTTGCTAGGGTCGATAACCGACATTTTTTGTTCAAGCTGTCTCATCTCATGTTCCATTATTTGAAGCTCTTTATAGACTGTAAGCATCTCATCCCAAATAGATAATTGTGATTCAAGTCCGGTATCTTGAGCTAAATAACCAATTGAAACGCCCTTAGGTTTAATAATTTCTCCACTGTCATAGGACATAGTGCCAGCGATAATTTTTAATAGCGTTGATTTTCCCGCACCATTACGGCCAACGATCGCTATT
This sequence comes from Bacillus sp. (in: firmicutes), assembly GCA_031180805.1. Taxonomy (GTDB): domain Bacteria; phylum Bacillota; class Bacilli; order Bacillales; family Bacillaceae; genus Metabacillus. The sequence goes on from JAPSLL010000029.1 coordinate 6,416, forward strand.
TTCTCCTTAGTTTGTACTTCTAGCTTAATATTGGTTAAAATAGGGTCAGCACCAAAAGATTTACTAAGCTGATTTATTTGTAATAAAATCATAACATTCACCTCTACTAATGATTTAAGTGTAGCTTATATCACATGTATTGGGCAACATTGAGACTAAAGGTGATTTTTTCCACCACTCTTTTAAATAAAAAAATTTACTATCTTTAGAAATGAAAAAAGAAAGAAGAAGGCTTGTGCTTGAGTGATGATCTCAGTAAATTTTTCACAAATACTAAACAGACAGATGATAAAAAATAGTGTATAGTCTACGTATAAGGGGAAATAGATATGTCAGAATTTACGCATTTTAACCAACAAGGTAGAGCGAAAATGGTTGATATAACCGAAAAAAATGACACAGCAAGAACAGCGAAGGCGAAGACGAGCATTCAGGTTACAAAGGATGTTTATGACAAGATAAACAATAATGAAATGGGGAAAGGTGATGTACTTTCCGTTGCGCAAGTAGCTGGAATTATGGCAGCAAAGCAAACGTCACAGGTTATCCCGATGTGTCATCCCATTCCGATAAAAGGTGTAGATATTGAATTTCAGTGGGATATCAAGGATAATGAATATATCCTTCTTATTACAACAACTGTCAAAACAAAAGGGAGTACAGGGGTTGAAATGGAAGCGTTAACTGCTGCAAGCATAACAGCCTTAACCGTTTATGATATGTGTAAAGCTGTTGATAAAGGCATGATTATCGGACCAACTTTTTTAGTAGAAAAAACTGGTGGAAAAAGCGGGAACTTCTACAGAAACTAGTAGAAGGATTCCAATCAATAGCAGCAAGAAAAGACTTCATGATTATTATTACATAAATGATAAAAGAAGAAATGAATAAACTCCTGCCCTCATTGGAGTTAGGATGAAAAAAAAGATATGGGTAATAAAATCGAAGTCACGCTTTTGAATGAATGTGAGGGATAAGAGTGAATATAGAACAATCAAAAATACCACAAGCGACAGCGAAGCGGCTTCCTTTATATTATAGGTTTCTGAAAAATTTACACTCGTCTGGTAAACAGCGAGTATCATCAGCAGAATTAAGTGATGCAGTAAAGGTAGATTCTGCAACAATTCGTAGAGACTTTTCCTATTTCGGAGCACTAGGTAAAAAAGGCTATGGATACAATGTGAATTATTTGTTGTCATTCTTTCGAAAAACATTAGACCAGGATGAAACAACAAATGTTTGCTTAATTGGTGTCGGGAATTTAGGAACAGCCTTTTTGCATTATAATTTTACGAAAAATAATAATACGGTCATCTCTTTAGCATTTGATATTGATAAGGAGAAAATCGGGAAGGAGATTGGTGGAGTACCGGTTTATAATTTAGACGATCTTGAAGAGATTTTACCTGATGATGTAACGGTCGCTATTTTAACTGTCCCAGCTCCAGCAGCACAGGCGATAACCGATCGTCTCATTGTAAAAGGGATTAAAGGAATACTTAATTTTACACCAGCAAGATTAAATGTTCCTGATCAAATACGAATTCACCATATCGATCTTGCCGTTGAGCTACAATCACTTGTTTACTTTTTAAAGCATTATCCTATTGATGAAAAATCTTAAAGAAAGCTTTCTATAAACATAAGGAGGTGTGGCATTATGCCAAACATAGGATTTGGGAGTCTAGTAATGATTGTCATCGTTGCGTTATTAATTTTCGGACCGAAAAAATTACCAGAGCTAGGTAAAGCAGCAGGCAATACGTTAAGAGAATTTAAGCATGCAACAAAAGGGTTAGCAGATGATGACGATGAGGATCAAAAGGGAAAAAACAAGGAAGAAGTCAAGTAAGATAGGAATGAAACCGATATGAAACAAAATGAAATGTCGGTCTTTGAACATATCGCGGAGCTAAGAAAACGACTGATTATTGTTGTCGTTTTCTTTTTCATAGCGGTAATAGCTGGCTTTTTGCTTTCAAGACCGATTATTATCTATTTGCAGCATACTGATGAAGCGAGAAATTTAACACTAAACTCCTTTAATTTAACAGACCCGTTAATGGTGTATATGAAATTTGCGTTTATCATTGCTTTTGTTCTAACGTCACCGATCATATTATATCAATTATGGTCATTTGTAAGTCCTGGTCTCTATGAAAAGGAGAGACGAGTTACCTTAAGCTATATACCAATTTCAGTAGGGTTATTTTTATTAGGAGTGGCATTTTCTTATTTTATATTATTTCCGTTTGTCGTTGAATTTATGGAACGAATCTCAAATGATTTAGGGATAAACCAAGTCATCGGGATTAATGAATACTTTACTTTCTTATTACAGCTAGTCATTCCATTTGGTGTGCTATTCCAACTACCTGTTGTTGTCATGTTTCTTACAAGACTGGGAATTGTTACCCCTATGTTTCTATCAAAGATTAGAAGATACGCGTATTTTGCCTTACTAGTTATAGCGGCATTGATAACACCTCCAGAGCTGACCTCTCATTTAATGGTATCAATTCCTTTGTTTATTTTGTATGAAATTAGTATATGGGTTTCACGAATCTCTTATCGAAAGGCACAAAGGGTAAAATTTGAAGAGGAAAATGCAAAAAAATGAGGATCATCCAAAGATTGGGGTCAGTCCCCAATCTTCGGATATCCTCATTTTTGCTTATTGTTCTTTTTCATTTTTCTAGTGAAGAGAAATATTCTAATTGCTACACCGATGTCAAAGGTAGCCATAAGCATTAAAAGAATAGTAGGAAAGCTGAAAATGCCTTTGCTAGCATTTGCAGTTGAAATTGCTAAATAGATAAATAACAATCCCATTACTAAATAAAAGATTCCCATGGAAATAGGATTTGTTCTCACAATAAAAAGCCTCCAATAATCACTTGCATTTGTTCTAATGTTTTCTCGAGGTTTTCAATTTGATCGGCTAAGACAAATTGCATAATAATGACTAACGTATTCATGGCAACATGAGCAAAAATTGGCACAATGATTCTTTTTGTTTTGACATAAAGAAAGGCAAAGGTGAACCCCATTGAAGCATAGATTAGAAAGTGTTCAGGTTCTCCGTGTAGGATGGAGAAGAGAAATGAGCTAATTAATGCCGCAATCACGAAGTTAGAGCGGTGATAAATAACACCGAAAATAATCTTCCTAAAGATAATTTCCTCTAAAATTGGCCCGATAACAGAGGTTACGATGATTAAAAGTGAAGATGCTTTGATTAACTTCACAATTGTTTGTGTATTTTCCGAGCCAGGTTCTACTCCAAAGAGATACATTTCTAGATTGGCAGCAATCATTTGGGCAAATAGTGCTAAAAATATGCCACCAATGGCCCAACCAATTGAGCTTCCGACTGAAGCAGGTTCACCCCGAAGTAGTCTCGCATCCTCCCGATCATTTCTTAATAATAGGAGTGTAATGATCAAGGCTACTGTGAAGCTGAAAACGGTCCAATATGCCACCAATTCTGCGTTTGTGTTTCCAATATGTAATAAGGCAAACAATTTGATTCCTACAATTCCGGAGAATTGCATGACAATATATGTTAATATAATAAACCAATAATTTTTTTTCATAAAAGCCTCCTTTAATTTACTAACCCTCGGAAAATGAGCTCTTAATAGTAGCGATGTTCTTGTCTTAGTTATCCTGCTTATTGTATCATACCTTACTTTAAACATATGTATGAGAACATTTGAAAAATAGACAAACAATGTTTAAATTTCCCTATATTAAGACATAATCTAGTAGAAAAGTTTCTTAAAAAATTTTACACTTCAGACTTGAAATTAAAAGAAATCTTATATAATATATAAATTGTGTTAGCACTCACGAATGTTGAGTGCTAATAAAAAGGGAAAATTATCATAATTTCAAGAAATTTGAGGAGGTTGTTTCACTTGTTAAAGCCATTAGGTGATCGCGTTATTATCGAGTTAGTTGAATCAGAAGAAAAAACTGCTAGTGGTATCGTTCTTCCAGATAGTGCAAAAGAAAAGCCACAAGAAGGAAAAGTAGTTGCTGTTGGTACAGGCCGTGTGTTAGATAACGGAGAAAAAGTAGCTCTTGAAGTAGCGGAAGGCGATCGTATTATCTTCTCAAAATATGCTGGTACTGAAGTGAAATATGAAGGTACTGAATACTTAATTTTACGTGAAAGCGACATTTTAGCTGTAATCGGATAAGAAAGCAGCAAACATATCATAGAATACATTTTAAAAAATTTGAGGAGGTCTAGTAAAAATGGCAAAAGATATTAAATTTAGCGAAGAAGCTCGTCGTTCGATGTTACGTGGGGTAGACGCCTTAGCAGATGCTGTAAAAGTAACATTAGGACCAAAAGGACGTAATGTTGTATTAGAAAAGAAATTCGGTTCTCCATTAATTACAAATGATGGTGTAACAATTGCAAAAGAAATCGAATTAGAAGATGCATTTGAAAACATGGGTGCTAAGCTAGTTGCTGAAGTAGCAAGCAAAACAAATGATGTTGCTGGTGACGGTACTACAACTGCAACAGTTTTAGCTCAAGCAATGATCCGTGAAGGATTAAAGAACGTAACTGCTGGTGCTAACCCAATGGTCGTTCGTAAAGGGATTGAAAAAGCAGTTGCTGTTGCAATCGAAGAGCTTAAAGCAATTTCTAAGCCTATCGAAGGCAAAGAGTCAATCGCTCAAGTAGCAGCAATCTCTGCAGCTGACGAAGAAGTAGGTAAATTAATTGCAGAAGCTATGGAACGTGTTGGTAACGACGGTGTTATCACAATCGAAGAATCTAAAGGCTTCTCAACTGAATTAGAAGTTGTAGAAGGTATGCAATTTGACCGTGGTTATGCATCACCATACATGGTAACTGATTCTGACAAAATGGAAGCAGTTCTTGAAAATCCATATGTATTAATCACTGATAAGAAGATCACAAATATCCAAGAAATCTTACCTGTATTAGAGCAAGTTGTTCAACAAGGTAAGCCACTATTATTAATTGCAGAAGATGTTGAAGGTGAAGCATTAGCTACACTTGTAGTAAACAAACTACGCGGAACATTCAATGCAGTAGCTGTTAAAGCTCCAGGTTTCGGTGACCGTCGTAAAGCAATGTTAGAAGACATCGCAATCCTAACTGGTGGTGAAGTAATCACTGAAGATTTAGGTCTAGACCTTAAATCAGCTTCAATTGAACAATTAGGTCGTGCTTCTAAAATTGTTGTTACAAAAGAAAACACAACAATTGTTGAAGGTGCTGGAGATGCAAGCCAAATCTCAAGCCGTGTTGGCCAAATCCGTGCTCAAATCGAAGAAACAACTTCTGAATTTGACAGAGAAAAATTACAAGAGCGCTTAGCGAAATTAGCTGGCGGTGTAGCAGTAATCAAAGTTGGTGCTGCAACTGAAACAGAATTAAAAGAACGTAAACTACGCATCGAAGACGCTCTAAACTCTACTCGTGCTGCAGTAGAAGAAGGTATCGTTTCTGGTGGTGGAACAGCACTTGTGAACGTATATAACAAAGTTGCTGAAATCCAAGAAGAAGGCGACACTCAAACAGGTGTTAACATCATCCTACGTGCACTTGAAGAGCCAGTACGTCAAATCGCACACAACGCAGGTCTTGAAGGCTCTGTTATCGTTGACCGCTTGAAGAAAGAAGAAGTTGGCATCGGCTTCAACGCTGCTAACGGCGAGTGGGTAAACATGTTCGATTCAGGTATCGTTGACCCAACTAAAGTTACTCGTTCTGCACTTCAAAACGCAGCATCTGTAGCAGCTATGTTCTTAACAACTGAAGCTGTTATCGCTGACAAGCCAGAAGAAAACGCTGGTGGCGGCGGAATGCCTGATATGGGCGGAATGGGTGGAATGGGCGGCATGATGTAAT
>JAPSLL010000029.1:12417-50592 GCA_031180805.1 Bacillus sp. (in: firmicutes)
AAGGTGAGATTTAAGTACTAACATTTGCTAACTTAAAGGAGGCTTCCCAGTAATTCTCGAATTACTGGGAAGCCTTTTTATAGTTTACTAGATAGACGCCAATCAAAACAAAATAAAACACTTTTTAGATAATGAATCTCTGTCCTCATGGCCCCTATTAAATACTTTGTGATAACTTGAAATTATATTGACAATAAGATGCTCCAACTCTAATATTGATAATAGTTATCATTATCAATATTAGAGGAGCATATTTATGGCAAACCCAATAAATAATAAACGATTTTTAGTTATATTTGTAATTATTCTTATTTTATCTATGGTTTTACTTGGATGTTCAAATGAATCAGTAGAAAATCCAAATTCTACAGGTAGAAGTGACAATATGATTACTTTTGCTTGGCCTAGAGATATAGGTGAATTGAATCCACATATCTATAATCCATCTCAATTATTTGCTCAATCCATGGTATATGAACCTTTAGTTAGCTACCAGGATGGAGGAGAGTTAAAGCCACATTTAGCAGAGTCATGGGAGATTTCCGAAGATGGGAAAGAATATTTGTTCAACTTACGTCAAGATGTGAAATTTACTGATGGCACAAATTTTAATGCAGAGATTGTGAAGAAGAACTTTGATGCTATATTAGCAAATATCGATTTACACAGTTGGTTAGGATTTATTTCGAAGATTGCTCAAACAGAGGTCATCGATGAGTATACCTTTAAATTAACTCTAACAGAACCATATTACCCTACTATTCAGGAGCTAGCTGTTGTACGCCCAGTTCGATTCCTAGGGGAAGCTGGTTTCCCTCAAGATGGTGACACTTCAAAAGGTGTAGAAAAGCCAGTTGGGACAGGCCCATGGGTATTAGATGAATACAAAGCAGATGAATATGCTGTATTTAAACGTAACGAAAATTATTGGGGAGAACTCCCAAGTATAGAGAAAATTAAAGTTAAAGTCATTCCAGATGCTGAAACACGTGTACTTGCTTTCGAAAAAGGGGACTTAGATGTTGTTTATGGTGAGGGTGTTATCGGTATAGATTCTTTTAAGCAATTAGAATCTACAGATTCATATGGGAGCAGCATTTCTGAACCGGTTGCTACTAGGCAGCTAGTTATGAATTCGAATAAAGAACAGCTCTCAGATGTACGTGTTCGTCAAGCATTACATTATGGATTTAATAAACAAGCAATGGTTGAGGGCGTGACATCTGGTTTGGAAGAGAAGGCTGACTATATCTTACCAACGAACTTCCCTTACACTTCAAATGTTGAGGCAACCAAGGTCGATTATAATGTTGAGAAAGCGAAACAATTATTGGATGAAGCAGGCTGGAAGTTGCCAAAAGGTAAAAATATTCGTGAAAAAGATGGGAAACCACTAGAAATCGAGTTAATGTATAACTCTGCTGAATCCATTCAAAAAACAATGGCTGAAACATTACAATCCGAGTGGGCAGGATTAGGCGTAAAATTAAATATTGTTGGAGTTGAGCTTACCACTCAAGTTGAAAGATTCAAAGCGAATGAGTTTGATATGAACTTCTTCAGTAACTATGGCGCTCCATATGACCCACATACTTTCGTAAATATAGTTGCTACAGAAGGATTTGGATTTAGAGAGGCTATTTCAGCTTATTCTAATAAAGAGGAGTTACTGAACCAAATAGCTGAGGTTACACAAACAACAGATGAAAATGAACGCCAAAAACTATACACGAAAATTTTAGGTTCACTACAAGAGCAGGGTGCCATTGTGCCTATTTCGTATATTAAGAAAATAGCAGTTTATCAAAAGAATGTTTCTAATTTTACATTCCCTGCTAACCGAGATGAACATCCATTTACAGGAATTAGTATTAAGAAGTAACCGACAGGAGCGTTGTTCATGGGTACTTATGTCTTGAAACGAATAATCACCATTGTTCCAATCTTTCTTTTGGCCACTCTGCTTACATTTGGAATGATAAACCTATCACCAGTGGACCCGGCAGAGGCATATTTTACTGCTGCACATATCCAGGCAACAGATGAAATGCTGGAACAAAAAAGACTTGAGTTCGGTTTAGATCAGCCTCTCTTTATCCAATATGTGAATGCCCTTATTAAGATTTGCCAATTTGATTTAGGCATATCTTATGTTACGAATAAACCTGTCTTGGAGGAGATATCCTCCCGAATGCCAGCAACTATTCAGTTAACTATAAGCAGTCTTTTGATTGCAATCTTAGTAAGTGTTCCTATTGGATTTTTAGCAGGTATAAAGAAAAACAGCGTAATTGACCATTTTAGTAGATTCCTCTCTTTTATAGGGGCATCCATCCCATCATTTTGGTTAGGTTATTTATTCATTTTTTTCTTTTCTGTAAAACTAGACCTTTTACCAGTAGAAGGTACAGGAACCTGGCAACATTTAATTTTACCTTCAGTCACGCTGGCTTTCCCGTTAATAGCTTTATATACCCGACTGCTACGTGCAAGCGTTCTAGAAAATTTACAAGAGTCTTATGTGCTCTTTGCACGGACGAGAGGGATTCATGAAAAAGCCATAATGGGAAAGCATGTATTAAGAATTGCCATTTCCCCTATGATTACCGGACTTGGAATGAATTTAGGAAACTTAATGACTGGAGCTGTAATTGTAGAGGCAGTCTTTTCATGGCCAGGGTTTGGGCGATTTTTTATTGAGGCTATTTTTAATCGTGATGTTCCTGTTATTCAAGGCTATGTGCTATTAGCAGCGGGATTATTCCTTATAAGCAACTTAATTGTCGACCTTATCCAAATGTATATTGATCCGCGTATTTCTAGAAAAGGAAGGCAGTACCAATGAAAGCAAAGTTTTGTGATATGTTAAAAAGTCAAAAAGTTATTGTCATTTGTTCTTTAATACTGTGCGTTTTATTTTTGATCACTATCTTTGCTCCGTGGATTGCACCTAATGACCCTATCGCTGTCAATTTAACTCATAAACTACAGCAGCCTTCATTGGATTACCCATTAGGAACAGATCATTTAGGTCGATGTACATTTTCGCGTATCTTATATGGTGCACGAATTTCAATAGGGTTTGCTATGCTAATATTTATTTCAGCTTTAAGTATTGGTTTGATTATTGGTATCATTGCTGGGTATAAAGGTGGTTGGGTTGATCAATTGTTAATGAGATTCGGTGATGGTCTGATGGCGATCCCAAGCCTTTTGTTTGTTCTTGGTTTTGTTGGTATTTGGGGAGCTGGTCTTAAACAAGTCATTTTAGGATTAATTCTCGTACAATGGGTTTATTACGCAAGGGTAATTCGAGGAATGGTTCTAAGCTTGAAAGAACAGAACTATATTACTGCAGCTAAAATCAGTGGTTCTTCTACATGGTCCATCATGAAGAAACATATTATTCCTAATGTTCTTCCATCACTGGCTGTAATGGGAACATTAGAAATGGGCTGGGCAATTATGAATTTATCATCCATGTCCTTTTTAGGCTTAGGTGTACAACCCCCTATACCAGAGTGGGGGGCGATGATTCTTGAAGGGAAGTCATATATCAGAACACATCCAGCTTTAATGATTTATCCAGGTCTAAGTATTATGCTAGTCGTTGTTACCTTTAATTTACTAGGTGAATCACTATCAGAACGCTTTGGGGTTAAACGCCGCTAATGAAAAAGGACTGTTGAAAAATGGAAGCAAATGATCGAGATATTTTAAATGTAAAAGACTTACATGTACACGTAAAAACCGTTGAGGGTTTATCTACACTTGTTCAGGACATTAATTTTGGAATTAAAAAAGGGAAGATACTAGGTCTTGTTGGGGAAAGTGGTAGTGGAAAAACGGTTACAAGTATGTCTATCATGCAGCTGCATGATAAGAAGAATATGGATATTAGAGGGAGTGTTACACTGAAAGGCAGGGAATTGAATGGTCTAGAAAACAAAGAAATGCGGAAAATTCGAGGGAAAGATATTGCTTTTATTATGCAAAATCCGATGAATGCTTTTACCCCAGTTTTTACGATTGGCCATCAATTTATTGAAACAATTAAATCTCATACTTCATTAAATAAAAAGCAGGCAAGAAAGCTTGCGATTGATGTGATGGAGAATGTAAATTTGCCAGATCCCTATAAATTGTTAAGAAACTATCCTTTTCAGTTAAGTGGAGGTATGCTTCAACGAGTAATGATTGCCATGGCTGCATGCTTACAGCCATCTGTTATTATTGCCGATGAGCCAACTACAGCACTTGATCTTCATAGTCAATTATTAGTATTGCGTCTATTAGATAAAGTTCGCTCAGAATATGGAACATCTATTTTACTTATTTCTCATGATCTTGGAGTTATTTCAGAGTTAGCTGATGATGTAATTGTAATGCAACATGGGAGAATAGTAGAAACTGCAAATGTGTTAGAATTATTTGATAATCCACAACATGAGTACACGAAGAAGCTATTAAGGACAAGACCAACCTTATATTCTCAAAAACAACCCTATACCTATAGGTTGTGATAGACCGATTTAATTTTCCGAGGGGTGAAACCATTGAGCTTATTACAGGTAAAACAAGTAAATCTTAGCTTTAAATCTAAGAAGCTTTTTATAGGGAAGGATCTATCAAATAAAGTTCTTAATGATATTTCCTTTTCAATTGAAGAAGGAACATGTTTAGGTTTAATTGGAACAAGTGGAGCCGGTAAAAGTACCTTAGGAAAAGTAATTCTCGGGATCCAACGTCCACAGCAAGGTCAGGTGCTGTTTCAAGGATATGACATTTATAATGCGGATAAAGCAACCCGACAAAAACTACGTCGCGATCTACAAGTTGTATTTCAGGACTCCTATTCAGCTGTTAACCCACGGATGACTGCCGAGCGTATTATCAGCGAGCCATTAGAGAACTATGAAAAACTAACCGTAGCAGAACAAAGAAAAAGGGTTATTGAGCTATTGGAAAGAGTAGGATTGAGCGAAAAGGATTTAACAAAATATCCACATCAATTTAGCGGCGGACAATTACAAAGGATTAACATATCTAGAGCAATCGCTCTTAAACCGAAGTTAATCGTCCTTGACGAATCGGTAAGTAGTTTAGATATGGTTACACAAAGCTTAATTTTAGAACTATTAAGAGAATTAAAAACTGACTTTGGCTTATCTTATCTTTTTATTACTCACGATATTAAAGCGGCTTTTTCGATTTCTGATAAAATTGGTGTCCTTGAAAAAGGTAACTTAATTGAGCTTTACAATTCTAAAGAACAGTTTTTTTCCTCGAAACATCCTGTTGTTAAAAGGATGAGAGACTCTATTCTTGCTGAACATCCACGTTTTCGTACAATTACGACGGGACCAAACATAGTATAATCTGAAGAACTTAATCGACGACCTAAATCGTGAAGTCAAAATAAAAACGAATATCTAAAGTCACAATATATCAAAAATGCTGTGACTTTGTTTTGTTTAAAGGAAATAATATCAGTTTACAAAGTTCTACGTCTTTAAGAACTATAAATACATCTTTAACAAATAAATAATACAAGGTTTTAGCCCTTCCCATTGTTATATCTCAGATGACCACAGCACTCCAAGGAACCATTGATACTGCGGTAGTTGGTCAACTTCCTAATCCAATCTTTAAATGTAAAAAAATGAATACTGTACGATACAGTATTCATTTCCATTAGGATGTTACATTTTTTATTAGAGTTTGCAAAGCCGCTGTTTGAAGGTTGCTTTGTTAACATATTTAAAGGCGTTAACCGTTTAATTAAAATCAAAATCCATTAAATATCTTCCGGTATTCACAAGATATAAAGGTAATGCATAAATATTAGTAGCAATTGCTCCGGAAATGATAGCTAAAACCCAAAAGAATATTTTATTACTTAAAGGCAAATCGGAAAAAGTCAGCACAATTGCCCCGAAAAATATAATTGCAGTTAAAATATTCATTAAAATGCTTGAAACGGACGCAAGTATTATTATACCTTGTCCTAAGATTACTAATAATAAACCAACAATGTTAAATATAAGTTTTATTACTATTTTCATTATCACATTTAATACGTTTATCATGTTTATATCCTCTTTTTTAAATAATATGTTTTTCTACTAGAACTGTCAGACTCAATAAAATAACCATTGACCGGGAACTAACAGCAAATATTGAAAACATATACTCAAGAATTTTTCTAAGAGATTTATAGTATACACATAATTAGATAAAGAAAATTAATTTAGTGTAAAAAAATCTTCATACTTTCGGCTAGTGGTATCTCTTTATAGAGAATATCCAGAACTATTTCATAGTGTAACATTTTCCAGAATGTTGTAAATAGTAATAATATCCTATTTATGTTTAAATATGGTAATACTGTTGATTATCTTTGCTAAAAGGACCAAAGAGGTAATTGAACATGGCAACCCAACAATAATTATAATAAAAATATATTCAAATTGAACTTATCCCATTTCTCTGAAATTACATCTTTAAGGGTTGTTGCTTCACTAAATATTTGATAGTGCCTCCAAAATGAAATAAGATTTTTAAATTGTTCCCTATCTTCAGGCGGTATGGTAATGAAGATTTTTATCATTTCGGATACAATACCCTAAAACAAGTTGATAAAGAGGGATTTAATCAAAATATTTGGTAGACCTAGTTCGTAGTGTAATTTGGACAAAGATCCATAGAGCTAATTAGTAATAAAAAGAGCACAATTAGCTAGAAAAACTAATTGTGCCTATCTTAGAAATTGATATATTCATAAACTTATCTACTTGCAACCAATTGTTCGTTAACGCTAGGCTGATGATGTCTTTCACTCTTCATAATTAACGCACCAATGGTAACGAATACAATTACCATCAATGACATGATAACATACGAGTTTTGGAATCCCATAGTCTTATATAAGGAGCCCATTACATAAGAGAAGATGGTGATACCAATTTGTTTTGCGAAGTTAAATCCAAGCATATAGACGGTTGCTGATAGTCGAACATCGAATACACCTGTAATATATTTCATGATTGAAATGAGCATTAATGGCATTTCGATAGATGCAAGGATTCTCCAGAGTGACAGCATCCAAATCTCTGTGAAAAATGCGGAGCCTAGGATACGGATGAATAAAATAATTCCTGCTAGAATAAGTCCGTTTTTAGCTCCTATTTTGTTAATAAACCATGGTGTTAACACCATAAATCCTGCTTCGATAAAGACTTGTATCGAGGCAATACGGCTAAATACGAGTTCTCCTCTAGATGCGTCATCAAAAAAACTAGTAAAGTAATTCGGGAATTGTTGATCAAAGACGTCAAACATTGTTGCGATCCCAATCATCATGATACAAAATCCCCAAAAGCTTCTGTTTTTAAAGACGTTCATGATATTTTCTTTTGTAACAGGAGTTTCATCATCCTCTTGAGAATCTTCACTACTAGTATCCTCATTTTTGACACGAAGTGCCCATAAGAGTACACCTAGAACAATGGCAGAAACCGTACATGCCCAGAAAATACTATAAGGGTTACGTACAAACATGATTCCACCAATAAATGCAGCTGTACCACCAGCTAATGAACCGAAAAGACGAACATGCCCATATTCATAATTACTTGCCCGTGTAGAACGTTCAATATATGCTTCGACAACGCCGACACCACCGTTTAAACACAAGCTTAAGAATGCTCCACCAACAATTGCGCCGAATACAGCATTAATTTGAAGGAGTGGAATAAAAGCAAATTGAACGAAAGGCCCAATAAATAACAGGCATAAAACAACGAAACCGAATAAATATTTCTTTAAGCCTAGCTTATCCTGGATTAATCCATAAAGCGGTTCCAAGATAAGGGCAGTTACAGCCATTGCTGAGAATACTAAACCTGAAACACTCGTATCCAGATGTGCTGTTTTATTTAGCCAAAATGGCAAGAAGGCAAATATTAAAGCCCAGATCATGAAGTAAAAATAGTACATACCGCCGAAGTTCCAGAATTTAAGTTGTTTTAAGTTACTCATGTTAGTTAATTCCTTTCTATTTTAAAACCTCTGGTGTCTTAGGAGTCCATCTTTTATCGGGAACAGGTACACCAAATATTGGATTTCCTTGTTCATCCCACTCAATTTTTTGCGCGCGTGCTTGGCGGTTAGGTTCATAGAGGGGATCTCCGACTAATTCTGTATAGTTACGAGCATGATAGACGAGTATAGTATCTTTGCCATCAGGAGACTCTGTAAAGCAATTATGTCCTGGTCCATACTGACCATTTTCAGGGCAGCTTTGGAATACTGGTTCCTGACTTTTCGTCCATGAATCTGGATTTAATAAATCAGCATCTTCACTTGCAGTTAAAAGTCCCATACAGTAATCTACACCGGTAGCACTTCCTGAATATGTAAGGAATACTTTTCCGTTTTTAATTAAAACAGCAGGCCCTTCATTTACCCAAAAGCCTTTGATTTCCCATGGGAGCTCAGGCTTGGTTAGCATGACTGGTTTAGTAGATAATGTCCAAGGGTTTTCCATTTTTGCAATATATAGATTAGAGTGTCCTTCAATATTTAAGTCCTGTTGTGCCCAGACGTAATATTGTTCACCTTTATGGAAAAATGTCGTAGCGTCAAGAGAAAACGTTGACATTTCAGTTTTAACTTCACCCTTTTCAACCCAAGTCCCTTCAAGTGGATTATCGGATGCGTTTTCAAGAACGTACATTCTATGGTTGAACGTATCATCGTCGATATTAGTATCAGGTGCTGCAGCAAAGTAAATATACCACTTTCCATTTGCCCGATGAATTTCTGGAGCCCATATTAACTCACTTAAAGGTCCGCTTTCATGCTTCCACCAAACAGCTACTTCTTTAGCCTCTTGTAAATCATTTAACGATTTTGCTCTTCTTAGAACAATGCGATCATAGAGAGGGTGAGAGCCTGTAAAATAATAATAGCCATCCGTATGTTTATAGACGAAAGGATCTGCACGTTGTAATACAATTGGATTTAATATTTCTTCTGTCATCTTAAAACACTCCTTAATAATAATAATGCGTGATAACGCTTAAATTGATAATGGAATTGGTTGAATTACTCTATGAATCTGCTAATTCAACTATAAAGGGGTTTCATTTCTGAAAATTCATAAGAAACTGTTGATGTATAAAATCTTAGCAATTGAACGTACATCTGTCAATTATAAATTTATTTGTTCGTATAAATTTATTGATAAGTAATAAGTGATTGAATATAATAATATCATCCGGATGGTAGACATAATGAACTGTTCAGAATTTTAATGAGTTCCTGTAAAATAGATGATATATGAAGAATTATTCAATGATTAAGAAGGGGTAGAAGAACCTGGTTGATTATGTTTATATAATTAAATTGAAAATATCCTTTAAGTTGTTAGGTGTTGAAATGAAAAAATTGTATGGACAAATATTCGGGAGGATCTTCATTTTACAATATTACTTGTATTGCCATTCCCATTATTGTAAGAATCAATATGGTATAGCTGATTTCTAAATTAGTTCATTATTTATATTTAGCCGAAAATCCATATAGTTGAGGTAACAGAGCCACTTACTATTGAAATCCAATATTTAAGGCTTCCCAATTAAATTATTTTTTGAGAAGCCTTTTAGAGTGTAGTAAATTGATTTCTGTCAACTAATGTAGGAGGGTCATGTGAGTAATTGGAAGGGGGATGTTTTTTTAACTATAAAAGGTCAAAACTACTGTTTATTTAGCTCTTTAACAGTTTCACCCTCAATTAACTCTGGTTGGTAATAGTTTTCATTAGGTAAATCCTTTTTGCCCTGCAACTTTTTGATGACCCAATCAGCTGCATCTCTCCCCATTTTTTCTTGTGGGTGTGTTAATGTTGTTAGTTTAATATTAGCGTTTTTGGCAATATAAGAATTATCTTGGCCAATAATAGATATATTTTCAGGAACAGCAATATCAAGTTGTCTGCATACATTTACTAGTTCTAATCCTACCTCATCGTTATAACAAACAATGGCAGTTAATACATTTCGATTTTTAGTAAGAAGCTCTTTTAAGTTAGTATATAAGTCAAGCTTTGTTTCTGTATCATACAAAAGCACATGCTCTGGTTGAAAACGTAATTTTGCTTCTCCTAGTGCCTTGATATATCCCTTCATTCGGTACTTTCCTTGTAAATCATCTATTTTTGAAATTAGGCCGATTTGTGTGTGCCCTTTTGATATCAATTCTTTTGTTGCAAGATAGCTAGACTCCGCGTCGTTCAGACGAAAGAAAGGAACATCCAGCTCTTCATAATAAGCATTGATCATGACAAATGGTACATCCTGTTCCTTAAATGATAAGTAGTAAGCGATATTTGGATTATATATATTGCTTTTTGTAGGTTCCACAATTAAGCCATCCACACCAAATGATAACATCATCTCCAATGCTTTCTTTTCCTGTTCGACATCATTATTTGTACTAGCTAATAGTAGTGAATAATTATCTTCGTTTAGTCTTCTTTCAATTCCACGAATAATTGAAGGGAAAATATAATCAGAAATGTAGGTTGTGATGACACCAATTGTTTTTTTATTGGACTTTCCACCTGATTTTGCTTGATATTGGCTTTTTACATAAGTACCTGATCCTTTTTCACTTCTTAAAAATCCCTCGTTTGATAGTTCTAATATTGCCTTTCGAACTGTATGACGGCTTACATTATATGTTTCTTGCAGGACAGATTCAGTAGGGATTTGCTCTCCTACACTGTAATCACCTGAAAGTATCTTGCTTTTTATATCATCAATAAGGACTTGATATTTTGGTTTCATTTCACTCACTCACTTCAAAGTTGTTCGCATTCAAATTTTGCTAGTAGGATTATTTGTATGGACATACTTTACCATACCTTAGAAATGTTGAAAAGAATAATAGACTTTTCATAGGGGCTGTTTTTTATGCTTGTTATGGAAAGAAATTTTAAATAAATATATCGGGGTCTAGAAAAAACTTGTATTTATCAGATATGTTGATTAAAATATAAATCGTAACTATTACGATTTATTTTATAGGAGGAAGTAAATGCTAGATTGGTTAGTTATTGTCGGTGGTATTCACGGATGTACTATTTCTACCTATTTAATTAAACATAAAAAAGTCGAACCATTAAAGCTTTGTATAGTCGATCCACATAGCGAACCTATGGCTAGATGGAAGCGAAATACTGCTAAAATATCAATGTCCTATCTTCGTTCGCCGTCAGTTCATCACATTGATATTAATCCTTTCAGTTTACAGCAGTTTGAAAGGAAAGTATCAAATGTACATAAAGATTTCTATGGGATTTATAAACGTCCTTCAATAGAATTGTTTAATGAGCATTGCGATAAAGTAATTTTCGAAGCAGGCTTAAAGAAATGCTGGCATAAAGGATTAGTTGGAAAGGTTCAAAGAGGAAAGGACTTTTGGGAAGTGTATACGGAAAGCGGAGAAATGTTTAAATCCAAAAATGTCGTTATTGCCATCAGCGTGAATGAACAGCTTTTGATTCCTACTTGGGCAGAGGAGCTTGCTGTCAATTGTACGAAAAGGGTTCATCATATATTTGATGATAACATGAAGGATGTTTCAAAGCTGAAGGCACCTATTGCGATTATTGGTGGAGGGATTACCGCTGCTCATCTAGCTATTAAGCTATCTCAACAGTTTCCTGGGAAAGTATTTTTAATAAAACGTCATCCATTTCGCGTGCATGACTTTGATAGTGATCCTGGTTGGTTAGGGTTAAAGCGTCAGGGACCTTTTAGTAAGGTGAAGGATTATCGAATACGCAGAGAGCAAATTAAACAAGCTAGATTCAAAGGCTCTGTTCCAAGAGATGTGTTATATGCAATGAAGAGACTAGAGGCAAAAGAGAAGCTACATATTATTGATGGTGAAGTTACTTCATATACTTTAGATAAGGAAACATTGACTCTTAACGTAAGCTCGAATTCACTTCAAGTTAGAAATGTATTACTTGCAACAGGTTTTTTACCAACAAGACCTGGTCATCGATGGATAGAGAGACTAATTGAAGAGGAACATTTAACATGTGCCCATTGCGGCTATCCAATTGTAAATAAAGCCCTAGAGTGGTGTCCTCATTTATATGTGATGGGCCCGTTGGCAGAGTTGGAGATGGGCCCTATAGCTAGAAATATTTCCGGTGCTAGGCAGGCAGCGGAGAGAATAGTGGCTAGCCTATGAATTTTAAATCGTAATGAATACGAACTAGGAGGAGATTAGATGAAAAGAAAGGTACCAGTAACGGTTCTAAGTGGTTATTTAGGATCAGGGAAAACGACTTTATTAAATCATGTATTACAGAACAGAGAAAACTTAAAGGTTGCGGTGATTGTTAACGATATGAGTGAGGTTAACATAGATGCCACAATGGTGAAAAAAGGAGGCTTTAGCCGAACTGACGAAAAGCTAGTTGAAATGCAGAACGGCTGTATTTGTTGCACGTTACGTGAGGATTTGATTGTAGAAGTGGAGCGACTTGTTAAAGCTGGTGACATTGATTATATCCTAATTGAATCATCAGGTATTTCTGAGCCTATACCAGTTGCTCAAACGTTTACCTATATTGATGAAAACTTAAGGATCAACCTCCCTGAATACTGCGAGCTTGATACGATGGTCACAGTAGTTGATGCAAATCGTTTCTGGCATGACTTTGCTTCTGGGGAAAGTCTGCTAGATCGAAAGCAGGGAAATGATGAAACGGATTCTAGAGAAATAGTTGATTTACTCATTGATCAAATTGAATTTGCTAATGTTCTTGTTTTAAATAAAATTGATTTAGTTGATCGAGAAAGTATTGAGGAATTGAAACTAATCTTACAAAAATTGAATCCTGAAGCAAAGATAATTGAAAGTGCATATTCTGTTGTGGCGTTATCGAGTATTTTGAATACAGGTTTATTTGACTTTGAACGTGCTAGTCAAGCTGCTGGTTGGATTAAGGAGTTGAACGAAGAGCATACTCCCGAGACAGAGGAATATGGGGTTTCCTCCTTTGTTTATCGAAGAAGAAAACCATTTCATCCAGAAAGATGGTTAAGATGGCTAGAAAACTGGCCAGTGGAAGTTGTCCGTGCGAAAGGATTCTTTTGGCTAGCAACCCGTAATAATATGACAGGCTTACTTTCACAAGCTGGACCATCAATTATATTTCAAGGAGCTGGTGAATGGATTGCTGCAGCATCTAAGCAGGAGCAAGCTAAGCTTCTTGAAGAAGAACCTGAATTGCTCGAACGTTGGGATGATGTTTATGGAGATCGAATGAATGAACTTGTTCTCATTGGAATAGATTTAAATAAAGAACAAATTGAAGCGGCCTTAGATGAATGCCTTCTAACAGACGAAGAGATGATTCAAGACTGGAGCAAATTTCACGACCCACTCCCACCGTTTATTGTTGAGTAGTTACAAATAATTTAAAAAGCAAGTATTTATAAACAATCAGGGATCAATACTAAAAGATTTAGAAAAAATCAATTTACCACTTGTCAAATCGTAATGGTTACGATAAAATTCAAATCGAAATCATTACGGTTTTTTGTGAAAGAAATAATAGTATGGAGGAATATAATGAAATTATGGAAAAGCAATAATTCGACCAGCTTTTTAGTATTTAGTAGTTTCGGAAAATACATAAAAACTCACTTACTAAAATTAAGTATTTTACTAGTTTGTGTTAGCTTGTTAAGTGCTTGTACAGAGGCATCTGAAAGTACTGTTAAGAAAAACGCAGAAGATAAGCATATTCATTTTCTTTATAATTTCTCTACTAATTCTCTAGATCCTCATGTTGATTCAAGTTATGTCCCACTTAGAGCGGGCATAACAGAAACGCTAGTGCGATTAGATGAGGAAAATTTAACGGTTGCACCATGGCTAGCAGAAAGCTGGGAAGGTGAGGATGGGCAACATTGGACAATTAAGCTTCGTGAAGATGTTACGTTTCAAAATGGTAAACAAATGGATGCAAAAGCGGTGAAGGCTTCTCTTGAACGAGCGCTAAAGGAGAGTGTTGCAATACAGAATGCACTTAAAATCGAGAAAATTGAAGCAGATGGTTATACATTACATATAACAACAAAGGAGCCTTTTCCAGAATTTGTTTCAGAACTTGTTAATCCAAATGTTTCGATCATTGATGTAACAGAAGAGGATATTGTAGGTAAACCGATCGGGACAGGACCTTTTGCGTTAAAATCATTTACACCTGGAAGCAAGCTAGAACTCGTACGTTACGATAATTATTGGGATGGAGCCTCAAAACTCGATTCGGTGACTTTCTCCTTTAATGAGGATGCAAATGCCCGTTCGCTTGCGCTGAAATCTGGGGAAGTAGATATTGTATATCGCCCTGAGGTAGAGAGCTTGGAATCATTAAGGGCACAAGAGGGGATTAAAGTTGAATCAACTGCGACATTCCGCGTACATCAAATGACGATGAATATGGAACGTAAAAGTTTGCAGGATATCAACGTACGTCGTGCTGTAGACGCATTGATTGACCGCCAAAGGATCGTTGATACGATTTTATTAGGTTACGCGGAACCTGCTGTCGGTCCATTTTTACCTTCATTACCATTTGCACCAACGTATGAGCAGAGTGAAACTGGAAGTGATATAGCGGTTAAATTTTTAGAGGAAGCGGGCTATACACTTGAAAACGGAAAAATGCAAAAAGACGGAGAGCAGCTTAAGTTTACCCTTTTAACCTATAGTGCGCGAGCAGACTTGCCTTTAATTGCCCAAGTTTTTCAATCGGATGCGAAAAAAATTGGAATTGATGTAGAGATTCGCCAAATTGATATTCCAGAGGAATACATGGCGTCAAACCGTGACTGGGATTTAGCTACGTATAGTAATTTAACAGCTCCTCGTGGGGATGCTGGCTATTATTTAAATGCAACCTATCATCCAACTGGTGCTCTTAACTTTAGTGGTGCCCAGGAGCCTGAATTGACGGCGATTATTGACAAGCTTAATCAAACAGTCAATCAAGAGGAGCGGGCTACTTTAGCAGAACAGGCGGCTGATTATGTCCATGACAATGTGATTAATTCATTTGTTTTGCATCCATCGACGATTGTTGCATACAACGAAAACAAGGTTAAAAATTGGCTAACAACGCAAAGTGAGTATTACATGATTACTAACGATTTGGATGTGAAGTAAATGGTCCAAATTCTTGCTCGGAAATTTTTTGAAGTATTATTTTTTATGTTATTTATTACATTTGTTAGTTTTCTATTTGTACGAATGGCACCTGGTGATCCTGTTTTAACGATATTGAATGTTGATGAGTTATCTGTTAGTCAGGAGCAAGTAGAGACTTTAAGGGAAGAGATGGGATTTAATAAGCCATTGCTCGTTCAGTACGGGCTTTGGCTCCTTAAATTTATCCAACTTGATTTTGGGGCGTCATATGTCACTGGCCAACCTGTTATGGATATGATTTTAATGGGATTGCCTGCTACGCTCGAACTAGCAGCCGGCGCATTAATTGTTATGCTCATCGTATCCGTTCCACTTGGCTCTTTATCTGCCCTATATAGAGATAGTTGGATCGATCAAGTTAGCCGAGTATTATCAATTATTGGTGCTGCAATTCCAAGTTTCTGGCTAGGCCTTATTTTAATTGATTTATTCGGTGTCCGCTTTAACTGGCTTCCAACTATGGGGAGAGAAGGGTTTGTTTCTTTGATCTTACCATCATTGACACTTGGCTTGGCCATTTCCAGCGTATATGTTCGTTTGCTTCGTTCAAGCTTACTTGATTCGCTTAGTCAGGAGTTTATTCGGGCAGCAAGAGCGCGCGGGCTATCAGAACGGCGAATTTTTCTAGTACATGCATTTCGCCATAGTCTGCCGCCTGTTATTACTGTATTTGGAGTCAGCTTAGGAAGCTTAATCGGTGGTGTAGTGGTGATTGAAGTATTGTTTGCGTATCCAGGGATCGGAAAGCTTGTTGTTGATGCGATACGTCAACGGGATTATCCGCTTATTCAAGGGTATATATTAATCATGGCCATTATCGTTTTTGTTGTAAATACATGTGTTGATTTATCTTATAGGTATTTAAATCCTGAAATGAAACTAAAAGAAAGGAGAACCAACTGATGAGACAAGTGTCGATACATTTGCCCAAGGTAAAAAAGAATAGCTGGCAAGCGATATTGGCTATGATTTGCGGAGGCGTTGTTATTGTAATGGCTATTTATGCCTTCTTTTATTTGCGGTACGACCCAACATTAACAAATCTCGATGGACGACTTCAAGGCATGAGTCTTCAGCATCCACTTGGAACAGACCAACTAGGGCGTGATGTACTAACAAGGCTTTTGCTAGGTGGGCAACAGACAATTGGTTATAGCTTGCTTGCGCTAGTTGCTGCGCTTATCATTGGAATCCCTTTTGGTCTTATTTCCGGATATAAGCGAGGAATTGTTGATCGGATCTTTATGCGAATTGCCGATGCATTTTTAGCTTTCCCCGATATGATTGTTGCAATTGTTCTGAGTGGTTTACTTGGACCAAGCATCGGCAACCTTGTCCTCGCTATTGTGATGGTCAAATGGGTTAGTTATGCGCGTCTTGTTCGAAGCACGGTTCTATCAGAATCCCAAAAAGAATATGTGTTGATTGCCCGTACAAATGGTTTATCTTCTATGAAAATTATCCGTAAGCATTTATTTCCGCATATTGTTGGGCATGTCCTCGTTTTGGCAAGCCTTGATCTTGGCAAAATTATTTTGCTCATTTCTGCTTTTTCTTACATTGGGCTAGGAGCACAGCCGCCAACTCCTGAATGGGGGGCAATGCTAAATGACTCTCGCCCATACTTTCAGTCAAGGCCTGAATTAATGATTTATCCTGGGTTAGCTATTGTAATAGTTGTGTTACTAACAAATATGCTTGGGGATTATTTACGCGACTATTATGATGTGAAGAAAGAGGTGCAGCAATGACTTTAACGATTGACGATGTATCCATTAGTAGTAAAGAAAAGAAAATCGTTCAGAACGTATCACTTTCCATCCATGAAGGAGAATGGTATGCATTGGTTGGGCAGAGCGGGAGCGGCAAAAGCATCCTCTCACAAGCAATTGGACAAATGCTTTCTCCTAATTTGCGGGTTGAGGGAAAGATTCTTTTTAAAGGAGAAGATTTGCTGTCATTGCCAGCAAAACAAATGAGGAATATTCGCGGTAAAAAACTTTCCTATATTTTTCAGGATTATCAGGGTTCTTTTACACCGTTCAGAACGATTGGTCAGCATTTTGACGAATACGAGAGAACTCATGGTATTCTCGATGCAAAAACAAGACGAAACAAGTCAATGGAGGCACTTGAATCAGTTGGATTGGATGACGCATTGTACAATCAATACCCATTTCAGCTTAGTGGTGGACAACTCCAGCGCGTTTCAATCGCAATAGCCCTTTTATTATCTCCGGATTTATTGATTGCTGATGAGATAACAACGGCACTTGATAGTGTTTCAGGGCACAGGATTTTAGAGTTACTTGCAAAACGGCAAAAAGAAACAGGCTGTGCGATTTTATTCATCACACATGATTGGCGTCATGTCAGACGCTATGCGACTCGTTTAGCTGTTATGAAAGAGGGGCAAATCGTTGAATCAGGTGGAAAGCATCGTATACTTGACCACCCGCAGCATGAATATACTAAGAAGCTGATTGAAGCGGCGCCTATACTTGGACGAGGTCTCCCATCAGGGTTACAGGAGGTCAAAAACGGATGAATCTCCTTACTGTGAAACAGCTATCAAAATCATATCAAGGTAGTAAAGCTGCAGTGAGTAACCTTTCATTTGAGCTAAACAAAGGGGAATGTCTTGGACTTGTCGGTGAAAGTGGCTGTGGTAAAAGTACATTAGCTCGTTGCTTGTTAAGAATTGAACCAATTGATAGCGGATCAATTCAATTTAAGGGTGAACCGATTGAGAAGCTTAATGAACGTCAGCTGTTACCATATCGAAAAAAGATACAAATCGTGTTTCAAAATCCATCTGCTGCATTAAACCCAAAATTAAAAATAAAAGATTCCTTGATTGATCCATTTGTTCAATATAGGAAGGAGCTTAATATTAGCCATTTTTCCTATACTTCTAAGGATGCTTTTGTAAAGCAACTTCTTGAAGCTGTTGAATTGACTCCTGATTTAGCGAATCGATATCCCCATGAATTAAGTGGCGGCCAACGGCAACGTGTCACAATTGCCCGTGCTATCAGTATTGAGCCTGAGCTTATCGTTCTTGATGAGCCAACTGCTAGCCTTGATGTCATTTCGCAAGGAGCAGTACTTTCATTATTGACAGAGCTTCGAGAAACTTTAAATCTATCTTACTTGTTTATCTCACATGATCTTGCCGCTGTCAGTCAAATGAGCCAGAGAATTATGGTGATGAAGGACGGTAAGCTTGTTGAACAATTTAACCGTGATCAGTTATTTAGTAAGGAACGTCATTCTTATACAAAAGAGCTTATTTCAATTTTTTAGATGAAAGAGCTCTTTTCTAAAACATAGTTATTTTTTAGCTAAACTTTGTAAAGGTTGATTGTAGTGTAAGTCGAAACTCCTGCAGGATGCGTGGTATAGGTGAGACCCCGCAGTGTTTACAACAAATGCTCGCCGCCCACCCCCGCGGAAAGTGGGCACTGCAGCGCAAATACCTAAACAACTACTAATTAAACGAAACAAAGTTTACAGACATCCTTGTCTTAAAATAAAAATACAATTATTTGACACTATCCCACTTACTAGTTTAAAATAATCCTTGTTTCAAGATATTTAATTTAAAGACATTATTTTTGGAGGGATACATATTATGTCAAAGGATTTTTACTCTGTTCTTAAAGAAAGACGTTCTTATTATGCAATTAATAAAGACGTACAAGTAACTGATGAGAAAATTAAAGAAATTGTTGAGTTTGCTGTGAAGCATACACCTTCTTCTTTTAACTCACAATCTGCGCGTATTGTTGTATTAACTGGTGAAGCTCATGATAAATTATGGGATATTACAACCGAAACTTTACGCAAAGTAGTTGGCGAAGGAGACTTCTCTGGAACTCAACAAAAGATGGACTCTTTTAAAGCAGGATATGGAACAGTTTTATTCTTTGAAGATGAAGCAGTCATTAAATCTCTTCAAGAACAATTTGCTTTATATGCTGAAAACTTCCCAATCTGGTCAAACCAAGCTTCTGGAATGCACCAATTAGTTGTTTGGGCTGGATTAGAGGCAGAAGGATTAGGAGCATCATTACAGCATTACAATCCACTTATCGATGATGAAGTGAAAAAGGAATGGAATATCCCAGCTGAATGGAAATTGATTGCACAAATGCCTTTCGGTAACCCTACTGCAGAGCCTGGTGATAAAGAATTCCAGCCACTTGAAGATCGAGTGAAATTTTATAATTAAGGATAAGGAAATCGTTTAAATCTTAACAAAAAGGTCTGATAATGCATCAGATCTTTTTTGTTTATAAATAACAATGTGAAAAGCATAGTAATCATTTCGTTAGGTGCCTACATTTTTTATTGAATGAAAAGTCATATATAATCATTCCTAGTTTCCTTGATCACCTGTAATAGTCCTACTTAATGCATAGTCCAGTCTTAGGAAAAAAACGGAGATTTGAGAAGGATTTTAGTTATTGTGGTAATTTTTTACTTAAATACTCAACATCTGATGTAATGATTATTTTATGATAACGCTTACGTGTTATGATTTCATTAATCCTAATAGGAAGGAGGGTAGACAATTTGCATCTAGAATTTGCTTGAAAAGATAAATTAAATAAAGGACGTGAGGAGAAAGATGAAAACAAAATTATTAAAGATGTTTATTGCAAGTATCTCAATGATAATTTTAGTTGTTGGTTTGTCTTTTCAATCTGTTTCTGCTGCTACTCCTGATTTCAGTATGAAAGGCTTTGCTACTTCTAATGGTGGAACAACTGGCGGCGCAGGTGGAGATACGGTCACTGTTCAGACTGGAGATGAAATCATCCAAGCTTTAAATAATAAGGATGCTAATACACCTTTAACGATTTATGTGAATGGAACGATTACACCTGATAACACCTCTGATAGCAAAATCAACCTCAAAGATGTTTCTGATGTTTCCATATTAGGCGTTGGTACAAACGGTGAATTTGATGGAATTGGCATCAAAGTATGGAGAGCAAATAATATCATCATTCGTAACCTCACTATCCACGAAGTTAGAGCTGGCGATAAAGATGCCGTAACGATTGAAGGCCCTTCTAGTAATATTTGGGTCGATCATAATGAGATTTACGCTAGCCTAAATGTAGACAAAGATTATTATGACGGGCTTTTCGATGTGAAACGTGACGCTTATAATATAACCTTCTCTTGGAACTATGTACATGATGGGTGGAAGGCAATGTTGATGGGCTCATCAGATAGCGATAATGCCGATCGAAATATCACATTCCATCATAATCATTTTAAGAACTTAAACTCCCGTGTTCCTAGCTTCCGTTATGGTAAAGGACATCTTTATAACAACTATTATGAAGGAATTGTTGGTTCAGGTATTAATGCACGAATGGGTGCGGAACTTCTTGTCGAAAACAATGTATTTGAAAATTCACATAACCCATTAGGCTTTTGGTATAGCGATGAGACAGGTTATTGGAATGTTTCAAACAATCTTTATATTAATAGCACAGGCAGCCAACCAACATCATCCACTACAAATTACACAGTCCCATACAATTATACGCTAACCCCTGTTGAGGATGTAAAATCAATAGTCACTCAATATGCAGGTGTTGGAGTCGTTCAACCGTAGATATGATTATTGTTAAAAATAAATAGTCAGTTTTATACTTTGAAGCTGTAATCTCATCAAGAACAATTTGCGATATATTCTAAAAACTAAGCTGGTCAAACCAAGCATTTGGAATGCACCAATTAGTTGTTTGGGCTGGGTTCAGCCCTTTTTTTTATTATGAACAATATGAAAAACTCCACCATCCTTTTAACTCTAGTTTCTTAATTCTAGGTGAGGGGTCTGACCCTTTGGTTTTGAGTCATTCACTTTTGCTAAAGCACATTGTTTTTAAAATTTAAGATTTTACTTTCAAGAGCAAATGATACAATTAGGTAAATGGAGAATAAAGGAATATTTTAGTTAATAAATAATTGATAATTTTATGATAGGTGGAGTTTACATGTTTTTTTTCAAAAAGAAAGCCAAAATAACTGAAGAGAAAATACAAGAACTTATACAACAGCTGGAAAGGGCATATATGGAAAAAGATATTGATCAGATGACTGATATGTTCCATCCAGATAACAGGGAAATCTCCTTTTTGAATCATCATAGCTTGATGATGAACTTTCAAATTTACAATATTCAATCTGAAATTTTAAATCATGAAATTGTGGACTTATCCGAGAAAGAAGCAACGTTTACATATACGCGAAAACATTTATATACATGTGTAAATAAAAATGATGAAAATGGAGAAAACCCAAATAATATTTCAAGTTACTATGTACAAATTCAAGCTGAGGGTAGTCAAATTTGGATTACAAAGTATTCGAGGTTTAGTGAACTATTTTTAAATACGGAAGGTGAAATTCTCCCTTATGAGCAAGCGGTTGTACCTGCTGCCGCTCAGTACTATGAAAATATGAAAAGGTTTATTGAACCATTTACGTTAGATGGTTTTTTGCCAGCGACATACTATCTATATAGTGATAGTGAATTTATTGGTTACTATCCTGAGAAAGAGAGATTTTTGTTTGTGACTTCAGAGAGATTTACCGTCGATTATTTTACGGAAATGAATGCGGATTCGATTGCTGAGCATACAAATATATATTTAAGTGAGAATAATCTTGAATACGGAGCTATTATTGAACAGGAAGAAAATCATTCTATTATCGAAACAAAAATAATAAATAATGACCGTTTATTACATGAAATTGTGTTGAGTATATTGGCATCTGATGGATTTTATATGATTCGTTATTTTAAAAATAATAACAGTCCAATTGAAAATGAAGTACGCCAAAGCTGGATTGAGCAAATGAGAGCCTCAGCTACAAAAATTTAATAATGGAGAAAAATTAGGAAAGAGAGGGTTCACTCTCTTTCCTTTAGAGTAAAGCTTATTTTATTGTGTAATCATAATAATTGGTGGCTCATTTAAAAACTTTTCTAAGTTTTTAGCATCCTCCATAACAGCCTTCCATTCCGGGGAAGCCATGGCACTTTGAAGTGTCGGAAGATCTGCAAATTCAATTACTACAATCATATATAGATTTAAGGTAGTATTTTGCGATTGGATGACACGATCAATACTACTTGCCTTAATGTTTGGAACGTTCTTGGCAAGGGGCATATGTGTATTAAGATAGTACTCATCAAATTCTGCTTTGTCCTTTGGTTGTTGATATTGAATATATAATTTAGCCATTTTTATTGCCCTCACTTTAATTAAGTAATGTAAAAAAGCTTCTTGTTGCTCTAATGAGACTTAGCTAATAGAACAACATCCTTTAACTGAAAACGCTGCATCTGTACTATCCTTTACTTCTCTTATTAAATAAATTCAATAATTTCTTTAAGCGGAATTCGAGTTGTTTGGTATGCTGGTGCTGCAGCCTTCCCTATTGCAATTAAAACGATAGGCATATATCGATCACTAATATTAAATTTCTTTATGAATTTTTCCTTATCAAAGCCACCCATTGTAACGGTATCATATCCTTTAGCCTTGGCAATAAGCATCAGCTGCATTGAGACTAAACCAGTATCAAAGGAAGCAATGTTTTTACGAATTTCTTCTGATGCTTGGGTATAAACATTTTTTGAATTTTGAATAATCTGTTCAACTGTTTCTAAATTCATGAAACCAGCCTCATAGTTGCTTCTATATACTTTTTCAATATTATGATACATTTCCTTATCACCTAATACAGCAATGATTGCTGAAGATGTTTCAACCTGTTCCTGATTGTTGGCGATTTGACGAAGCTCTTTTTTTACCTCTTGATCATCGATTACAATGAAGCGCCATGGTTGAAGATTACTTGATGACGGAGCTAAAATAGCTTCACTTAGAATTTCTTCGATTTCTTCTCTAGGTATTTTAAAACTTGCATCGTATTTCCTTACAGAATGGCGCTCTCTAATAATTGTAGATAAATCTTGTTTTATTAATGAATTCATTTTTTTGAACCTCCTAAAAAATGTACTTACTTTTTGTAAGTTATATTAGAAACTTACAAAAAGTAAGTGTGAGTGTCAAGTAAAAGGAATTGGAGAAAAAGAATGAAGAAGAGGAATCTAGAATAGATGGAAAGTAAGTGAAATTTGGTTGCGTTTTCAAGGTGGTAAAATTTTTAATTATATGAAAATTCAATCAACGATAAGTTATTCCCGAACAATGATGATTTTTTAAAAAGAAACATTCGTCTTTTTCTTGACGGACGGAATGACTGATGATAAGATGAACTTGTAAAAATTAAATAACGTTCTCGTATAATTTTGGGGATATGGTCCATAAGTTTCTACCAAGCTGCCATAAATAGCTTGACTACGAGGTTGTATATATATTGTAAGGGGAAAATGCATGCATCATTCTCTTTATATATCTACCAAAAAGTCAAGCTCCGGTGTATACGGGGCTTTTTTCATTATTTACAACAAAATATAAGACTATTTTAAAAGATATATAGGGGGAAAGAGTATGTTGAATAAGAAAATGCTAATGGTATTATTTACTGCTTTAATGGTTGTTTTCATGGCTGCTTGTGGAAATAATGAAGCAAAAGATAATGAATCAGGATCTGAAGAAGGTAAAAATGGGTTAAAGATTGCAATTGTAACAAGTCCTTCTGGTGTAGATGATGGAAACTTCAATGAAGATAACTACAATGGAATTTTAAGTTTTATTGAAAAAAATTCAGATGCGACTGTAAAGGCTATTCGTGAAGAAACAGGTGACCCTGCAGCTGCCGTTCAAGCTGTTGCTGATATCGTGGCAGATTATGATGTCATTGTAACTCCAGGCTTTCAATTTGCAGGTATTTCAAGCATTGCTTTAGAAAATCCTGATAAGAAATTTATTTTAATTGACTCAGAACCAGCTGCTCAAGGTGAACAAAAGGAATTCGATAATATTTACGCGATGACATTTGCTGAGCAGGAAAGTGGATTTTTCGCAGGAATGGCTGCTGCATTAGAAACAAAGTCAAATAAAGTAGCGGTTGTAAACGGAATTGCATATCCTTCAAATGTAAACTACCAATTTGGTTTTGAATCTGGTGTGAATTATGTAAATGCAGTATATGATAAAAAAGTTGAGGTTGTTGAACTACCAGCTTATGCAGGTGTAGATGTTAATAACAAGGATGTTGGCGGAAACTATGTAGGAACGTTCTCAGATGAAGCGACAGGTAAGGTTGTTGGTAATGCTTTAATCGATGCAGGTGTAGATATTATCTTCGTCGCTGCAGGTGGATCAGGTAATGGTGTTTTCACAGCAGCAAAAGAGGCTGGTGGAGATGTAAAAGTAATTGGTTGTGATGTTGACCAATTTGATGACGGTGTAAATGGTTCAGAAAATATCGTGTTAACGTCTGGATTAAAGGTTATGAGCACTAATGTTGAGAAATCATTAAACTCAATTGTTGATGGAAGCTTTAAAGGTGGAAACGTTGTTCTTCAAGCAGATACTGATTCTACTGGTTATGTAAAAGAAGAAGGGCGTCATCAGTTATCAGAGGATACAATTTCAAAAATTGATGAAGCTTATAAATTAGTTAAAGAAGGTAAAGTTGTACCTGCATCTAATTTCAATGGGCATACTCCAGATAAGTTTCCAGGGTTATAAAATCCAGGGTTATAAAATCCAGAGTTAAGAGACTATGATGAAATGAACCTATAGAAGTTTATCATTTCCTAATTTATGTTTGTAGGGTATGGTAAACTTCTTTTCTGTTTTTCAATCACTATGATAAAGGGGACGCAAAATGTCTGATTATATTGTAGAAATGAAGCATATTACTAAACGATTTCCTGGAATTGTGGCTAATGATGATGTAACAATTCAAATTAAAAAAGGGGAAATTTTTGCTCTTCTTGGAGAAAATGGAGCGGGAAAATCAACTCTTATGAGTATTTTAGGCGGAATGTATGAACCTGATGAAGGCGAAATTTACATTCGTGGTGAAAAGGTCCAAATAAGCTCACCAAATCATGCGGCGAAGCTTAACATTGGGATGGTGCATCAGCATTTTAAGCTAGTTGAGGATTATACAATAACAGAGAATATCATTTTAGGTGTTGAACCGATTAAAAAATTTGCTGGCATTTTTCCATATGTTGATATTCGAAATGCAAATCGGATAATCAAGGACCTATCGAAGGATTATGGGTTAGAGGTAGACCCTACAAAGAAAATAGAAGACCTTAATGTTTCGATGCAACAGCGGGTAGAAATTTTAAAGGTGCTTTATCGTCAAGCGGAAATTCTTATTTTTGATGAACCGACTGCTGTCTTAACTCCTCAAGAAATAGATTACTTGCTTACTATTATTGAAGGTTTACGAAAAGCTGGAAAAACAATCATTTTAATAACACATAAGCTTGATGAAATCAAAAAGGTAGCAGATCGTTGTGCAGTTTTAAACAAGGGAAAATTAATAGAGGTAATGGATGTAAAGACAACATCTACAAAGCAAATGGCTCAGCTTATGGTAGGTCGAGAAGTAACATTTGAATCTGAAAAGCGCCCAGCTGAATTTAAAGAGGAAGTATTGAAGGTAGACCATCTAACAGTAAAAAATGAAGATGGTTTTGAAGTTGTAAAGGATGTTTCTTTTTCTATTCGTGGTGGTGAAATCTTTGCAATTGCCGGTGTGGCAGATAATGGACAAGTTGAATTGGCAGATGCAATTGCTGGATTAACAAAGGTAAGCAGTGGGAATATTTTCTTGAATGGTAAGGATATAACGAATGAAAGTGTAAGAAAAAGAACAGAAAGCGGAATTTCTTATATCCCTGAAGATCGACAAAGCTATGGACTAGTGTTGGACTTTGATTTGGCGACGAATATAGGGTTGAAAGAGTATTATCGTGAGCCTTTTTCTAAAGGTGGAATTTTAAATAAAGAAGCTTTTCATGAGCATGGCGGTAGGTTAATAGAGAAATATGATATACGAAGCGGACAAGGCATTAAGACACAAGTTCGTTCAATGAGTGGTGGTAATCAGCAAAAGGCTATTATTGCCCGAGAAATTGAATTACAATCACCATTAATGATTTTTGTTCAACCAACGCGTGGATTGGATATTGGGGCAATTGAAAATATTCATAAGATGATGATTCAAGAACGAGATAATGGAAAAGCAATTCTTCTTGTATCATTAGAGCTAGATGAGATTATGAATGTTGCAGATACCATTGGTGTTATATATAACGGCCAACTTCAAAAAATTGCAAGTAGAGATACGTTAACGAATAATGAAGTAGGCGAGTATATGATGGGGGCAAAACATGAGTAAACGAAATGAAACACAAAACGAAAAGTTTATACAAAAAGTCGGTAGGGTTCTTGCGTGGCCAATTAGTCATGAAAAATGGCAATCAATTTCTATTCCGTTATACTCCATCTTACTTAGCTTTATTGCAGCTGCAATTGTTATTCTATTAATTGGGAAAAACCCGTTGCAGGCATTCTTTAACCTTCTGCAAGGAGCCGGAATCATGCCGAAGCCTTCTTATGCAGCCTATAAGAGCATGTTTACTGATTTCTTAAGTCTATTAAATGCAATGACACCGCTAGTCTTTGCGAGCTTGGCGGTTGCTGTTGCCTTTAAAGCAGGGCTGTTTAATATCGGTGTTTCTGGGCAAATGCTCTTTTCAGGATTTTTGGCAACGATTATTGTTGGCTATAGCGGCTTAGATGCTATGATTGCAAAGCCTCTTGTCTTAATCATCGGGATAGCTGCTGGAGCATTAATGGGTGGATTAGTTGGCTGGTTAAAATATAAGTTTAATATTAATGAAGTAGTATCAACGATTATGTTGAATTATATTACTCAATATGTTGTCAGCTTTTTTATCCAAATGTATTATATTGACCCTGTTTCAAGACAATCTCGTTATATTACGGAGGAGTCGAGATTAACGTTAGTAAATGTTGAAATGGGCAATTTGAAAATGGATATTCCGTTAGGTTTTATTTTGGCTATTATCGTTGCGATTCTATTGAAGTTTGTGATGGATAAGACAGTACTTGGCTATGAAATTAAAACAGTAGGGACAAATCGGAATGCAGCAAAATATGCGGGAATGAATGTTGGGAAAAATACAGTGCTAGCAATGGTTCTATCAGGTGGTCTTGCAGGCTTAGCAGGTGTTACCTATTATTTAGGCTATTTTTCTTCCATTCAACCGAAAGTGTTATCAAGCATTGGATTCGATTCAATTGCCGTGTCATTATTAGGGAACTCGAACCCAATCGGTGTTATTTTTTCGTCATTTTTAATATCAGTCATTAACCAAGGTAATACGTACATGAGTTCAATGGCGGGAATTAGACAAGAAATTGCTTCCGTTATCGTCGGTTTAATACTATTGTTTAGTGCTTGTGGTGCTTACTTGAAATACAAGGTGAGTCGAATGAAAGAAAAAGATGCGGAGCGAAAGGAGGGGCAAGAATAATGGATACAGTAATTATAGATGGATTATCCTTTGCGCTGCCTCTTTTTATCATGGCCATTGGAGGCATCTATAGCGAAAAGAGCGGAATTACAAACTTAGCTATTGAAGGCTTCCAAGGTTTTGGTGCTTTTATTGGGGCTTTATCAGTCGTTTTAATTGCAAATTTCTCTGGAACAGATGTGCAAAATTTGTTTTACCTCGCTTTATTGTTTTCAATGATAGGAGGAATGGTGTTTTCCGTTCTTCATGCATTGCTAAGTATAAAGTTTAAGGCGAATCAAGTCATAAGTGGTGTCGTCATTAACATTTTGGCATTAGCTTTGACGACATTTTTAACAACACAAATAAACAGTCTTGTGTTTGGTGCTACTTCTGACAAGTTTCAATTAGGCGTATCAGAGCGTTTTACGATCGAAGGTTTAGCAAATATACCTGTAATTGGTGCGGTGTTTACAAATATTTATCCATTTGAAATTATTATCATCGTGATTGCCGTCTTAGCATGGTATGTTTTATATAAAACAAAATATGGAATGCGTTTAAGAGCGAGTGGGGATAATCCGCATTCAGTTGATGCTGCAGGAGTAGATGTAGCAAAAATTAGATTTGGTGCGGTTTTAATATCTGGTGTTTTATCAGGTCTAGGCGGTATGTGTTTTGCTTATTCGATCTCTGCTAACTTTTCTTCAAGCATTTATATGGGGTATGGATATTTAGCTATCGCAGCGCTAATTTTCGGTAACTGGAAGATTTTGCCTACGCTTGCTGCCTGCTTACTATTCGGATTTGCAAGATCAGGGGGAACGTATATCGGTCAGTTAATGGAGTTGCCGAGCAGCTACACTGATTTATTTATGATTTTACCTTATGTTTTAACTTTATTCCTTTTAATCTTTTTCTCTAAATCAAACCGTGCGCCAAGAGCGTTAGGTGAAATTTACGATAAAGGAAAGAGATAAAGATATTATAAAAGGGCTTTTCGTGCTTTGGAGCATGAAAAGCCCTTTTTAATAGTTAAGTTAAAGATTTAAATCATTTGTACTTTGAAGTTGACTTTGCTTCTTCTTTACAACATATGTATTTGCAATAATATCATGGAGCCCTCTTTTTCTTTCTGTGAAAGCAACCATAAGGTAGCCGACATAAGCAATCATAGCACTTAAGATATAAGAAAAGGCACGACCCCATGACTGGCCTGCTGTTATCTTTTCTCCTTGTTCATTTATAATCTTTAACCCTAAAAAATGTTTTCCGAAGGTTGCCTGATATTTAGTAAGTGGCATTAACGCTAAATAACAAATTGGTCCCGCAATCATATAGATAAGAGTAATTAGTGAAACGATATATTGAAGCGCACTTGAGACAAATTGCGTCATAAATGCTAAAAGTACGAGAATAAGATAAATACCGGAAATAATCAGACCATCTATTATCGAAGCCGCAACTCTTATCCAAAAGCCAGCACTACTTTGTTCCATATCTATCACCCCTTTCCGCTGGTAAAAGATAACATTTTTTATTTTAACATGTTTGTTTTAATAGTTGACGGGGAATTATCCCTAAATACATATGTGACCAAAGTTGTGATTCTTATTGATTTGCTTTTACTATTTTTGAGCTTCGCAAAAGTTTATTAATACTATAAATGGCTTGAATAGAAATTATTATTTTTAAATTAATAAACTGAAAATCCCTATATGAGAAGAATTAAAAATTCAATCTATTAAAAAAAGCTGTTTTTCTTACAAAAGAAAAAAACTAGTAAAAAGTGATATAATAAGAAAGAAGTATGAATTAAAATTGCAGAATATTCGAAATATTATTTTGTCAATAGTTAATCCACGTGTTTAGTGAGTCATCTTGAACGAACTGCATACCTTAATCAGCTCTTATTAAGGTCGATTCTATCTTTTCAACCTTGCTTTGTTTATTTTTTAAATCTCCAATCATAGAAAAACAATTAGAATCATTACAATGATATATTTAGGTTAAAAAGCTTGATATGTCTAAAGTATTGATGATATAAATTGGTAGAATAAGTGTTTTTAGAGAGATGTTGGAATATACAGATTATCAATTAATTTAACGTATGAATTGGAAATACAAAAGGGTTTTGATAAAACTATCAGAATACTATAATAGTAAATATAGAATCCAACTAGGAGGAAAAGTATGTCTCAAACTGAAGCGATGCATCCAAAACTCGGTCGAGTTATTGATAATATAGATAAAGTTATAATAGGGAAAAGAGATATAAGCATTTTAAGTCTAGTCGCTTTACTAGCAAACGGCCATGTGTTGCTTGAGGATGTGCCAGGCGTTGGGAAGACAATGATGGTACGTGCACTAGCTAAATCAGTAGGAGCTGAGTTTAAACGGATTCAGTTTACTCCTGATTTATTGCCATCAGACGTAACAGGGGTCTCGATCTATAATCCAAAGGAGCTAAGGTTTGAATTTCAAGAAGGTCCAATTTTTGGGAATATTATTCTTGCAGACGAAATCAATCGAACGTCTCCGAAAACGCAGTCAGCCTTATTAGAAGGAATGGAAGAAGGCAGTATTACAGTTGATGGGACAACTCGGATTCTTGCAAAGCCTTTCTTTGTTATGGCAACGCAGAATCCTGTTGATTATGAAGGGACCTATCCATTGCCAGAAGCGCAGCTAGATCGATTCTTGTTTAAGCTAAGAATGGGCTATCCGACAAAGGCTGAGGAATTTGAAGTGCTTACTCTAGCAGAAAAGGAAAGGCCTATTTATCAATTAGATAGTGTAATAACAAAAGAGGAATTGGCGGATCTTCAAAATGAGATCCAACATGTATATGTAGATGAAACAATTAAACATTTCATTATAGAATTAACGGGGAAAACGCGAAAGCACCCGTCTATTTATTTAGGTGCTAGCCCGCGTGCATCTATTGCATTAATGAAAGCTGCGCAAGCTTATGCGTTTCTTTATGGAAGAGATTATGTAATCCCGGATGATATTCAATATTTAGCACAATATGCTCTCCCACATAGGATTATTTTAAGGTCTGAAGCTCGGTTTGAGGGGAATTCTGTAGAGAAAATTATTCATGAA
Organism: Bacillus sp. (in: firmicutes); assembly: GCA_031180805.1. Taxonomy (GTDB): domain Bacteria; phylum Bacillota; class Bacilli; order Bacillales; family Bacillaceae; genus Metabacillus. The sequence continues at coordinate 43,328 of JAPSLL010000029.1, forward strand.
ATCATTAGTCAAACAACTGTTCCTGTTCAAAGGACGTTAAGTCATAAATGAATAGATTTTTGCAGAAAATTCGTATCGGTTGGAAGTTTATTTCCCTCTTATTGCTTACGTTAGCGGCCTTTAGCTATGCGATGTTTCAAGGCGGTTTTGTAAGCTGGTTTCTATTCTATAGCTTTATGCCCTTTGCGATTTATTCATTATTATTATTGATTTATCCAGTTCGTTCCTTTGAAGTAACGAGAAAGGTAAATCAAGAACAATTCACCTATGGTCAAAGGTTTGTGGCAACAATTACAGTTAAACGAAAAATTCCGTTTCCGTTATTTTATTTAATTGTTGAGGATGAGTTAACAGATAGATTACAAGGCAGCAGGAAACTTTCTGAGCCGAAGGAAATGTTTTTCCCGTGGTTTAGGAGAGAGCTTTCATATGAGTATGTTTTGCAGCAAATACCGCGTGGGGAGCATCATTTATCAACAATTCGATTACGAACAGGTGACCTTTTCGGACTAATCGAAAAAGAGGTATTTGTACATGTTGAGCATCGTTTTCTTGTGTACCCTTCTACAATTGATATAACTTACAAGCCAAAGCAAAGACAATTTGAACAAGGGATGTCTTCTAACAAAGCTAGATACTTACAAGATTCAACGATAGCTGTTGGAATAAGGGAATATCAGCCAGGTGACAAATTTGCCTGGATTGATTGGAAAGCAACGGCTAGAAGAGATTCGTTAATGACAAAGGAATTTGAGCAACTGCAAAGCCATGATGTTGTCATTATTATGGACCGTGTTCAATCTGATGTTTTTGAGAGAATTGTTTTATATTCAGCATCATTAGTACGCTCGCTACTTAAAAGTGGGGCAAGGGTTGGTTTTATTTCAATTGGAAGCCAAAAACACATTTTTCCCTTAAAGGCTGATGACCAACATTTAAAAAATATCTTTTACCACTTAGCGAAGGTTGACTGTGATACAAGAAAACCTCTTTCTTCACTATTAGAAGGCGGGTTATTGAATACGGAGATGAAGCAGGTAACGAACATCATTATCACAGGCCATATAACGCTTGATTTTGTAAGAAGAGTTGAATACCTTGGTGGAGGTCAGCAAATGTTTGTTGTCTTTGTCATAAAACAGGATGCTATGACAAAAGAGGAGCAAGTGTTAATTGAACGGCTAACTAAACGTCACATCGCGGTAAATGTAGTAACGGGGCATACCAGCCATAAAGAGGTGATGAGCTCATGACAACTCAAACTTCGTATGTTGAGAAATCGGCTGCAGTAATCTATTATCTTTTTGCCTTTTTATTGTTATGGGAGTGGCTAAGGCCTTTGAACGTATTTAGTAATACAGCTAATACGTTTGTCTTCATATTCTTTATAGCAGTAAGTTTTTTGCTTATTTTATTTAGAGCTCGCTGGTATTTATCCTTTCCAATGAAAATTATTATCATTCTATTTATCTTACATGGAATGTTTTATCAAGGAGTGTTTTTAAGCTTTGGTTGGGTAACCGATTTGATAGAGGATACCGTAAATAATATTCAATTAATTCCAACTGCAAATTGGATGAGTATGACTGCATCCTATCGAACATTACTATTTTTTATTTTATTATGGCTTCTTGTTTATTTAATTCATTATTGGGTACTGATCCAAAAAAGAATCTTGATATTCTTTGTTTTAACCTTACTTTATATAACGGTTTTAGACACCTTTACTCAGTATGATGCTACATTTGCAATTGTTCGGACTGTAGTAATTGGATTTTTTATGTTGGGGATGCTTTACTTTGACCGACTAAAAAAAATCGAGAATTTGCAAATGAAAGGCTTAGCTTTCTTTCGCTGGTTATTACCACTTTTTGCTTTTATCGTGCTATCGATGGTTGTAGCGATGTTAGCCCCGAAGGCATCACCACAATGGCCTGACCCTGTTCCTTATTTAACCGCCGTAGGAAATGGAGAAGAGGGAATTGGAGGGAGGAAAAAAATCGGCTATAGTGAGAGTGACGAAAATCTTGGTGGTGGTTTTGTTGAAGATGATACAGAAGTATTCACACATATTTCAAGTGAACGGCATTATTGGAGAATTGAAACAAAGGATGTTTATACAGGTAAGGGTTGGATAGCATCAGAACAAGAGAGTGACTTTGAGGAAATTACCAATATTCAAGATGAATTGTTTTGGACAGATGAGTCAGTAAAAACGAAGCAGCTTGAATCAACTGTAACCTTTAACAAAGATTATCGTCATTTTCATCTCATGTATCCTTTAGGAGTAACTTCAATTCAAACTGAAAACAATTTAGATTTCTATTTAAAGCCAAATACACAGTTAATAACGCCATTTCCTGAAAATAATGGATCAAGAGAGCAGTTTAAGAGCTACAAGGTAACCTATAATCTGCCTACGTACTCATTGGATGTAATGAGAAAGGTACAGAATTTACCTGAGTCTGATCCGATTCATCAACGTTATACACAGTTGCCGGACTCCTTGCCTAGCCGTGTAAGAGATTTAGCAATCCGTCTTACAATGAATGAGACGAATCAATATGATAAAGCAAAAGCGATAGAAGAATATCTTGGTTCAACTGAGTTCACTTACGATAAGGATGATGTGGCAATTCCTGAGGGGGAGCAGGATTATGTTGATCAATTTCTTTTTGAAACATTAAAAGGATATTGTGATAATTTCTCAACTTCTATGATTGTCTTGCTCAGAGCTGTCGATATCCCTGCTAGATGGGTTAAAGGTTATACCGAAGGAGATTTTGTTGACGTTGTTAATGAAACAGAAAGAGAATATAAGGTGACGAATAATAATGCACATTCATGGGTTGAAGTTTATTTTGAAGGTGTTGGCTGGGTGCCGTTTGAGCCTACGAAAGGGTTCATAAATCCATATACAGTAACGAATGAAACACAATCAAGTGAAACAGAAGAGGTGCCTGAGCAGCAACAACAAACGCCTGAGGAAGAAACACAACAAGCTGAAGCAGAAAAGGAAGAACAAGAAAAGCAAGCGGAAAAAGAGGTAGAAGAAACTACAGCCTCTGCAGAAAATCAGGAGTCTTCTCTTTTAAATATGCGAATCGGCAGTGCATTCGTTTATAGCCTGCTAGTTATTATTCTTATTGCTAGCTTTGTTTTATATAAAACAAGATTGAAGTGGTTTGCACATTTTATTGTTCGAAAATATAAAAATCGCCATGATGAGGAAGTGTTTTTCCAAGCATTTCATTCCTTGCTAAAGCAGTTGGAACGGAAGGGAATGAAACGTAAGGAAAGCCAAACGCTTCGTGAATATGCTCACACGATTGATCATTTATTCCAGGATAAGTCGATGACCATTTTAACAGAAAACTATGAGAGAGCATTGTATCGTCGTACAGATGCTGAAAAGGAATGGAGTAAATCGGCGGAATTGTGGGAAAATTTAATCAAAAAGACATCGTCTTGATTATTACCTTAGAGATTGATAGAATAGAAAAAATTATATTAACCTTCATATATCCTCGATAATATGGTTCGAGAGTCTCTACCGGGTAACCGAAAATTTCCTGACTATGAAGGCAGAAATGTACGTTTTTAAAACTAGAATTCTGCCTTCTTATTGTGAAGGCAGGGATCTAGTTTTTTTTCTAGCTTTTTATGTTGTAAAACAATGAACTGGCTAGACTATCGACGGGCTTGCGTTTTGATAGATGTATACGTAATAATATTGCTTGATAACTACGGATGAGGTGACAAAATTGGCAAACGTTCATGAAATGGTAGTGGTTTTAGATTTTGGAAGTCAGTATAATCAATTAATTACAAGAAGAATCCGTGAGTTTGGTGTGTACAGTGAGCTACACCCTCATACATTAACGGCAGACGAAATAAAAAAAATGAACCCAAAAGGTATTATTCTTTCAGGCGGGCCTAATAGTGTTTATGGAGAAAATGCCTTTACTTGTGATGATGCGATTTTTGATTTAGGTATCCCGGTTTTAGGGATTTGTTATGGAATGCAGCTAATGACACATAAGCTTGGTGGTGTTGTTGAAGCGGCTGACCATCGTGAGTATGGAAAAGCAACGATTGAGATTCAAGGACAGCACGGCTTATTTAAAGATTTACCTAACCAACAAGTAGTTTGGATGAGTCATGGTGACCTTGTAAAGGAAATTCCAGAAGGTTTCCAAGTTGATGCAACAAGCACATCTTGCCCGTACGCTGCAATGAGTAATAATGAGCGTAAGTTTTACGGTGTTCAATTCCACCCAGAAGTACGCCATTCTGAATACGGTAATGACTTATTAAAGAATTTTGTGTTTGAAGTATGTGATTGCTCAGGAAATTGGTCAATGGAAAATTTCATTGAGATGGAAACAGAAAAATTAAAGCAAAAAGTCGGCGATAAAAGGGTTTTATGTGCATTAAGTGGCGGAGTTGATTCATCAGTAGTTGCTGTGCTAATTCATAAAGCAATTGGTGACCAACTAACATGTATTTTCGTCGATCATGGTCTACTCCGTAAAGGTGAAGCGGAAGGCGTTATGAAAACGTTCAGTGAAGGCTTTAGCATGAACGTAATTAAAGTCGATGCTAAAGATCGCTTCTTAACTAAACTAAAAGGTGTTTCTGATCCAGAACAAAAGCGTAAAATTATAGGAAATGAATTCATTTATGTTTTTGATGATGAATCTGCAAAGCTAGAAGGAATTGATTTCTTAGCGCAAGGAACACTTTACACAGATATCATTGAAAGTGGAACAGCTACAGCTCAAACAATTAAATCACACCATAATGTTGGTGGTCTTCCAGAAGATATGGAATTCGAGCTAATTGAGCCGTTAAGCACATTATTTAAAGATGAGGTTCGCGCATTAGGGACTGAACTAGGAATTCCTGATGAAATTGTATGGAGACAACCATTCCCTGGACCTGGTCTTGGTATTCGTGTATTAGGCGAAATAACTGAAGAGAAACTTGAAATCGTCCGTGAATCAGATTATATTCTTCGTGAGGAAATCAGAAAAGCTGGCTTAGAACGTGATATTTGGCAATACTTCACTGTTCTACCTGATATCCGCAGCGTAGGGGTAATGGGGGATGCTAGAACGTACGATTATACAATTGGAATTCGTGCGGTTACATCTATTGATGGGATGACATCTGATTGGGCAAGAATTCCTTGGGATGTATTAGAGGTCATTTCGACACGGATTGTAAATGAAGTTAAACACATTAACAGAGTTGTTTATGATATTACAAGTAAGCCACCTGCAACAATTGAGTGGGAATAAAAAACACGAACAAAACGAACATTATTCAAAATAATGTTCGTTTTTTTATTGACTGTGTGACAATAGACTGATAAGATAAAAAAGAAGGAAACAGTCGAAATACGTCGTATAATCTTGGGGATATGGCCCAAAAGTTTCTACCAAGCTGCCGTAAATAGCTTGACTACGAGTGTTAATATTCAGGAATAATATTCCTATGTATTGATGATTTGTTAGTCAAGTGCTCAACTTTTATGGTGGGCACTTTTTTATTTGTTCTAGCACTTTATACAACTTATTATAGTAAATTCCCAAATATACGACTTAAATACTTGTTAGGGAGGCACTACCTTAATGAAAAAATATTTTCAATTTAATGAATTGGGAACAACTTATCGTCGAGAAATAATTGGTGGATTAACTACATTCTTATCCATGGCATATATCTTGTTTGTTAACCCAGCAACATTGTCAATGAGTTCAATTACTGACTTGCCAGATGAATTGAGAATGGATCCGAATGCGGTTTTTGCTGCAACGGCTATTGCAGCAGCGATCGGTTCGTTGTTAATGGGGTTAATTGCTAGATATCCTGTTGCACTTGCACCAGGAATGGGTTTAAACGCGTTTTTCTCTTATACAGTTGTATTAACAATGGAGATACCATGGCAAACAGCTCTTTCTGGTGTATTAATTTCAGGTCTCGTATTCATTGTTTTAACATTAACAGGTCTTCGTGAAAAAATAATTAACAGCATACCTGCTGAATTAAAATTTGCTGTAGGTGCTGGTATTGGTCTTTTCATTACATTTGTTGGTTTGCAAAACGCAGGAATTATAGTAAATAATGATGCGACACTAGTAGGATTAGGGGATTTAACAAATCCACAAACATTACTAGCTGTCTTTGGGATTGTCGTTACGGTTATTTTAATGGTTAAAGGTGTTAAGGGCGGTATTTTCTATGCTATGGTTATCACAGCTATTGTCGGAATGTTCTTAAACCAAATCCCTTTTCCGGAAAGAATTGTCGATACAGTGCCGAGTCTAGCTCCAACATTTGGCCAGGCATTTATGAATCTTGACCAAATTTTTACGGTTCAAATGTTAGTTGTTATATTAACTTTCTTATTTGTTGATTTCTTTGATACTGCTGGTACATTAGTTGCTGTCGCAAATCAAGCAGGTTTGATGAGGGATAACAAATTACCACGTGCAGGAAAAGCATTATTTGCTGATTCGGCTGCAACTGTTGCTGGTTCTATATTAGGAACATCTACAACAACTTCTTATGTTGAATCAACAGCTGGTGTTGCTGCTGGTGCTAGAACAGGATTTGCATCTGTAGTCACAGGAATTCTATTCTTGTTAGCATTATTCTTCTCTCCATTATTAGAAGTAGTGACATCAGCAGTAACAGCTCCGGCATTAATTATAGTAGGTGCATTAATGGTTGCATCACTTGGAAAAATAGAATGGAATCGTTTTGAAATTGCAGTACCAGCTTTTCTTACGATTATCATAATGCCATTAGCCTATAGTATTGCTACAGGTATTGCTGTCGGATTTATCTTCTATCCAATAACAATGGTTTTAAAAGGTAAGGCTAAAGAAATTCATCCAGTCATGTATGGCTTGTTTGTAATATTCATTCTATACTTTATATTCTTAGCATAAAAATGTTTGTTGAGGGGAGAGGGCAGAAATGCCCTCTTTTATTTATTTGAGTAAGAACAAGGGTGCTTTCTTTATAAGAAAGATTTTTCCTGGATTTGGAATGTATTATTTGTTGACTCTATATAAAAATACTGATATAGTTATACAAGTCAGCAAGAGAGGAAAACACAACTTACTTTTTAAAGAAAAAAGTTGTTGACTTGTGCTGGTTGATGTGATACATTAATAAAGTCGCTTCTGAAAAGAAGTTGCGAAATGAATGTTCTTTGAAAACTAAACAAAACCAAGCGTGCCAACGTTAATTTT
>JAPSLL010000030.1 GCA_031180805.1 Bacillus sp. (in: firmicutes)
ATATCCCTAAAAAGGGCTGATAATCTTGAAAGGCGATGATGAGGCCTCCCATTGGAACGTACTTAAAAATAATGAAGTACAAGAGGCCAGGCAAAATCATAAAATATAAGTATTTGTTTCTACCAATGCTTGCGATGTTCCTTCGCCTTAGTTCTTGCTTGAGTGCTTTCTTATCGATAGCAGGTGGAACTTCTTGTTGATTTCTTACAGGAACGGGAGCATCTCTCACAACGTATACCTCCTTTAATTTTATTACCCTTATTGTTTACAAGCTAAAGGTACGTTATTTTTTCGTATTACGTCTACAATCATTCTGTCAGAAACGCAGTATTATCAGGATCAGTAAGCGCTTTCTCATTATTATCTAAGAAAATGATTACAATTGCTCCTTATTGATTATTGTTAAATGGACAATGTAACAAAACATGTTTTCATACGGATGCTGAACCTAGCAAGGTTATGTAAAGATGATTATAGACGTACCATTCTTACGATTGCTATAGTGTGATCAAAGCAACACATAAAGGTAACTATTTATTCTACAAGGAGGGATTTAGCAAATGCACGAAAAATCACTAGGTAGTCGTCTCTTTAACTTTTTTAACTACACCATCTTATTAATTATTGCCCTTGCCTGTCTTATCCCATTTGTGAATGTCATTTCAAGTTCATTCGCAACAACACAAGAGGTTGTTGAAAAAACATTTATCCTTTTTCCAACAACCTTTACATTAGATGCATATCAATATATTTTTTCAACACCAACTATATTTAGAAGCTTTGCAGTATCAATTGGAGTAACAGGTGTAGGTACATTAGTAAGTATGATTTTAACTGCCTTTATGGCTTATTCATTATCACGAAAGTATTTATATGGTAGAAAGGGCATTAATTTTATCATTGTCTTTACAATGCTATTCAGCGGCGGAATGATTCCAACATACCTGGTTGTTCGAAATGTTGGGCTAATCGATTCTTATTGGGCATTAATTCTGCCTGTTGCGATTAATGCATTTAATCTAATTATTATGAGAAACTTCTTTCAAGCCATTCCTGATAGCTTAGAAGAATCAGCCAAAATGGATGGATACAATGATATTATGATTTTCTTTAAAATTATACTTCCATTATCACTTCCATCTATTGCAACAATTTCACTGTTTTATGCAGTTGCCTATTGGAACGAATATACAAACGCCATCCTTTACATCAATGATTCAACAAAATGGCCAATTCAGGTTCTACTTCGTCAAATTGTTATCGTTTCAAGTGGAATGCAGGCAGATGCAACATCAGTCGATATCGTACCACCTGCTCAAACAGTAAAAATGGCTGTCATTACAGTTGCAACATTACCAATGCTTATCCTATATCCATTTTTACAAAAATACTTTGTTAAAGGTGCATTTGTCGGTTCTGTAAAGGCATAATTAAAATGTAAGCGCTTATGTAATTTGGGGGTTTTTCCCCTTAGCTCGCTCATACGATTATTCAAAAAAAATAAGGTAGAGTAGGAAGCTTTAGAGTTCTCCTACTCTACCTTTTATTCAAATGAAAAGGAATCTTCTCGATGTAAATCCCGATACTTTCCAGGTGTTGTGCCTTCAATTTTCCGAAATGATCGGATGAAATTTTGTGAATTTTTATATTGTAATTTTTCCGATATTTCTTTTACTGACATGTTTGTTTGAACAAGCCACTTTTTAGCCATATCATAACGATAAAGTGCAAGATACTCACTAAATGATTGTTTGAACTCTTTCTTAAAAATGCTGCTTAAATAGTTTTTATTATAATGAAGGCGGGATGCTATAATTTCCAATGATAATTCCGTATCATATTCATTATGAATAATCGCAAGAATTTTTTCCGATATTGTTTTATTTTGTGAATCCGTTCTCTCTCCAATTGCATCAACCATCGGATAAATGATTTTATTCTTTACAAACATTTCAATTTCCTCAGAGGTTTTCATATCAGAAATCGCATTATAGATTGTTTTATGATTTTCAATGATTAATGTTTCCATTCCCATGACCTGCATTAATCCAATTAGATCATTTAGAAACCTCATAATACTTACTTCTAGCTCATGGGGATTTGTATTATTTTTATATAAATCTGCAAATAATTGATGGAGCAGCTCTTTTGCTTTTCTGCTATCCCCTAGTTTTATCGCATCAAACAGCTGATTCTCTACGATTTTTGGAAAATATGTTTTTATTTGCTGTGAATTAAAAATCGCTGACACACTTTCATAAAAAATAACTGATTCCTTTCCAACCTTTAAGCGAAATTTTAACGCCTCAACCCCTTGCTTAAGTGCTTGCTTACATTCTGTTAGCCTTTCGAACGGACTACTAACCCCGATGCTAATTGTTAAATTGAATATTTCCTTAACCGTTTTTTGAATTTTTTCAGCGTATTGATTAATGATAAAATTATGTTGTTCGAAGTTTTTATTCTGACAGATAAAAATGGTTGCCTGTGTAGTTGAATCGATAACAGTAGGAGTTAGCTGCTCATCTTCACGAATGATATCTGATACAATTTGATTTATCGAAAACAATAACAGATCTTTGTCCTTTCTCGTATATGCATTATCTTCTAAACTATCAAATTGAATTGCTAGTACATATAAATAATTCCATTTTTGCGGGTAATTGAAGTCCTGTAATTCCTCTTCAATTTCGGTTTCATTCATCCGTCCATGGAATAAATTTAGCATAAATAATGTCTTTAATTGTTCATGCTGATTTGTAACAATATGTTCAAGTGACTGATTTTTATCAATAACCTGCCTTATAGAACTTCCAATTAGTTCAAATTCATCACGATATTCATTGTTTTGTATTTTCGGAACAAAATTTAGAAGCTCTTTAATCGGCTTAGAGAAGTAATCTGAGCTAATATAAGCAATAATAATCGTTACCGTTAGCATAAAAATACTCATTAAAATCGTTCCAATGATGGTTGGCTTCATTGCATAGGTAAACTCTGAATTGCTGATTTTGGAGACATAAATCCATCCATTATACCCTGACTTTGAATAGGCAAGCTTGTAATTTTCTGCACCCCTTTGATCAACATCGATAATTCCTGTTTGCTTAAGATTCCCCTCCCTTATACTTGCTAATACATCTTCACTCATTCCGTCCTTTTCCTTCTTATTGCTTTGATAAATTAACGTCCCATCCTGACTATAAATGTATATTGGACTAGACTCAGCATGTTTATAAATAAGATTTGTTAATGATTTCATCCGAATGTTTACGATGAGTACACCATTTTTCGTTGATTGATAGAAGGGAGTTAGTTTTACTAGCTCAAGAACATTTGGATTTGATTCGTCCTTTAGCCATGTAGAAGAATGCTGTAAAGATAAATATTTCTCTGAAATTTCTTCTCGTTTGCTTTTTGTAAGCTGCTGCAAGCCATCCTTATTAATAATCCAGTTCCCTTGTAGACTTACTAAATCGATTGTTGTTTGACTAGGTCCGAAGGAAGATATGTAGTTTAATTGTTTATCAATTGAATGATACGTATCGAAGTTCTTGGCTGTTAATGGTTGTTCAATATACCCCTTAAATGGATGATCGTGGACATAGGAATTTAGAGTATAATCTAATGTCTGTAACTTTTGCTCCACCGTATTCATCGTCTGGACAACATTTTCTTGTTTCTCTAGCGTCACTTTTTCTTCAAAGGAATTCTTCGTGAAAAAGTAAGCAAAGCCATTAAATAAAATCATGATAAGAGTTCCAACTAAGACGAATGGCAGAAAAATCCGATAAAAATATTTTGGTTTATGTTTCATTAATATTCAACACTCCCCATCCCCTTTATAAAAGCGCTTACATACCTTCCCATTATAAATCTGTAGCAAATTTTATGTCAACTTGACTTCAAGTCGGCAAATATGCTCTAGATTTAAACTTATGAGAAACGACATACTTGTTTCATTCTATATCGTCTATGAATGTAATAAGCATCATAGCTGAAAATAATGACAACAACTATAATCATTTGCTCTACTTTAGTGGAATGCTTACCGGCACGTTAGAAAAAACTGATAAATTGAGCATGATATAACATAATGATTATTTATAAAATAAGCTGCTACACCTTAGACAGTTTCAAACAATTAAACGACATAAGCATGTAATGAGGTGGTATAAATCATAACCGAGTTAAAAACGACCTCTTATCACCGAAAAAAGAGCCCAAAAAGGACTCTTTTTTTCTGAATCATTTTATATTTTTTGTAGAGACTAACAGTAAGGAGGAGTTAAAATGATTCAAACATTTATATCAACCCTACTCGCTTCAAGCCTCGTCATGAAATATAATTTAAATTGGCATCGAAAGCTGGTATTTATTGCAATCCCATTATTTATCATCTTCATGATTATTCAAGCAGAATATGTGAATTATCGTGTAAAGAGATAAATTATACGAGCGCTCCTGTTCTTTCTTTTACCTCTTCTTCTGTTAATCCATGCTCTGCAATATATCTGTTCCGTGGATGCTCACGGCATTCATCACTACATGAACGTAAATATTTATGTTCATTTTCCTCTGAGCATAAAATTTGTTTGTTACACTCAGGGTTTGCACAATTAACATAACGTTCACATGGCTCACCAGTAAAATAATCTTTACCGACAACAACTGGATTTACACGGTTTACTGGAACACTTATGCGTTCATCAAACACATAACATTGCCCATCCCATAGCTCACCTTGAACCTCTGGATCTTTTCCGTAAGTGACAATTCCACCGTGTAGCTGTGCAACATCCTCAAAGCCTTCCTTACGTAACCAGCCAGAGAATTTCTCACAGCGTACTCCGCCTGTGCAATATGTTAAGATCTTTTTATTTTCAAATTTTTCGCGATTTTCCCGGATCCACTGAGGTAATTCCTTAAATGATTGAATTTCTGGTTTAATCGCATTTTTAAAATGCCCTAAATCATATTCATATTCATTTCTAGCATCGATAACAACTGTATCTTCCTGCTGCATTGCTTCATAAAATTCTTTTGGGCTATAATATTTTCCTGTTAGCTCAAGTGGATTAACGTCCTCTTCTAAGCGTAACGTCACTAATTCTGGACGAAGGCGTACATGCATTTTTTTAAACGCATGTCCATCAGCTTCATCAATTTTATATACCATATCGTTAAAGCGAGGATCTGCCTTCATATGCGCGATATATTGGTCAGTTTGTTCAACAGTACCAGAAACCGTACCGTTGATGCCTTCGTGCGCAATTAAGATCCGACCTTTTAATCCGATGCTTTTACAAAATTCTAAATGTTGTTGAGTTAATTCCTCGGGATTTTCAATTGTTACATAATGATAATATAGTAAAACTCGATATTCTTTATTTTCCATTATTCTTTCACCTCTATATTTATATTTGCAAGATATAAAAATGTAGGCTTCCATGAATGTGGTTTTTCACATGATGGTTGCGAAAGTTATCAACTGCTCATAGCTACTATGAAATGTTTGATAAACATTTTCGATGTATACTTGCGACTGTACTATTATATCCTTAAATAGAAAAATAGACAGTAATTAAGATTAAACCAGATTTTGATGATAGATGCAAGGAAATGCGAATTGTTAATTATTACCTAAACACAAAAAATACTTGGATCAATTTGTATAATCCAAGATATTTGCAGTTAATCAAGAGCAAGTAAAACTTGAATAAAAGAGCTATGCCCAATTCCTTCAAAGCAACTTCTCATACCATATTGGAATGATTCGTTTGAACTCTTCATGGTCCTTTATAACATCTAAAGAATATTCAAGCATTAATTCATATTGTTCCTTGCTTATCCTTAAACTCCAAACCAAGGCGGATACAATATGTACTGCACTATAGAACGTGTAAAGCTTCCAAAACGATTCTTTGTTCGGTCGACCTTCGTTGTAACCATCAATAATGCCATTTGTAAATGGAATGCTCACTCGTTTTGAAAAAAAACCTAACTTTTGCAAATCATGAATTGGGTCACCCCAGTCCATACGTTGAAAATCAATAATTCCGGAAAATTTCTTATGATGAATTAATAAATTGGAAGGATGGAAATCATCATGTTGAAACGTGTTTGGTCTTTCTATCATAATATGCTCATTTGCGGCGATATACGTAGTCAGTAAATCCTTTAGCCTTGAGTTAATAGCAAGATTATTGAATTCTAATAAGTACTTATTATTTTTGCGTTTCTTCACAGTGTACCATGAGGGATAATTTTGAGGGGCTTGTAGATTATGTAACTTCAAAAGTTCAGCTCCTGCCTGAAAGCCTGCCGCAAATTGTTCTTGTTCGGTTAATTCCTTCAGCACCGTTTCACCGTCTACACCAGGTAAGTACGTAAGGAGCATATACGAGAAGTCTCCATGGTTCATCCTATTGAATTCAATCACTTTCGGTACATAATTTGAAAAGGCTGCTAATTTGTTGATTGTCTCATATTCTACTTTTCGCTTTTTTTCTTCATTGGTCGGAAAAACCCTTAGTAAGTACTTATCATCAATCACAAATTTTTTATCATTAGAAAATCCTTTTGTAAGCTCATAAATATGATTTGCATGCTTAAGCAACGAGACACTTTCCCTTATCATCTTTTCCATTCCATCAGCTCCTACGTTGTCATATTATTTAAGCAGTATATAAAGAGATTGGATTATAGAAATAAAACCATATGAATTTCATCAAAATAAGCCTGTCCTAATTTTAAGGCTCTTTTCTCAACTCCAAACTGCTCGAATCCTAATGAATCGTACAAGCGTTTTGCTGATACATTCGTTGACACAACTGTTAGATTAATTTGTTCAATCCCCTGAGTCCTTTTCGCTTGTTCTATTGCCGTCTTTAACAACATCTTCGCAAAACCGTTACCACGTTTTTCTGGTATAACGTACATAGCAACGATTTCTGCTTTGTGCTTAAATTTATTACGTTTTTGTTTTACCAACGTTACCGTTCCAACAAGTTCGCTGTTCTCGAATGCACCAAATGTTATCACATCCTCATTAGCCAATCGTTCCTTGTATTGCTCAACAGAATAGCCTTTCTCCTCTTCAAAGCTTGCTCCGAAGTTTTCAGGGTGTAATCGTAAGGCTTCAAGTCTAATGTTTTTGTACGTTTCAGCATCCTCAATTCGTAATGGTCTAATCTCCATTTACTCCCCACTCCTTCATTTGCCATTTAATTTAACCATTGGTCTAAATACTCTTAATTCTTATCATTTGCAAATACGACTTCCTTTGACTCGTAATCAAGGATACGTGCTCTAACATCATTTTTGGATATAAATATAGCGGACCCGTCTCGGTCAATACAATACGCAATAGGGATAGATACCCCGGTATTTCCAAATGAACCGTCAGCATGGCTTGTCCCAATTACCATTGTATGATAGGTCATTGCAATTTTCGTTGCTTCTGTCACCCATTCCTCAAACTGGTCGATGCTAAACATGCCAACACCAATTGGGTGAATAATTAAATCTATATCGCTCGTTTTTTGACTGTTAATTCCTTGTACGATTAATTCATCACAAAGAATGTGGCCAATTTTTAGACCTTCTTCATTGACAAAGGTGGTTTTGCTGTATTTTATCCGATCTAATGTCACTTGTCCCTTTCGATTAATAACGATTACCCTATCTTTCGGTTGTTCATTTAATCTTCTATAGCCTCCAATTAGGACAATATTGTAGTTTGCAGCTAATTCACAAGCTAGCTCAACATTTTCATTTAAATATCCCTCAGGAAAAATAACGATATCAACTGTTGGATTTTTTTTAACCACTTCTTCAAGCTGGTCTATCCCATTTTCAAGCTTTGGTTGAATAATTAAACATTTCATCCTATTTACCCCTTTGCCAAAAGCGAATTTTCTTATGCCCAATATTCCATTCCCTTAATAATGAAGACAAGAAACACTTATTATCGACTAATAGTTCTATATAGTTGTACAAAAACCTTCTTATCTAAAATAGAACCTCTACAATCCTTAAAGGTGTGAGGTTCTGTTTTTAATAGATTAATATGCTAATAGACCTATAAGAAAGTGAAAAATAATGACAAGCCACTATTTTCATTTCATTAGGAAACGACGATAATGCTCATGTATATTCAAAGCAAATAATCGCCTTTTTTAATTCTTTATTAAAAAACAAGTAAATACGATCCGCTCCATAAGCTTGAAAATAGTAACCAGTAGCAAATCCGATATATGTAAACGGGTGACCATCTTCATCCTTTGGTACATATAAAAGATTCGTATAGTCAAAAGCCTCTTCTTCGTGATCACAATCTTCCAATAGTACTCTTCCCTCTTCAGTCATAAAGCGAATATCGTCTAAAAGGCCATTTACCTTAGGATAATCTAACCCCCAGCCATTTGCTTGCTTTTTTGCAAACTCTTGCTCTAATTCTTCAACAGATGATAATTCTTCTCCAAAGCAAGAATAAGGATAAATTTTCTGATTACGCTCATAATACTCCTTACGAATTTCGTAATCATTTTCATTTTTCACATATGCTTCTTCTAATTGATCGGAAGGCTCCTGCTCAATGTCAAAATAATGCCAATCGGCTTCAAATTTATATTTTCCATCTTTGACATCAAAGCCTAGCATATCTTCTTTCGAATAACTTGTGTGAAACTGCTGAGTCAGTTCACCAACACAACCTTCATGAATTTCCTTTGCGGAAACAATATGTAACCATTCGTCCCATTCTGGATTAATACATTTTAAGTTGATGGAACAAATCGGTAAAAAATGTTTTTTATGCTGTTCCAATTGATCATAAAATACTTCCTCATATGAAGGGAACGGTTTAATAAATTGTTTAGGTATGTTCATCAAGTATCCCCTTTCTTATATCGTTATGTGTCTCATTTTACCATTTTCTCTCATCTCTTAAAATTACCTTGTTGAACAAATAAGGGGAAAATAGTAAAAGAGTCATTTTACACATTGTAGTAATGATTTTTTCACAACAGAATGAGCGTTAATTCAAAGAATTAACGCTCGCGATTACTTATCGTAATTATTTCTAACTTCCCGCTATAAACGAATATCACTACTGAATGATTATTTTAAATCTTTATCTTTACAAATTTTCGTTTTCCAACCTGAACAATTAACTTATCAATAATATTTACCTGGAATTTAGTATCCTCTACCGTCTCTCCATTTAATTTCACGCCTCTATTCTCAATCATCCTTCTTGCTTCACTTTTAGAGGTAAAGAATTGTAGCTCGACGAGAAAGTTAATGATTGACATTTCCCTCTGTCCTTGCCAGCTAATCACTGGAATTTCTTTCGGGATATCTCCCTTTTGAAAAACTGAAATAAAATGCTGTTCAGCCTTATTTGCTTCTTCAATCCCATGGTACATTCGAACAATTGTCTTACTGAGTAACATCTTTGCATCCCTAGGGTGAAGAACTCCTGTTTTCATTTGCTCTTTAATATCTTGAATTTGTTCAGGAGAAAAATCTGTAATTAATTCAAAGTACTTATCCATTAACTCATCTGGTATAGACATCGCTTTTCCGTACATTTCCTGCGGGCTTTCGTCAATCCCGATGTAATTTTTCTTTGATTTTGACATTTTCTCTACACCATCAAGTCCTTCTAATAATGGCATTAGCAAAGCTACCTGCTTTTCTTTTCCGAATTTTTCTTGAAAATGTCTTCCCATTAAAATATTAAAGTGCTGATCTGTTCCACCAAGTTCAATATCACATTCTAAAACGACAGAATCATATCCTTGCATTAAAGGGTAAAAGAATTCATGAAGGGAAATCGGCTTTCCGAAAGCAATACGCTCTTCAAAATCATCCCTTTCTAATAGTCTTGCTACAGTAATTTTCCCTGATAGTTGAATGACATCTTCAAAATTTAACTTAGATAACCATTTAGAATTATAATGCAGCTCGACTTTATCCATATCTATAACCTTAGCGAATTGTTCGAAGTATGTTTTCGCATTATGCTTAACTTCCTCATCGGTTAATTGTTTTCGAGCGATAGATTTCCCTGTCGGATCCCCAATTTTCCCGGTAAAATCACCGATAATTAATTGGATAATATGACCGTTCTCTTGAAATTGCCTCATTTTGTTAAGGACAACAGTATGACCAAGATGTACATCTGGTGCAGATGGATCTAAGCCTAATTTTATTTTTAATGGTTTATTCTCTAATATTGATTTGGCTATTTTATTTTCTAACTCTTCTGTTGGAATAATTTCTTGTACACCTTGACTATAGATAGCCATTTGTCTCATTACTTCTGTTCGTTGCTCCTCATTTAATTGTTCTTTTAAATGACTCATTGATCTTCCTCCTAAAAAATTGAATAAAAAAAGCCACATCCCAAAAAAGGGACGTGGTTTACTTTTACACGCGGTACCACCCTTGTTGAAGGACATCATCCTTCCACTTATCAGAATAACGGCTCAACCGTTCTTTGCTCACTTTTACTTTTGCAAAGAAAGCTCTAGGATTGTATTTCGTGTTATCTATGTATCGATTTTCACCAACCATCGATTCTCTAATAAACAGGGAGATAACAACTACTGAGTGTCCCTTCACAGCTTTTTTTATATGATATTGTACGTTTTCAAAAGTGGTTATTTCGAATCACTTTTCTAAGCAACTTTGACATACTTTTTTGTTCATTCTCTGACAATCCTGAAACAATCTCAACTTCTCCTTTATGAAATTGTGGATAAAGAGCTTCCATCACTTGCTTGCCTTTTTCCGTTAATGCAACATAGGTAATTCTTCTATCCCTGTTGTCAATCCTTCGATAGCACAGCTCTTTTCGTTCAAGTGTCTTTGTTATATTGCTCACAGTTGCTTTTGAGACACCTGCAGACTCTGCTAATTTTTTCGTTTCAATAGATTCCCATATCCACAAATCATATAGCATAGAGAATGCCGTCCACGATAAACCATATTCAGATAAGACTTCTTGTTCCATTTTGTTTCTTAATCCTTGTGCGACCCGATATATATTTGTTACGACTGAAATTGCATCAAGATGTAACGAATCAATTGGAAGTTTCGTTAATTGATTGATTGTATCTATTTCTTCTGGAAGTAGTTCCCCATTCTCATTAAATGAATGTATTAGAATCACCTCTTTAAATTTTCAAAATCGTTAGCTATGAAACGATTATAGCAAAAGATTTTAATAATAACAAGACATAGAATCCTAAACATTTTAATAAAACCCCTTCATCTCAACATAACCTTTTAGAATTTACGCTATTTTATCTTCACAATTTAATGAAGGGAAAAAGAGGTTTTGTCCTTCTATTAGAATAATTTACAAACATAAAACATAGAAGGACTGATAGAATGCTACAAACATTCATTCTATTTGCAAACCATTAATACATTACCATCTGGGTCTTTAAAATTGAACCAATGGCCATTTTCTATTTCAGTTGCTAATTGGACATTTTTTTCTTGCATATATTTATAAGCTTGATGAATATCTTGCGTATTTAATTGAACTGCTGGAACCATATGGATATGATTAGGAGCGAAAAGTTTACTATCAAGTACAATATTCGGTCCATCAAACGGGAGAACATAAATATGACCAAAATAAATTTCTCCATCAGCAGGCAAGCCCAATATATCACAATACCAATCACGGGCACTTTCAATGTTACTTACCGGGATAAAAACACCACTAATTTTATTTGCAATGGGATTCATCATACTCCTCCTATCTAACTTTCTAACTATCTATCAATTATTCAACAAATAATTGATAGCTCCTTCCGATATTTACATATATTTCCGGAAAGCTATATAATTTTTTATGTACTTGTAGCTAATTGATTTTGATTTTATCTCATAGTTTCTCTATCTCAATTACATTTACACTAAGTGGTAAACTTTCTCGAACTTCACCATCATAACTAACTTTCACTTTATCCCCAACTTGAAAAGTCTCCTCACTATTAACAGATAAGTCTATATTTACACTATTACCTGAATTAAGAATTTCACCTTCTTCAATCGAAACTAACGCACTTTGACCATTAATTTCTTCTATTGTTCCTGTAAATGTTGCGTTTGTTTTATTTTCTTTTTCAACAGATTGACATGCAGCTAGATAACTAAATAATAAAACGATAATACACAAATTTATTGTCTTTTTCATAGTAACTTTCTCCTTTTAAAAATTTTCCAATTTCTTTAAATTAGTCGGAGAAGTGAACGGAAGGTTACAAAAAAACATACGATTAATATAAATTTAATTATCAACTCTACATACGACCAGGTTAAAGGTTATTGTTGAGTTCTTAGCACTTTGTTTGTTTTAGAGAATATGTGAGACTGCTGCTTGCGGATGCCTTTAGTAGAAATCGATAACCAAATTTAACAGAGCTTAACATAAAAAGGTCTCACTTTTTAGAAACGCTTAAAAGATAGACATGTTCTTATCATTAAAGACTAATCTCTTTATGCTTTTGAAACCTTTTCATCCTCTCATCCGTATATTACGATAGATACTGCTTATACTGGAGGTATTTATCATGTACGAATATAAATTTGTAAAAGTTGAACTTAGTAATTGGAATAAAGCTCCTAAGGAAGATTATCATGAAATTATCCACGATCATGCAAAAGAAGGCTGGAGATTTGTTCAAATATTTGCTCCCGGTACTTCTGGATATGGTACTGCTTCTTATTTTGAAATTATTTTCGAAAAACCTTATGAACTTTAGAATTTTAGCTTGAGTTTGCTAATTTCAAAATTAATAGTAGCTAAATTTTTTAACTATCCTCCTTCTATTCTTATTCTGAATAAAAACAAACGAATATAACAAAAAAGGGAATGGAGGTTAGTTAAAAGGTCGGTCATTATAAATTAATAAAGTTTTAACATTTTTTCTAATTTCTTATTCATTTTCTTTTAAAAATTATGGTTTTCAAAAATTAATTGAAAAGGAAGACTTCTAATAGCTAATAAGCCTTTAAATCTTATCTATCAACTATGGCCATTCTTTTTACTCTTGTTGTTATGTAAAAATGTATTTCTTCAAAAAGATGCACACATTTTTAAAAAGGCGGTTTGCGTACACTTTGTTGCTTTTTACTTAGTTGTCGTTATTAGTTAATCACCTCTTGCAGTACTCTCTTTCCGTGGGGTGGGTGGTGTGCCTCCTTTAGTTTAAACACTTAGTTAGCATTAACTTGTCCCACGCATCTCGCAGGAATCTAGCAAGTAGCTCCAATCAACCTTTAAATAAATAGTGCAAAAACAAAACAATCTTTCAGAAAAAAGCTTATAAAAAAGACGTGTATAAATACACACGTCTTCAGTGATGCCTTATGTTAAGATTCCTCAAAATAAAGACTCTTCATCATTTTCCTCAATCTAAGTTACGAAATACCTTTGACAATAGTGCTTAATGCTTCGTTAATAGGTGTTAATGATCTGCCTAGTAATTTTTCAAAATCGTTGCTTTCTATCTCTAGAGCTCCCTCCCGAATCCCCTTTTGAATATCAACGAGCATCGGAATGATGAACTCTGGAACTCCAGCGTTTTTCATCACCTCTGCATAAGTAACATCGTCAACATGCTGTACAGGCACTTCTTTACCTAAGACTGTACTTAGAGCAGCTACAAGTTCATCTTGAGTCAGTGGCTGGCCAGAAAGCTCATAAATTGTATTTTCATGACCACTTCCGGAAAGTACTGCTGCTGCAGCTTCTGCATACTCTTGTTGAAGTGCCCAACCTACCTTACCAGCTCCAGCAGATGTGACCCATGGATCCCCTGCTAATACACCTTGGATGCTTGAAATCTCATTCTCCAAGTACCAATTGTTGCGTAAGAAGGAGTATGGAATCCCAGTTTTTAAAATGGCCTCCTCAGCAGCACGATGTGGCGGAGCAAGAAACATCTTACTCTCACTCGCATTCCCTAAACTCGTATAAGCAATAAATTTAACTCGAGCCCGCTCTGCCGCAGCTACCGCATCAGTATGCTGTCTAATTCTTGTTTCATTATCTCCATCTGCTGAAATCAATAATAACCGGTCAATCCCAGCAAAAGCCGTATCCAACGTTTCAGGATGATCAAAATCCCCATGCCGAACTTCTATTCCACGGTTTTTAAAGCCTTCTGCCTTCTCCGGATTTCGAACACTAATTACTACTTGTTCAGCAGGTACTGTTTTTAATAATGTTTCAACAACCTTCGTTCCTAATTTTCCTGTTGCCCCTGTTACTAATAGTTTCATCCTATTTCCTCCTTGTAACAACTTGTATTTATCTCGAATACATGTATTCATCATAAATACTTCTTTTTCTTTTGTCAACAATCTGTTTTTATTTTTCGTAAATGTTAAGGTATAATACGTTGTAACCAAATTAAATACATGATTGTTCAATATATGTAAGGATGTTTTCGTATTTTTGTTTGTAATTTAATAAGTATGAAACGAGTACTGTACAAGGAAAGAAATCACAACGACTACTAATAAAAAAATAAAGTTTACGAAAACAGCCTAACGAAGAAAAGATATAAAAAACATGGTAGGTGAAAAATAATGTCCATCAGCAGCAGATTCTCTGTTGGAATTCATATTTTAGCTCTTATTGAGTTAAATAAGGATGGAGTTAGTTCATCAGAATTTTTAGCTGAAAGTGTTAATACAAATCCAACATTGATTAGAAAAATTATGGGAATGCTTAAAAAGGCGGGATTAATCGAGGTTAAGCCAGGTATCGCAGGGGCAAAATTAGCTAGAGAACTATCCGAAATTACAATGCTTGATGTATATAAGGCAGTTAGTGTTGTAAACGAGAACGAATTATTTAGTGTACATGAAAATCCAAATATCAAATGTACAGTTGGAAGGAATATTCAGAATGCAATTGACCCGATTTTTTCTGCAGCCCAACTAGCAATGGAAAGCACATTGGGCCAGGTTACACTAGAAAAGGTCGTAAAGGACATTATCGATAAAGATTCAAACACTAATATTTAATATTTGATGAAGTACAACCTTAGAAATAAGAATGGGACTCTTAATTGTTCCTCATTCTTATTTCATTGATTCAACAAATTGCTCCTCATTCAAAACTTGTATTCCATTCCTTTTTAGCAGCGCAGAGGTTACACCATTGCCAACAATTTTCTTCCCTTTAAACTCTCCATTATAGATCATTGTACTGCCACAAGATGGACTGTTCTCCTTAAGCACAACAATAGATGCCTTTAATTTTATAGCTTTTTCTAATGCTGCATGAGCACCTTTTATGTAAAGGTCTGTTACATCTGTTCCTGACTTCTCAACCACTTTTGCGTTGCCATCAAGGACATCATATCCGTCTCCTCCTATAATTTCAGCTGGTTCTCTTGGCGTTGTAAAACCACCGAGTAATTCAGGACAAATCGTCACCGCCTTATTCTCGTTGACTAATTGACGAATTGTCTCATCTAAACTATGTGTACCGTTATATCGCACTTCTAATCCTGCTAAACAGGAGCTAACGACTATCATCAAATCTACACCTCGCAAAATAAGATTATACACGTATTATATAACTTTCTTGAATAGGGACAGGCTAGTAACAGAGCTCTGCCCTTAAAATCTAAATAAGCATCCTTGTTTTTCTTCTGTAATACCACTAGTCCTGACAACTGCATTGCAACTTTAGAAGAACTTTCTTTTATGTATTTTATTGATACTTAAACGGGAAGTTAGCGATCAACTCATTGAATTTACGCTCCCACTGCATGAAATCCGAACTAGGCAAATGCCCCCAAAATTGTAGTCCTGACGGTTCAAATGAAACAGTTATAAAGTAGGTATCACCCTTTTGCTCATCACCGTACCAGCAAGGATATTCTGTTTGCTTGCCTAAATACGATGGCAAATTTTCATATATTTCACCTAACTCTTCATACGTTTCTTTAGTAAACTTGCTTTCGTCAACCATATAAACTCTCTCAAACTCTACTATATCGTTAATAACAATAAATCTATTATTATAATAATGCTCATCTTCTATCATTTTAACCATAAACATATTCTCCTTTTAGCTCAAAATTTAATATAGCCGTTTCGTATAACTTTCTTCAAGAATACGAGTAACATCCTCGTTTCGAATTTGCGAATGAGCAGATAACATCTTTTGAAGCTGAAGGCAGCATATCTTTACTTATCCAAGAATTCGGGTCCCATAATTTTGAACGTATGAAGGCTTTGGCACAATGAATAAAACACTCCTCAACTTCAACACCTATGCATATAAGTGGTTTTCGATCCTTCACTTTCATTTTTTCAAGTAATTGTTCATCATGTATTAAAGTTGCCCTTCCATTTACCCTAAGCGTTTCTTCCATTCCAGGTATGATAAAAGAAGACCTACTCTCGAATTCAATAAAATATTTCTCATAGAATCTATTCTTTTATTTCCTGGTCTCTCAGGTATAATTAAATGTTTTTCATCTAAAACAACAGCAAACCCTGGGGCATCTCCTCTTGGAGAAACGTCACAAAAGCCCTTGTCATCTGATGTGGAAATGACTAAAAATGGTGATTTTGAAATGAAGTCAGTACAATGCTCGTCTAAATACGGAATAACCTTTCTTTTTACTAACTCACTCGGAAAACCGATAATTGAACGCAAATCTTCTTCTGTTTCAACTATATTTTTAAATTTTTGATTTCGTTTCAAATAGGTTGCCTCCCTCTTCAAACAATGAAATCTATCATTAGTAACCATTCGAAAATCAACTTTCATTTTCAGCTAGCATGAACGAATTTATTTAAGAAAGTACACGTTTAACAGTTCTTTAAATCTTTTTTTAAATAGTAATGTTTATAATCTCTACCTACATTATCTATAGTACCAAACACTTGATACCCATTCTTCTCATAAAAACCTAAAGCTTGAAAACTCAATGTATCTAGCTTAATAAAATCACATTGTTTTTCTATCGCAATTGTCTCTATTTCTCGCAATAATTTTGTTCCATACCCCATTTTTCTAATCTCCTCATCTAAATAGAACGTATATACTTCTAACCAATTCCAACATATTGCAGCAGTTATTCCGCCATGAACATTTCCTTTCTCATCCTTGATAAACAAACCAATATCTTCATATCTTCCTCCTAAATCTTTAGGAAAATGCTTTAAATTAAACTTAAATAGTCCATCATTAATATATTGTTTAGCCTTTTTATCTAACTCTTTTGAGATTACTAAATTCATCATTAAAACTCCTTTATATTTATCTGTAATTTTATTCTAGGTTAAGCTCTTTTCTCATGAAACTAATGTGAGGAATTACAAGGATTCATCTTAAATAACATTAGAGTATTAGTAAGTCAATGACTATTATTTCAACCTATATCCTCACGAAATTATAGAATAAATACAAGTATCCGTAAGTATCCTACCATCTGCCGATAAATCATCCTGCCGTAATATCCCTTCTAACTTGAACATAAGCTTCTCTGGAATAGAACGACTTTTCATATTAGTTGATTCACACCTTATTTCAATTCTTTTGAACTTGATTTTACTTAAGCCAAAATGAACTAATTCTTTAACCGCTTCCGTCATATATCCATTACCGCTGAACCTAGTATTTATCCAATATCCTATCTCACATTTAGGAATGTCCCAATTTATCCCATGAATACTTGTTGAGCCAATAAATTCATTTGTGTCTCTGAGAAAGATAAGAAAACGAAAACTTTCTCTTTTTAAGAACTTAATATGTGCTTCCCTTAAGTTTATTTCCGTTTCTTCAGCAGTAGCAATTTTTTGGGCAAATGGTAGCCACATTTTTAATTCATGAAAGGAATCTCGGATAGCCATATTCACAACCGCTCCATCTCCAGTTTGATTTGGTGCCCGTAAAATCAATCTACTTGTTTCCAATTGTAATGGAATATCTAACAATAAAGGATTCATCTTATATACTCCTCTCTAATTTAATGGATGAATAGAAAGAATGGGAACAAAAAAACTCTCGCCAACAAGATAAACTTATCTTGAGGACGAGAGTCATAGCTTCGTGGTACCACCTCAGTTTGTTGATCTGTTACCACATCAACCTCTATAGGTACGTCAATTATTGAATTGATTATACCTCATCTCGATAACGGGAGATTTCCGTCACAGTATCACTTAAGTTCTTTTTTTAAGATCCGCGTGCAGCTCCGAGTCTTTTTTCAATACGATAATATTACTCCCTCACACCAAATAGGAGCTCTCTGAAAATACCATCATACTTACTCTTCTCTTCATTGCTAATTTTCATAATAGAATTAAATAGATTTTATTGGAAGTAATTGGGTTTGTCAATGCCATTAAACTTTATTTAAGGAGATTTAATTGCCAGGAAACCCCGAACCGATCATTTAGCCAACCAAACTTTATACTATAGCGATAATCACCTATTGCATAAGCTCTTGGCCACCTTCGTTTTTTATATCTTGTTGCTTTGACATCGGTCTTTTTTTAAAGTTGATTTGTTTGAGTATGAGGTTGAGTGGATGTACTAGTTTTCATTATAGAACTATAAAGAAAGATTCAAATCCTTATGTATCAACGGGTTTGTATCTTTACTATCACTTTCAACTATGCTGACATTCCTTCATTTTTAGCCATTCATTCTCTAAAATACTCATTTCCCATAAACTCCAGTATTCATCACCATTTTTTCTTGAGTCTCTTAGCAATCCCTCTTTATTAAAACCAGCCTTTTCATAGCAAGCGATGGCGGAAAGATTAAAATCAAAAACTCCAAGGCTAACTCGATGTAAGTGTAAATCATCAAAAGCAATCGATAAAATTCCCTTAATCATTTGCTGGCCGATTCCTTTTCCTCTAACATGTTTATTACCAACTAAGACTTTTCCAATTCTTGCTGATCTATTTTTTCTATCAATCTTCCCTAAAGAGATATGACCAATAACTTTATGAGTCTCACACTCAATTACTTTATAAATGAATGTTTCTGAATCCTTACGATTTGCATTTTCAATATACCGTTCTAACTGAGAGGTCGTTAACGGAAATTCAAATGCAGGACCACCCCATTGAAGCAGAAAAGAAGGGGAATCAATCCAGCCAATAAGCTGCTCAAAATCTGAACGGTCAAAATATTTTAACTCAATCATTTAAACACTCCTTGCTGTAATGAGCTAATACCTATATGTAAAATAATAAGTGGAAACTAGCACTTTGCTAACACATATACGATTTCATATATTATATTCTGGTAAATTACGAAATTTCCTTGTGAAAAAGTGATAGCAATTCACTTTTTCGCGGAAACAAGCTCACCTAATCCATATGACAAAAATTGTTATCTCTCACCTATCGTTTTATCCTTTTAATTCTCACCGGTACCGCTGCTCTAAAGCAGGAGTTTATCGAAAACAGCCTAGTAAAAAAATAAACCTAACAATCGTCCTTTAAGAAGACTTTGTTAGATTTTTTTGTTGCCTTTTAAAACATTACGTTATAAAAATCGCTCCATACCCCATTGCTCCTATAATAACAAGCGCAGGGTGTACCTTCAACCTTTCTAGTAGTAAAAAACTAATAACAATTAGAAAAAGTGTTTGCCAAATTCCAGTATCAATGTAGGCACTAGAAAAAAAACTAAATGCCATGACCCCAAGTAAAACAGCAATTGTCGGCCTAATATATGTTGTCATTCTTTTTACCTTTGGAGAATCTTTATACTTATATAAAAACCCTAATAATACGATCATTAAAATTAATGATGGGGCAACTGTCGCAAATATACCTATAAACCCTCCAAAAATCCCCCCCTGTTGATAACCAATATAACCGGCCATCTTTGTGGCGATTGGTCCTGGAAGCGCATTTCCTAATGCAAGCACCTCGCTAAATTCGTTTACACTCATCCAACCGTAACGATCCACAACCTCATTTTCAATCAATGGAATGGAAGCTGGACCTCCTCCGTATCCAAGTATTCCCGGTATAAAAAAGGCAAGGAAGATTTCCCAATAAATCATGAAGCATTCCCCCTTTCTACAGCACGATTTGCCTCAGGCTTTTTATCTTTTTGTAAGATGGCTGCGAGTAAAAGACCACCAATTAAAATGGCTGGATGTAACCCTATAACCTCCATTAACAAAAAACTTACTCCTAAAAATAAAATGGATTTTAGCCATCCCAAGGATTCTTTAGATTTCGCAAAAAACTCCCATGTTAAGGTCGCAAGCATAACTCCAACTACAGGAACGACCGCAGCTGTCATCCCCTGAACCCATGGATAGTCTTTAACAGAAGAAATCGTCGTTAATAGAACAATCATTAAAATAATCGTAGGTAAAATGGTCGCCATGGTGGCATTAATAAGTCCTAAAATCCCTGCCACTCTATAGCCAATATAACCAGCCATTTTTGTTGCGATTGGACCTGGCAGTGTGTTGCCTAATGCTAACACATCTGCAAATTCATCATCATTCATCCATTTATAATGATCCACGACTTCTTTATGTACAAGAGGTATTGACGATGGTCCACCACCATAGCCCAAAATTCCAACACGGAAAAACGCTAAAAACAATTGAAGTTGTTTCATATAATCTCCCTTTACAAATTATTTTTCTTGTTACATCTTTTAGAAATTTACATGCGTGGACTCTTGCGAATCATGACTTATCTTCCCTAAAATAGTATTTATTCTTTTTAATTCCCCTACTATAAACTTTATGATAAAAAATATATAATATGCCGCTTTTGCATCCCTTTGTTAATAAATAAATAAACAAAACCTAACAAACGGAACCACATTCTACTCATTTCCAATTATAGTGTAAATATTTAGTTTTTTCTATAAATTCCAAAATATATTTCTTAAAAAAAGAGGTTAAACTCAGTCACCCCCTTTCTCAAATGAATCATAGATAAAAAGGGGCATAATGAGTATTAACCTCTACGAATAGCCATTCTATAATTTCAAACCGCTACGACTTTTAAAGCGTCTAAGCAAAATATGGCTCTCTACTCTTGTAATTCCTTCAAGTGCATATAACTCGTTATTAATGAACTTTTCTAACGCACTAAAGTCTTCAACGAGTACATGCATATGAAGTGTACTTGGACCAGTCATTTGATAACAGCTTGATACACAAGGATTATCCGCTAACTTTTCCGCTACCGCTACTAAGGAACTAGGCTCACAATCCACTTCAAAAAAGGCTGAAACATTCTTCCCCATTTTCTCAGAATTAATCACTACACTAAATTTTTCAATAACCTCATTTTTTATTAATTGATTTACACGTTCACGAACAGATACTCTAGATAAATCCAGCTCTTTACCTATATCAGAATAAGACATTCTTCCATTAACAGTTAGTAACTCAAGTATTCTCCTATCAATGTTATCGATCTTCATATTATACCCATCCTTTAGCATCATATAGTATGAGTATAATATTAACAGACATCTGATGAAAGCCTTTAAGGTGAAAGAAAGCAATCCTAAAATCAATCAACAAGCTTTAGAGCAGTTGCCTTATCTCCCAATCGCAGCACCGTCACTTCTCGGGTCAACACCGCCATGCAAAAAGCCTTGATCATCTATAACAATGGCATTTGCATGTCCCATAATCCCATCAAATTGTTCTACCCTTTTAACGAGATGACCAGCTGCCATTAATTGCTCAATAACCGCTAATGAAACGCGGCCTTCAATCTTGAGCTCTTGACTAGCTTCTCCCCAGGTTCTGCCCCAAACGAATCGGGGTTCACTAATTGCTTGTTGTGGATCCATGCCATAATCGATCATTCTTGTAATCATAATAGTTTGTGTTTGCGGCTGTCCCTCACCACCTTGGGTACCATAGAGAATGCGAGGTCGTCCATCTTTAATCGCCATCGCAGGCATTAATGTATGGAAGGTTCTTTTTCTTGGCTCTAAACGATTGATATGTGAAGAATCAAGAGAAAAGAATGAACCCCTGTTCTGCATGATAATTCCAGTATCCCCTGCAACTACTCCAGAGCCGAATTCAAAGTAAAGACTTTGAATAAAGGATACGGCGTTCCCTTCCTCATCTACAACTGCAGCATGAGCGGTATCACTTCCAATCGATTGAGTTTGAACATCGTTCGCTCGATCAAGTTGAATGGAGCTCGCCATCTCTTGTGCATAGGATTTACTTAGCAATTTATCTAATGGAATGGATTGAAAATCTGGATCAGTTAAATAGCGATTTCGATCTTGAAAACATCTTTTTAATGTTTCTACTAATAAATGATAATATTCAAATGAACCTTCTGAGATTGAACGTAAATCATAGTTTTCCAGAATATTAAGGGCCATTAGCCCTGTAAAGCCTTGAGAATTAGGGGGTACTTGGTACATTTGATAGCCTCGGTAAGTGGTTGTAATTGGATCAGTCCATCTTCCTTTATGGTCAGCAAAATCTGCCTCATTGAGCAAACCGCCTTTTTCCTTTAAACGTTGGATGATTCGTTTCCCTAACTCGCCTTTATAAAAGCTATCTCTGCCATATTTAGCAATTTCCTTTAATGTATCGGCTAGATTTCCTTGAATAAATCTCTCATTTATCTTTGGCACCTTCCCATCCGGAAGAAAAATAGCTGCTGCATCATCATCTCTTTGTAGCATCTTAAAATTTTTCACCGTATTGTCCTGCTGATCCTTTGAAAAAGGATAGCCGTCTTTCGCATACTCAATAGCCGGTTCCAGTACATCCCCTAATGATAATTTTCCATATTCCTTCAGGATTGCGTCCCAGCTATCAACCATTCCTGGTACGGTTATGACACTTTCAATCCCACGGGTCGGAATAGAGGTTTTCCCTTTGTATACATCACGTGTTACGCTAGAGCCTGATCTGCCGCTTCCATTATAAGCACGGATCATTTTATGCTTAGCATTATATGTCAGCCAAAAGGAATCACCTCCAAGTCCAGTCATATGTGGGTATACTACTGCAAGGCAAGCACTGACCCCTACAGCTGCATCAAAAGCATTTCCCCCTTTTTGAAGAATCGTATTTCCAGCCTGTGATGCAAGATAATGAGGACTTACGACCATTGTCTTGTTTGCTACAATCGCTTTATTCATCCTATTTTTCCCTCCCCAGCTACATTTCCTATCATGACAGTTGAAGAGGAATCAATCGTTGGTTTAATTCGCTTATCGGTAAAAATAAACAGTATACCTCCGATAATTAAAAGAACTCCTGATAAATAAAAGCCAAATTCAAGGCTGCCAGTTTGATCTGCAAAATATCCTGTAATATAAGGAGCAAAAATGGAAGACAACATACCGCTAAAGTTAAAAAATCCATAAACTCTCGAATACATAGATGAAGGAGTAATATCAGCCATATATGAAATTAAAACCGGATCAAGCGCTAATTTTCCAAGTAATCCATAAAGGACTAAACCTATAAGAAGCAAGGAATAGTTTTCAATATAAGGAATGGCAAATTGACATAATGCCCCCGCAAGCGCTAATGAAATAATTAACGGCTTTTTACTTTTTATTTTGTCTGATAAAAACCCAAATAAGATGGCCCCAGGAATTGAAGCCCAAGGCACTAAAGATGCAATGATACCAGTTTGTGATGCATCGACACCTCGAGCGGTTTGTAAATAGTAAGGAAGCCACGTTAGCATTCCAAAGAATCCATATAAAGAACAAAAGATTAATAGATAAACAAGAAGGTGATTTTTTGTAAATAATAGCTTCATATTGCCCTTTTCTTGGATTGCCTTCTCTTGCCTATGCTTTTTATGGTGATTATCTTTTACAAATATTCCGATTAAAATCGCCACAATTATTGTCGGAACAGCAAATACATAAAAAGGAAATTGCCACCCTTTATTTAAGGTATATGTAAAATAACTAGATGCAATAAATCCGAGTGAGATTCCAAACGCCATCCCGCTATTGATCAGAGCTGATACGAGACCTCTGTATTTTTTAGGTGTTATGCTCGACGAAATTCCATATTGGGAACCATAATATGTTCCTTCACCTAAGCCAGTTAAAGCTCTCATTAATAAAAAAATACCAAAGCTTGCGGCTAGCCCGCTCAAATAGGTTGCAACACCAAATAACACATACCCAGCAACTAACACCTTTACCCTTCCAAACTTATCAGCTAAAAACCCTGTAGGTATTTGCATAAGGGCATAAGCAGCAAAAAACACTGTTGACATTAAACCTAACTGAGCATTATCAAGTCCCCATTCTTCCCCAATGCTACCCATAACTGGTGAAAGGATGTTACGGTCAGCATACATAAATACCCAACCTAAAAAAAACAAAAAAATAACAAAAGCTGGATGTGTCTTTTTCATTAGAAATTCCTCCTTCTATTTCCTGAATGTTGTGATTATTATAACAACACTCTTATAAATAAAAGGGGTTCTTGTCATATATTCTCACACGGTTTTTAAACAATTCGAAATAAATCACTTTCTTTTAGTTTCGTTTCGAAGTGTTTTGACGTTTTTTATTCCCAAAACGAAACTACGTAGTTTAAATACCGCAAATGCAGTATTTAAGGATGTTAGATCTCATGTACGACTATCTATTCTTCAGCTATATTTAACCGTTCCACTGAATCATTTGCGCAATGATTAAAAATATAATGGCAAGCACTAGCCAGATGAAAAACAATGGCATGTAGAAGCGAACCCATTTTTGCCAAGGTACACCAGCGATAGTCAAAGTCGCCAAAAAGTATCCCGAGGTTGGAAACAAAATATTTCCAAGACCATCACCAAATTGATATGCTAAAACAGCTGTTTGCCTTGTTACACCAATCAGGTCTGAAAGCGGCGCTAAAATCGGCATCGTTACTAACGCTTGCCCGCTGCCAGATGGGACTAGAAAGCTAAATAGCATTTGGACAAAGAACATGCCAATTGCACTAAATACTGCTGGAAATTCACCGACAATTGCCCCCAAGCTATTAACGACCGTATCCATCACTTGGCCGTCCTCTAATACAACTGCAACCGCTCTGGCTACTCCAATGATAATGGCTCCGACCAACACCTCACGGAAACCCTCATTAAATCCTTCACAAATGGCTGTTAGATTTAAACCAGAAATCATCCCAACGACGATTCCCATCAGAATGAACAATCCTGCCATCTCTAACATGAACCACCCTTTTGCTAATACTCCATAAACTAACAAAACAAAAAACCCAAAAAGTACAAGGAATGCAAGCTTTTGACGCATTGTTACAATTGGCTTATTTACTTTAGATTGATTTAAATAAATCATTCTCTTACTTTCATCCTCTTCATATACATAGCTAGACATTGGATTTCTTTTTACCCTTTGAGCATAACGGACAATATAAAACACTCCGACCAATACAAACACAATGAAAGCGACGAATCTCATCTCTATTCCCGAAAACACGGGAAGACCAGAAATCTTTTGCCCCAATCCTGTATTAATTGGATTCAGAAACCCCGTCATAAAACCTGCTGTAGTAGCAACTAAAGCTACCGCAGCTGCAACCATCGAATCATAGCCCATAGCGATCATAATCGGTAAGATAACAGGAACATACACTAGACTTAATTCCTGTGTACCAATCAAGCTGCAGACAGTCGCAAATACAACCATTAGCACTGGAATTAGCGTAATACTTCGAGTTGAAAACTTTCTCGTTAGTTTACTAACTCCTATTTCAATAAGCCCTGTATTACGAATTACCGCAAAGATACCGCCAATAATAAATGTAAAAAACACAACCTCGCTAGCAGCAACCAAGCCTCTTGGTATAGCTGTCATAAATTCTGTTAATCCAACAGGTGACCGTTCAACCAGTTGAAATGAACTAGGATCAATTGTTGTCCTCCCCTCAGGACCTGGAATTCTTTCATACACCCCAGCAGGAACGAAATAAGTAGCAATAGCTGCAAGAGTAATAAAGAAAAATAAAAGAACGTAAATATGTGGCAGTGTGAATCTCTTTTTAACTTTATATAGTTCCGGTGAATTAGCAGCCTTTTCTGCTGTTTTCTCTAACCTCATTTTTACTCCTCCCTTTCAAATTTGTAATATTAAATTACACGTAATGTTAAAAGATATAACATTAATTTTATGACTATTTTAACCGATCGATATTTATGTTTCATTAGAGGAATTGTGAAATTTGGCACATTTTCTTGTACTATATAGCCAAAGAGGAAGTAATATGAGAGCTAAACATAGTGATTATCTTGGAATTTATAAAACAAAACACGATATTTTCATATTACAATTCCTATAAAAAATAAATGAATGTAATAAAACATCACATACGAAGAGGAAAGAGGATTTCTATTTTATATGAGGAGATATTAATCTTAAACATAGTTTCAAGTACCGAGGTTTGTATCAAGTTCCACAAATATTTTTTCATAGTAGCATTTTGAGCTATTTTTTCTTTTTTACGTTTTAAAATAGGGAGATTTTTATCTAATTTATCATTTTCACTTATTAAATCAAAAGGAAAGCGCAAAAAAACAGCCTTACGCACTTATATATATAATAGGGGCTTATGTGGTTATACGCTCAACTTATATAGCTACTACCCGAGGAAAGGAGAAATCAATTGAATACGGATCAAGCATTTACCCTATTAAAGGAAGCGGGGATAACAGATAATATTGAAACCTTTAAGCAATGGCTCCGTGAAGGCAAAATAAAAGCAACTGGATTCACCGTAGATGATAAGGCGTTAATGCGTTTTATGAAGACGCAAACGAAGCTTGATAAGGATCATATCATTCAACAATTAAAACTAAGAATAAAAGCAAAAGATGCGGAAATAAAAGGGTTAGAAGAACTGCATGCTGCTCAGTCAAGTGTACTCATCCAACAAAGAGATAAGCATTATAATGAAATAGGCTTATTGCAAATCGAAAGAAATCATTTAAAAAAGGAAACGATCAATTTATTAAAAGAAAATATTGAATTACGAGATGAGTTGATTGCATTAAAGGAAAAGTTCAATAAAGAGGAATCGAATATGGATAGACCGGCTTCCTTCTCTTCAAGTGATATACGTCAAAAATTAGGTCTTACAAAATTAGCAAGTGATAAGGATGTCATCGCTGCATATAAGGAATTATTAAAAAAAGCTCACCCAGACCATGGTGGCAACGAAAAGCTATTTCATTATATTAAAACTGATTTCGATCAATTTAAAAGCAATTTGAAAGATTGAGATGTTTGTAAGTAACATAATAGGCCTGTCTCTATTAAGAGGCAGATATTATATCCCCTATAAGGATTAGTGTAAAACACTACAAGAAATTGCACACTAATACTTATAGGGAATTTTATTATGTCCAGAAAAACTCCGATGAACTAAACTTACAAAAAGTGCACAATTTTTTAAAGGAAAGCAAGTTATGGGGAGTATGAATGAAAGAGTAAGACACAACTAGAAAATTAGGTAAAATGCTACAAAGTGAATAGTACTGTCTATTCGGCAAGCTCAAGTCGAATATTTTTTTAAAAAAGCAGTATCCAAATCGTGTGAAACGAGCATTTTCATCTTACTTAGCACATTACGAATCATTCTGTATTCGAGGTGAACTAACCGAAAGTATATCAATTAAATTCTCCCAAATACAAGTGTCAAAATTGTCATATAACCCCATCCTATTGTTAGGGAAATCAATGGTTGTTCATTTTAAATTTTTATAACATTAAAGAAGCATGATTAATACAATTGTAGAAATGCTCAGCGTTTTCATCGGGTTCTTAAAATTGTGTTTGGAGGTTATTTATGGAGATAAAAAAAGATAGACGCCAAACGATAGGGAAAATAATCCTAATCTTTAAATTACTTTGGATTTCACCTATGTACCAAAACTATAAGTGCAGAAAATCCTAGCAATTTAGACATGAATAAACTTGATGAATTCATAAAGAAAGAAATGAGAAGGCTAAACATCCCTGGTGTGTCTTTAGCCATTGTGAATGATGAGCAAATTCAATACTTAAAAGGTTATGGGATATCAGGAGCAAATAACAATCATATGACACCACAAACACCTATTGTAATAGGATCAGTTAGTAAATCTTTTACGGCGCTAGCTATACTTCAATTAGTAGATAGAGGTATCATTCGATTAGAGGAACGAGTGCAAACATATTTACCATGGTTTCGTTTAGCAGATGCGGATTCGTCAAAAGAAATCACCATTAAGCAATTATTAAACCAAACGAGTGGCCTTTCTACTTATGACGGACAGTTATCTATACTTAATGGAAATAAAACATTGAAAGAGCATATAAAAGGTTTAAAAAATATTGAATTAGAACATGAAGTCGGTGAAACATTTGAATATTCAAATCTTAACTACGACATTTTAGGTCTAGTCATTGAGGAAGTAAAAAATACACCATATAAAAAATATGTAACTAACAATATATTTAAACCACTTAATATGAAAAATAGTTACGCCAATATTAGTGATGATAAAAATAAAACGATAGCAACAGGCTATCAAACGATCTTTGGGTTGAAATTTCCAACAGAGCAACTAAATCATGAAGGAAATATTCCATCTGGTTATCTGATTTCAAGCGCTGAAGATATGGCAAATTACATGATTGCCCTTTTAAATAACGGTCAATTCAAGGAAGAAAGAGTTTTGTCAAAGGGTAAAATACAGGAATTGTTCAGACCTACCACAGTTATGTGGGAGGATTCGTATTATGCGATGGGATGGAGCATTAATCAGAACGTAATCTCTCATGATGGTTCAACAGAAAATACGTATACAAAAGTAGTATTAGATGGAGAATATGGGATTAGTTTAGTTATCAAATCACTCGATTATCTCAATATTGATTCCTATGATAATATCATGACTGGGATAATCAATATCATTCATCATGATGAACTACAAACACCTAATCAAAATCATATACAATCTATATCATAATCAATTCACTCTTAATCATTATCTTCAGTTTAATTAGCTTTTCATTATATAAAACTTTTAAACCAAAAAACAATATTGGAAGTAAATTCCCTATAGGAAATAAAATAGCTATAATAGCAGTGAATTTTATCATACCTGGAATGATTTTGTACTATGTTCCGAAAGTAGTACCATGGCCAACTCTATAATTATTTGTCCCTGGGATTGGACATGCATTATTCATTATCCCATTTCTCCTTTTATTTATCGGGGTATTAAAAATTGGTAGACTATTGCGTGCAAAATAAAGCCTTTTTTATATCAATTTTAATTATTCAACTATGCGCTTGCCTGTAAAGTGCAAGCGCTCATGTTAGTTCGTTCTCAGCCTTCCAACTACCTTTGGTTTAAAACATATAGGACACTCTGTTTTAAATAGTTATATTGACGTTCATTTGTATCCGCGAATGCCTCTTCCCGATTTGAAGGAATATCTTTATACACAATTTCCTCTGAAAATTGTGAAGCAGTTAAATCATATCGTTTTCCGTCAATCATATTGTAAAAATGCCATCCTCCAGCTGTCTCCGTTTTTCTGATTTCACCTTGCAATAAATCATGAACAACTAAAGCTGTTACTCCACATTGGCCCTTTGCAGGATTATCGATTGTCCATTTTGAGCTAGATTCTATAGACCACGAGTGTAATAACGCGTTCATGATTTGTTCTATCGTGATAATATCTTGTTGCTGCA
This sequence comes from Bacillus sp. (in: firmicutes), assembly GCA_031180805.1. GTDB lineage: Bacteria > Bacillota > Bacilli > Bacillales > Bacillaceae > Metabacillus. The sequence continues at coordinate 29,763 of JAPSLL010000030.1, forward strand.
TACGTAAAACTCCTTTTTACCTTATGTATCCTAGTGAACTCTATAATTCCTTTGTCATAAAGACACTATTCGGGTCCTCAATATAATCTGAAAACGGCTCACAATAGTCGAACCCAAAGCTTGTATAGAGTTTTCTTGCAGGTGCGAAGGCATCCATTGAGCCTGTTTCCAAGCTAAGTCTAGAATAGCCTCTCTCCTTAGCTACATCAATGATATGCTGAAGTAACCTTTTGGCAACTCCGGTCCTTAAATGAGCTGAGGATGTTCGCATCGATTTAATCTCACCATGCTTAGAATCAAGCTCCTTTAGTGCTCCACAACCAAGTAAATCTTTTCCATTCCAAGCACTCCAAAAAGTTATATTAGGCTGACGCAATTGCTCAAGGTTCAGCGCATGAATGCTTTCTGGAGGAGAATTTAATTTCATACCTTGTAAATGCTCCATTATTAATTGGCCCACTTCAGGTCCAGTTAAATCATCTATTTTAATTTCCATACGAACTCCTCCTACATCTATTGCTCAATTTTATAATCCATTAACCTCTGAAGCTAATAATATATTATTAATACTATTTAGAATATTTTTCCTATAAGCCTATTGAGAAAGCCGATATAAAACACATTTCTCTCCAATAAATTTACCATCCTCTAAAATAAATTCTTTTACCTTCGTAAATCCATTATTAAGAAGAACCTTTATCGAGGCTTGATTCTTTTCTAAACACTCGGCATTAATTTGGCTTAATCCTAATTCTGCAAATGCAAAATCAACAGCCTTTGAAACCGCTTCTGTACAAATTCCTTTGTTCCAATAAGGAGTTCCTACCCAATATCCTAAATTACTTATTCCTTTAACTTTATCTACTTTTGTTAAAGAAATAACTCCAGCAAAGCTTCCTTCATATAAGATAGCAAAGGAAAATGCCTTTTCATCGTTTATATTCTTCAAAGCAAAATGAACCCAATGTTCTCCTCCGTTTTTCGGATATGGGTGTGGAAGTAAGCATGTTTTTGCAACATCATAGCTAGAGGCATACTTTTGAACAAATGGAGCATCATCTTTTTCAATAAATCTTAAAGAAATAGTACCCATCTCTCTCACTCCCACAAAACTATTCGATAAACTGCCAATCCGGGTTCCAAACTACTTCCCATAAATGGCCGTCAGGATCTTGGAAATATCCTGAATACCCACCCCAAAACGTATCATGAGGCTCGACGGTAATGATTGCACCAGCCTTCTTCGCTTGGTCCATGACCAAGTCAACCTCTTCTTTACTGGCAACATTATGCCCAAGCGTAAATTCGGTTGGACTTGGCGCTGTCACATTTAATTTAGTATCATGAGCAAGATCGGTACGGCTCCATATCGCAAGTTTTAATCCTGGCTGCAAATCAAAAAAGGCGACAGCACCGTGTTCAAATTCCTTGCCAACTATTCCTTCTGTTGGTAATCCAAGTCCCTTTTGATAAAACGATAACGACCTCTCCAAATCATCTACTCCTAAAGTGATGACAGATATTCTTGGTTTCATTTCGTCCCCTCGCAATAAATCCCTTTTGATCATTTTATCATTAGATATGAAAATACTGCAAAACAGCGTACTTGTTCTTGAGCTGTATAAGCTTAGTAGAGTTAGAAGCTACAATAAACTATTTATTAAAATCATTGCAATCGATTATCTCAAAAAATTGTGCATAATCAGATAAACAATAGTCGGCAATATCGCTTTTCGTTCCAAAAATACAAGTTGCGATCCCTAATTCCTTACCCGGTAAAAGATCGATTTCCCTGTCACCGATAACTAAATCAATATGGTATTTATTGTGTAAATGGCTATATGCTTGAGAGTTAGGTTTTCGTGGAAAACCGTCATCAATTGCCACCATATCAATAAAATATTTGTCCCATCCATGGTGCTTCAGAATAGCTAAAACTCCATCTCTATCCTTATGTGTCATTATGACATTTTTATCTGCATATTTTAAAATTTCCTCTACTTTGTCAAATGGCTTAATATCACCTGGATTTAAATTGTTCTTTAATGTATCCATTTCTTTTACTTGACCCTCAGTAAGGTCGTAATATTCAATAGCATGAGAGAGAGAAATTTTTAATCGTTTATAGATTTCCTCTTCTGAAACTTTACCTCCTAACACTTCAGAAAAAACCTTCGAATAACCTGGATACGTATCAAATAATGTTCCGTCAAAATCCCATAAAATATTCAATGTAAACACCCTTTTACAATTATTCAATAAATAAACTTAGGGAATATCATGCGCCATTATTCATCATGCAGTTCCTTAAGTCCACACATTTGGATTAAAAGCTTTATTAAATCTCCCTACATTTTTAAGCTTAGCATATATCCCTCCAATAATCCTCGTTTTAAAAAAACAACCAAGGTGGTTTCTATATGAAATTCTATAGTCTATTTTAAATCCTGATAAAGTATTTTAAAAATTAAAAACTAAAGCGAAACTATCCTTCTACTCGCTCGTATTACGATCGGATACTTTAAATATATCCAATTTTCTATGAGGGTCTCTTATATTGGGAAAGAGGACTTAATTAGGAGTGTTCAATGAAGGCAATTGTTAGTACCAAATACGGTTCAAATAATAGTAAGACCTAATTATTTTGTTCATAAAAAAACTTTGCTCCTTTATGAAGCAAAGTCAATTTAAATTATATTAGATTTCCGTTAGGCTTTAATGAATATCACGTTTTCTGAAGTTACCACCTTTAACCTCTGCTACATCATATACAGTTACAAAGGCAGTTTCATCAATTTCGCGTATAATTTCCTTCATTTTACTCTCTTCTAAACGGTTAATAACACAGGTGATTTCTTTGAATTGCTCATGTGAATATCCACCTTGAGCCAGCTTATATGTTGCACTACGGCCTAAACGATCACGAATAGTTTCGACCATTTCTTCTGGTTGGGTTGTAATAATTTTAAAGGTTTTAGAACCGCTTAAACCTTCTTCTACGATGTGGATAACTTTAGATGCGATAAAGTATGCAATTGCTGATAGGATTGCTCCTTGAAGACCAAATACAGTAGAGACAATTATAAAGACAAATAAATTTAAGAATAGGATAAGGTCACTTGTTCCAAACGGTAACTTTCTTGATAAAAGAACTGCTAGCATATCAATCCCATCTAATGCTCCACCATTTCTTAAGGCAAGTCCCATTCCGAACCCGATAATAATACCTCCGACAACGGTAACTAACAATGTATCACCTTGAATGATAGTAGGCACATGGTGCATCAGGCTAGTACCTATTGCTAAAGAAGCAATACCGATAACCGAAAAGATTGCAAAGCTTTTCCCTATTTGTTTATAACCTAAAAAGACAAATGGGAGATTTAGCACTCCAATTAAAACACCTAATGGTATCCCAATTAACTGTGAACTAACGATGCTCAAACCTGTTACCCCACCGTCTGATACATTATTTGGAATTAATACAGCTTCTAGCCCATATGCTGTAATGAATCCTCCAATAATCACTAATAAAGCTCGTATAACCATTAGTGATTTTTTTGATTTACGCCTTCTTTTTTCAATCATATTTCTTTCCTCATTTCAACAAAATTTCTATCTATGTAAATTTTAATTATTTTTAAGTATTTCGCTACTCCCCCTCTCCTTTTTAGGAAAATTATAATATTTTCCATTAAAAGTTCGCTTTAACCGATAATACCTTAACTCTAGTTTACCATAATTTAATCGAATGTCTCTTACCTCAAGGCTCGACATTTCACTAAAATTTCTTATATTAGAAAATTGAAATTTTAAGACCATCAAATTCTCCATATCATCTTTACTAGTTTTTCTTAGAAAAGTTTCAATCAATTCCCCACTTATTTAATATGAATCACTAACTGAATTTTAATGGTCGAAATTGAAACTTAATAGAGAAAAGTCAATCACATCCATTAAACGTTGAGATGATAGTTTAATGATAAAAAATGGTTCATAACAATTTAGCGAGATTGTAAAACTTCGATACATTGTTTTTCTATTAATAAAAAGTCTGTTGCTATTACTAGAGCTAAGATTCGTACTAGGATGTCTTCCGTTAATATAAGGTATAGGTGAAACAAAAAATTCATCATTCGGTAGTTAACCGAAAAAGCCATTCTTTTGATTAAGAATAGCATTGATAAAGAGAAAATGTAATAGACGTGGATCTTACTTGTGATTCAGCGTCTCATTTCCCCTTTTTCATATTCCTTTACTGCCCCGCTAAATGTTTCCGATCGTCTGACAATGGTACTTGCTCAGCCCATTTATGTTTAATCATGATTTTAAATCCATCCTTCATGTAATTTGCAAGCTCCATTGAAAATCTTGAGTAGTGCATACCTAAATCCAAACGCTGCGATGTCGCTACTGCTGAGCCAAATAACCCCATTGTAGCAGAGGAAATAACCATCTTATGAAACATCATTAAGCGTTCTGAGAAAGGTGCAATCGTTGAACTAGTTATTTCTGACTCCTCTGATTTTGGTTGAGAAAGGTGATTTATAGATAATACCGATCCTAAAATTTCTATTTGTTTTCCCGACATCTCTACACCTCGCCAGAAAAACTTTTTCACTTCTTCGGTTTTGGCCACTTGTGCAAAGCTAATACAAAGTGATTTATCTACCTGTAATTTTTTTAAATCCCAGTGTACATTACTTATTTCAATACTATTTAAAGGTCTTTCACCCCCAAGAATTCCTTTCATGTAATTCTTAGATTGAACAAATTCATAATGTTTCGGAGGGTTGATAAAAGGTGGTCTAGAAACGATTCCTTTAACTAACAATAAATCGAGCGACCGATTAAAAAGCTCCATTGTCTCATCTTGACACGCCACAAAGTACTCCCTTATATCACGGCGAATATTCGTTGATAAAGCAGCAGCATAGCCTGCTAACCCATAAACACACATTATGTACGTATAGGTTAAACAAAACTCATCTGAATATAGCTTAGGGGTATCCATATTCACATCGTCCTTTGTAAAACCGTGGGGAATCGGAAATTTTTCTGCGATAAAATACTCTTTTATTGTTCCAATATGATTCTTAGCAAGTGATAAAGCGAATTCTAAAACCTCACGAATTGCTGCATCCTCGGTAGTGTTTATCATATATTTATAAATACATATTGCCATCGTGTCATTTTGAAATTGAGACCATATATTTGCAATTTCTGACGCAGTTAATCTTACTTGGTGAGGTGTTTCGTTCAACGGTCTATCCAATTGTCATAATCCTCCATCACTTTACATATTCTCAAATTTTTTTTACTTTTTCTACCTATATTCTCTCTATTTCCTGAAAATGTATGTAACATATTTTTACCCGATTGAAAAAGCGATCCTTCATTTATCGAAGCATCGCAAGTATTCATATATCTATTTTTATGGTATCGCTATGATAAAACTTAAAAACGCTCCATCGCTAAGTCCATATTGACAGATGTAGCCACTTTTTGGCCATCTGCTGCTGCAATAATTAGTGAAGAAGAACTCCCTTTTTCGGTTTCACCAACAATATAAATGTTCTTAATCGTCGTACGACCTGCACCATCTGTTACAACGACACCATCCTCTAAAACTTTACACCCAAGTTGTTCAGCAAATTGGTTTGGCCGATGGAATGTTGGGACAACAAATCCCCCTGAGCGTTGAATGATTTCACCTGATTTAAATTCGACATGTTTGAGATAGCCGTTATCACCAATTAAGTTTTTTATTGGCTCAGTTTTAATCGAAACATTTCGCTTTTTCAATTGTTCGATAGCTTCACCAGAGAGTTTCGTTCCATTCGTTGCAACAACTAAATCGCTTGACCAGCCGTAAAGTAATTTAACCATATGCGTGGCAAAAGCTTCTTTTTCAGCAATAATAATTAACGGCTTATCCCTCAACTCCCAACCATCACAATAAGGACAATTAAATAAGCTTTTCCCATAGTATTCCCTTATAGAAGGAATAGGAAATGTCTCTTGAATACCTGTTGCAAGTATAACTTTTTCAGCTGTAAATAATTGATTATCCTTTGTTTTGATTTTAAATAATGCTGATTTTTGATCATGATTAATCTTTGTTACTGTTGTTGAAAAATATGAAACAGATGGATATTTTTTTACTTCGTTTAGGCCAATTCCCTTAAATTGTTGCGGTTTAATTCCATCTCTTGTTAAATATCCATGTGACTCTTGAGTGACTCGATTTCGGTTAGTTCCATCATCAAACAGCGCAATGTTTCTTCTTGCTCTACCTAATGTTAAACTTGCACTCAAGCCAGCTGGTCCTGCTCCAATAATGGCACAATCAAAAGTATTCATACAACACCATCCTTAACATTTAGTGATTTAATAAAGACATTACAACTCTATAATATCTATAATAAAGCAGTAAAGAAGGTGGCCTATTTAGCCACGTTCATTTGCTTTGCTATATCTACGATCTTTTGATTTCTTAACTCCTCTAACATCTTTTCTTCTGCAGAAATGATTGCCTTTTGAATTAAGCATTCTGGATTATGATCGATGCAATAGTCAAATAAAGATGTAGGACCTTCAATAGCCTGAATAATGTCCAACAGCGAAATACTCTCCCAATTTGGTTTAAGCTTATAGCCGCCATTTGCACCTGAAACAGATTCGACCATCCCTGCCTTTACAAGCTTTGTCAAAATTTTAGACAGATATGTTGTTGATACCTTTTGATGGTCAGCAAGCTGGTGTACACCTACATGCTTCTCTGGGGGTTCAATCGCTAAATGGAGCATAGTATGCAGCGCATAGTTCGTTGCTTTTGAAAACTTCATCCTAAATCGTAACCTCTCTATTATAGATATCTTCTATCTATAATATCTTTTACTTGATAGATAATCAAGTGATTCGTTTTTTATTCAAAACATAAGGAGCCTTATACCAGGTAAATGAGGCAGCTTTTTAAACGAAAAATGCCTTGCCCCTTTTGAAGCAAGACATATTGTTAAAGATTTAAAATTAATATTTTTTAAATGAAAATAGCTTTAATAAAGGATGTTTCTTTTTATCAATCACATGTAACTTCTCCATTATTAAATCACGTTCGTGGACTTCTAGCCATTTTTGCAGTTCCTCTTTATCTTGACAATGAGTTAAGTAAGTCTCTCCGCCCTTACCTTCTGCATTAATTAAATAACGATAAGTGGTTTTCCCCATGCTTACCACCTTTTCTAAAGTATTAAAGTTTGAAATAATCAGTTGCTTATATCCGCTTTCCGCGTGCTGTTCTCCAGCCTCCTGGTCATTAGGTCCATTAGGTCCTGTGAGGTCTCCCTTTGCCACGCTTCTTACGTATGTGCTCTCCAATAAACCTAAAATTTAAATACATACTAAAATAGGAATCAATTATTCATTTCAATCCATTTTTCTAAGTTCCTATCTAAAATAAACACTTCTATTCTTTCACCTGTACTTGTGCTTATATCACTATGTGATGAAAGTACCTTACATCCAGTATATTGTTCGATTATTTTTTCATACTCCTTACAATATTTTTCTCGGAGTAATTCTCTCATTTCCTTAACAAGTTTTTTCCCAGGATCGCTATTGACTAAATGTTTTTCTTCCACAGTCAAAACTCCTTTGTAGCGTGTAATCATCATGTCATAAACGATATATGTTTTTGCTTCCTGTGGGCCTTTTCCGATTAATTCACGCTGAAGCTTAATTAATTCTTCACTTATTTTTGCCTCTAATTTCTTTTTGGAATAATTCATAAAACCTCCATAGCATATCTGGGATTCATGGAGTAATTCTAATGTCCGAATAAAGTTTTTGTCAATCCATATTTTAATTTTTTTACAAAACCTTAAAATCTATAAAAATAAGGAGAAATATTACGAAAAACAGTATTATCATGATGTTTTATAATAAAAATGGCAGAATATCGTCATTTTTAACGAAATATTGAACTTCTGAGAGGTTTACAGTGCAATGATGATAAGCGTAGAATTATCTCCGTAAATCAAATATTAATGGTCAAATCTCATAATATGAGAACGGAGGAACCAATTATTTGGGGTTAATTCTGCTTATGCAGAAGGGATGAGAAACTCTTTCGCCATTCTACCCGTCAGCTAACTTCGTCGACTAAAGCGAAGGAGGTCAAAGGACCACCTAATACAGGGGGCTTTTTTGTTTTATGATGGAGCAAAAGAGCAGCCTGGTCAAAACGGTCTTTTTTTGTGCTTAAAATGTGAAAGTACCTCTTGGAAGATAGAACACAAAGCAGTCTTAAATGCTGGGTGCTTTATAGACCAATGAATACATTTTCTCCATTTAATATGTTTGGAAATGACAATTTCTTCAAATTCCATCAGAATTTTTATAGTTTCTGCTGGAAATCTATTTTGATTTTGTTCATTTTAACATGGAGGAAGGTAATCATTGGTCTTTATTTTTTGCTCTTTTCGTAATGAGCGTTTTTAACAATAGTTCTAACAGGTGGAATACAACTTAAGGGAAGAAAGCAACATAAGCAAATACAGAATGATTTATTTATCAAAGCATGTAATAAATGATAAAACGAAATGGAAAAATTAGAAGAGTTTCTAACTTTGAGGTAATTCAAGGAGAATACTATGAAAAAAATAAATGATTATTTAAATCCACCAAAAATTTTAGTATTAGGCTTTGCGATTATCATTTTTGTTGGAACGTTTTTATTAACATTACCGATTGCTACAGAAAACGGAAAAGGTCTATCATTCCTAGATGCATTATTTACGGCTACTTCCGCTACCTGTGTAACAGGTCTTGTTGTTGTAGATACGGCCGATACGTTTTCTACATTTGGTGAGCTAGTCATATTAACACTCATACAAGTTGGTGGATTAGGTTTTATGACGTTTGGAACGTTTTTATTTATATTATTAGGCAAGAAAATCTCTTTAAAAGAAAGATTAGTTTTAAAAGAGGCATATAATAACATCTCAATTTCAGGGATAGTCAAATTGGTAAAGCGAATTTTGTTGTTCACTGTAATCATTGAGACGCTTGGCGCTACCATCCTTTCGATTCGTTTTTCCTTTGACATGCCAATAGGGACAGCGATTTATTACGGTTTTTTCCATGCAATATCAATTTTTAATAACGCCGGTTTTGATTTAATGGGAGAGTTCCGAAGCTTGACTGCCTATGTTAACGATCCTTTTGTTGTCATAACGATATGTTCGCTTATTACTTTAGGTGGTTTAGGATTTATTGTCTTTAATGAACTATATGAATACAGAATGACGCGCAGATTATCGGTAAACACAAAAATCGTTTTGAGCACAACGTTCATTTTAACAGCAAGTGCTTCAATTTTAATTTTCCTTTTTGATTACAATAACCCTAATACATTAGGGAATTTAGATATTTCAGGAAAAGGTTTTGGTGCTTTGTTTCATGCGGTTACTCCAAGGACAGCCGGTGCAAACACATTGCCGATTGCAGATTTAACACATGCAAGTTTATTTTTAACAATTATCCTTATGTTTATCGGTGGAGGTTCAGGTTCAACAGCTGGGGGGATAAAAATAACGACCTTTGCCGTATTAATGGCAACCTTTTGGTCTCAAATTAAAGGGAAGGAAGATATTGTTTTATTTAAACGAAGAATCGAAATGCAAACAGTATTAAAGGCTATTACAGTGGCATTAAGTGGCTTAATGATTATTTTGCTCGTAACGATTTTATTAAGTATTACAGACAAGGGTCATCATTTCATTATGTATTTATTTGAAGCTACCTCTGCTTTTGGAACTGTAGGATTGTCAATGGGATTAACCCCAGAGCTCTCTAGCTTAGGACGGGTCATTATTATTTTCACAATGTTTGTAGGTCGATTAGGTCCATTAACTCTAGGCTTTGCGATCACGAGAAGACGGACGAAAGAAGCTTTCCACCACCCTAAAGGAAAGATTATGATCGGATAACATAGGATTCAATCATTTTGGGGATTTGGATAAACTATAAGTATAGGAGTGGCATAAATGGCTACAAAACAATATGCGGTTATTGGTTTAGGTAGATTTGGAACAAGTATTGCTCGAAGATTATATGATGCTGGTCAAGAGGTGCTTGGAATTGATATAAATGAAGAGCGTGTTGATGCTGCAGAATCATTTGTTACCCACGCTGTTATAGCTGATAGCACTGAAGAAAAGGCGCTTACTGCTCTTGGAATCCGAAATTTTGATTGTGTAATTGTTTCCATTGGGGATGATATGCAGTCAAGTATTTTAACGGTTATGCTATTAAAAAACTTGGAAGTGAACAAAATTATTGCTAAGGCGTTAGGAAAGCGACATGGTCAAGTTTTAGAGCATATAGGGGCAGATTGGATTGTATATCCTGAACGGGATATGGGAGAACGTGTCGCAAATCAGCTTTTATCACCTAATATGCTTAATTACATAGAATTATCAAAGGAATACAATATAGAGGAAATATTAATTCCTGAAAAAATGGCTGAAAAAAACTTAAGAGAACTTGATATTCGAGCTAAATATAATGTTAGTGTCATCGCAATTGTAAGTAACGGAGATATCATCGTTTCTCCTTCTCCTGAACATACGATTCATAAAGGGGATTTATTAGTGATGATTGGCAATAGAGAGGATTTAGCCAAATTTTCAAGTATAGAATAATCATATGTTTTGGAATTTGTATGAAGGTATGTTCAAAATCCTGTGGTAAACAGGATTTTTTTGTTTGATGCTGTAAGACTGGATTCTCTGAGCTATTTGTATAAATGATTGTATAATTTATGGTAATTTGTAATTATTGGTATTAAGTTAGATTGTCTTGAAATCGAATCTATTTAAAGGGAGAGATGAAATGTTTCCTACATTAGAAACAGATAGGCTAATTTTGCGAGAATTGACTAAAGAAGATGCAGAAGGTATTTTTGCTTGTTTTTCGAATGAAGGTGTAACACGTTATTATGGACTAGAAACTTTTGAAAAGATCGAACAGGCAGAAAAAATTGTCGATTTTTTCTCAAAAAGCTATAGTGAAAAAAGAGGCATACGCTGGGGAATTGAAAGAAAAGGAACCAAGGGCATAATTGGAACCATCGGCTTTAATACTTGGTTACCTAAGCATAAACGTGCAGAAATCGGCTATGAAATACATCCAAACTATTGGAGAAATGGCTATACTCTTGAGGCAGTTTTAAAGGTAATATCACATGGTTTTGATAAGTTAGATTTAACCCGTATAGGTGCTGTAGTATTTATAGAAAACAAAGCATCGAATAACTTATTAGAAAAAGTAGGATTTCAAAAAGAGGGAGTATTAAGGGATTATATGTACCAAAATGGCAAAGCATATGACACATATGTTTACTCCCTCCTTCGAAAATAATCTTCATTACAATCTTCAAAGCCTTTATTTTAGCGCTATCCTTTAAGAAGGATTGCGCCAATTTTCAAATTAGAGGAATTTGATTCTTTACGTTTACTTGTTAAACAGTCTTACTTGTTAACCTTTCAAGCTCCTCAACAATTCTCCCAGTATCTATTCGTTCAAATAACGGTTCAACGTTCGATAATACAATCGGTTTAATTAAAATAGGATTCCAGCTAGTTTCAGATATTTTCAACATCACTTTCACCTTTTCACTTGAAAACGGAAGGAATGGAGTTAAAATATGCGCTAAATTGCCAATAAGATAAACACAATTTGCTAAGGTTTGTTTGCAAGCTTCGATATCATCGCTTATCTGTTTCCATGGCTGCTGTTCATCAAAGTATTTATTAGAGTACCTGACAAACTCGAATACTCGTTCTAGCCCTTGTTTAAAGGAGGTAGATTCAATACAATTTCCTACTCTTTCATAAAGCTGTTTCACTTTATTCTGAAGCGTACAATCTATTTTCCTTTCTTGAATCACACCGTCAAATGACTTTTCGATAAATTTTAATGTTCGATGAATAAAATTACCATATGCCCCTAGCAATTCACTATTATGACTATAAATAAATTCCTTCCAGGAAAAATCGGCATCCCGGTTTTCCGGAGCATTAATTGTTAAGAAATAACGAATGGAATCCGGGTCATATCTCTCTAACATATCTGGAATCCACACTGCCCAATTTCTACTTGTAGACAGCTTCTTCTTTTCTAAAGTTAAATACTCATTTGAAACGATATGTGTAGGAAGTGGACTTTTACCAAGTCCCACTAATATACCTGGCCATATAATTGAATGAAAGGGTATATTATCTTTTCCATGTACGTAATAAGACGTTGTTGTTTCATTCCAAAATATCGAATCATCGCTATTTGTTTCCTTTGCCCACTTTTTACTTGCAGTGTAATATCCTGAAACCGCTTCAATCCAAACATAGATTTTTTTAGACTCATACCCATTTACAGGAACAGTTACTCCAATCGAAAGATCTCTTGAAGCAGCTCGATCTCGCAAACCTTCCTTTAAGTACCTTTTCGTCAATGATATGGCATTTTCACGCCAAAGCTTTTGATTCTGAGCTTCCTCTGTATAAGCTTCTAAAATTTTCTGAAGGGAGCTTAACGAAAAATAAAAATGCTCCGTTTTCCTTGTCGTAGGGGGCTTCCCGCATATTTTACATAATTTATTTCGTAATTCAGTTGGTTCTAATACACTAGAACATACATCACATTGATCACCCCTGGCATTTGCCCCGCAATTAGGACATATCCCTTCAACATAACGGTCAGGTAGAAATTGCTGGTCATATTCACAATACGTTTGCTCGATTTCCTTTTGATAAATAAATCCTTTTTCAAATAGCTCTAAAAATATATCTTGAACAATTTTATGATGATCAGGACTATCAGTTCTCGTGTAAACATCATATGAGAAGCCTAATTTTGTATAGCAATCTACAAATTCTTGATGATACTTATCCGCAATCTCCTTCGGTGAAACTCCCTCCTCTTTTGCTCTAATTGTTATCGGTGTCCCGTTACAATCGCTTCCTGAAACATATAAAACCTTTTCTCCCTTTAAACGGTAATATCTAGCCAAAATGTCACCAGATAATAAGCTTGATATATGGCCAAGATGTAAAGAACCATTTGCATAAGCCCATGCTCCACCAATAAATATACTCATCAAAACCCTCCTCATTTTTTATAGATAACTCTGTTAAACTTCGTTGTTGCTTTCCGCTGGTGATCTGGGATTTTCCTCTGCTTAAGCGCGCAATGGACTCTCCCATTAACACACTTCTCCTTTGCCTTTAAGAAAAAACAAAAAACCTCGTCCTTAACTGAAACAGTTAAGGACGAGGTTTAAATTCCACGTGATACCACCTTAATTCGCAAATAGTTCACACCATCTGCCTCTGCAAGTACGGAGTAATACTTATACTCTTATACTGTGACATTGATAACGAGTGCCAAATCTCGGCGTAGCTTACTAATACAAAAAAGTATGTTCAGTACGAAGCTCAGAGACCATTTTTCAAATGAATGTTTTTGCTTCTTTTCAGCTACCGAAGCTCTCTGTGTAAAAACAAAGTCATTTTACTTTTTCTCTTCATTGCCTTTATTAGATAATTACAAACAGTTTATGCAAAATTTTTCCTGAAGTCAATATGGTAATATGTAAATTTTCCATTTGAGTGAGCGAAGTAAACTTAGTTTTCCCCTAACAAAGGAATTCTGCCTTTATAGCGATTAACTAATTCCCGATTATATTCTTCTGATCCATCGACATTCCCACTTTTAAAAATTGGGGGAGTAAACTCATTTTCAACCATCATTTTAACAGCCTCTACTATAATGGCATTGACGATGGCAGCTCCAATAACTGTTGAGCCTGATCCGAACGAAACATTAAGTAATTCATGGTTTAGCAAGGCATCTCCAACCATAATATGACTATCTATCGTTAGATCAGATGCATCAGAAAGAAACATTCCATTTTTATGTCTTGAGGATATATGCTCCGAATAATTGAGAGATGTAATCGCAATTACATAAGCCCCCTGTTGTTTACCAAATTCAGCAACATCAATCGGAACCGGATTTCTACCTGATGTAGAAGCAACAATTACGATATCATTCGCTTGAATTCCAACCGTCTCCATAAATTGTTTAGCATAACCATGCTGTTTTTCCAATTGAGAGGATTTTACCGCCCCTTTATGAAGCATTAACTCTTCTATTAAAATTGGGTTAATTGTTGCAAGGCCTCCTGCGCGATAAAAGAGCTCCTCAGCAAGCATATGAGAATGACCACAGCCAAACACATGAACAATACCATCATTTTGAATCGATTGAGCAATTTTACTTGCTGCTGTTTGAATATTATCAGCTTCGTCTTCTTCAATAGTAGATATTAGTTCAATAAGTTTATGAAAATAATGATTAAACATATTATATCTCCAATATTTTAGGTTTTTACCGCTCCATTTGAATCATAAATTTATAACGGTCTGCACGATATACTGATTTAACCAATTCAAGAGGAGTACCATCCTGTAAATACGTATTTCTTTGTATAAGCATAACAGGTGCTCCTTTTGCTATTTTTAAATAATTTGCTTCCGTTTGACTAGCAATAGAGGATTCAATAATTTGTGAAGCTTGATGAATTTTTAGATTTAAATTTTCTTCAATATAAGCATACAGAGATTGGTTCACAATTTGTTCTGTAAGCCCTTTAATTAAATTTGCAGAAATATAATTTGTTTCTAAAGCCATCGGAACCCCGTCAGCTAATCGAATACGTTTTATTTCATATACAGGCCCGTATTCAGGAATAAGAAGTTGCCTAGCAATTGGACTTGTTGATGGGATAATTTCAAATTGGATTAATTGACTGCCTGGCTCAAATCCTCTTGCTTTCATATCCTCTGTAAAACTTGTTAATCCATGAAGAGGCTGTTCTATTTTTCGTTCAGCAATAAAAGTTCCCTTTCCTTGTAAACGAAATAAATATCCCTCATTAACTAATTCAGTAAAGGCTTGTCTAACTGTCATTCGGCTAATTTGATGATTTTCAGCATATTCCCTTTCTGGAGGAAGTGAATCACCAGGCTTTAGCTCTCCCTTTTCAATCATTTCTTTAATATGTTCTTTTAGTTGATAATAAAGTGGAATGGGGGAATTTTTGTTAATCATTCTCCTTAATTCACCTTTCCCAATTAAACTCGATAGCGATAGTTTTCACACATACAACGTTTAAGAACGCATTTTGAGAGTTAACAGGTCGTTTTCACACCTGAAACTGCCGCTTTATCTGCAATTATTGTAACATATGGATGATTTTTCAACACAGATGCAGGAAACTTTTCGTCTATCTCACCGTTTATAAGCTTATTAACTGCATCTCTTTTGCTTTCTCCAGATACTAAAAGCAATATTTCCTTACTTTTCATAATGGTGGAAATCCCCATCGTAATTGCCTTTGTTGGCACCTCTTCTATCGTCTTAAAAAATCTTGCGTTTGCCTGAATAGTTGAAGGAGCTAATGTAACGACATGAGTCTTCGAGCTAAAAGACGTACCAGGTTCATTAAATCCAATATGACCATTTTGACCAATTCCTAATATTTGTAAATCAATTCCATTTTCAGTAATTAATTGTTCATATCTGTTACATTCCGCTTGACTATCAGTTGTATTGCCAAGAGGAATATGTGTTTTCCTTTTATCAATATTAATATGATTAAACAAATGGTTATCCATATAATAGCGATAACTATTTGGGTTTTCTCCGGAAAGTCCAATATATTCATCTAAGTTAAAGGTAGTAACTTTCTCATAGGAGGTTCCGTTTTGCTTGTGATCCTCGATTAAATTTTTATACATTTCACTTGGAGTACCACCTGTAGCAAGTCCTAAATGTATAGCAGGATTGTCAGAAACCTTTTTTAAAATATATTCTGCTGCTACTTGGCTCATTTGTTGATAGTCATTAACCTCAATGATTTTCATCCTTCGTTTCCTCCCTTTTTATAGGCAAGCTTCCCACGACAAAATGTCATTTGAACGTCATAATATTCATCTAAAATGACAATATCCGCATCTTTTCCTACAGCAATACTGCCTTTTCGCTCAAAAATATTTAGTTGCTTTGCAGGGTTTTCCGAAGCCATTTTTACCGCTTCCTTTAGCGAGCATCCAGTATAACGGATGATATTTTTGACCGCGTGCCCTAGCTTTAAAACACTTCCTGCGAGAGTTCCGTCAGAAAGTACCGCTTTTCCGTCTTCTACATTAACTTCCTGACCTCCAAGATCATACGTACCATTTTTCAAACATTTTGCCCGCATCGAATCTGTTATTAAGATTAATCCATCGCTTTTCTTTTGCTTATAAGCTAAATGAACCATTTCAGGTCTTACATGAATTCCATCGACAATCATTTCAGCCTTTAATTCATCATGTAATAATGTAGCTCCAACAACACCTGGTTCACGGTGGTGTAACCCTCTCATCTGATTAAATAAATGTGTAACATGACTTGCTCCTGCTTTCATAGCATCTGTTACGATCTCATAGGTTGCATCAGAATGACCAATTGATGAAACGATTCCTTGCTCATTCAAATATCGGATCATGTCAAGTCCGTTCGGCAGTTCAGGCGCAAGTGTAACTAGTTTAATCATGCCATTTGATAAGGTTTGCCACCTTTTAAATAGTGCAAGATCTGGCTCAATAATATGCTGCAGTGGCTGTGCCCCTGCTCTTTCCCTATTAACAAATGGACCTTCAAGGTGGATCCCAAGTATTTCTGCTTTCCCCTGTGATGGTTGAAGATGAATGTACTCTCCTGCATTGATAATGGCATTTTCAATTTGTTCCACATCTTGAGTTATAGTAGTAGCTAGGAAGCTTGTTGTTCCCTCTTTTGGAAGTGCGTTAGCCATCGTTTTCAGTGCTGCTTCTGTAGCATCCATCGTATCAGCACCATCTGCTCCATGGATATGAACATCAATAAAGCCTGGGACAGCTGTATAAGACGAAGGAACATCTACAACATTAAAATCTTCTTCATGAATAAGTTGGTCTAATGGTCCGAATTCTACTATTTTATTGTTTTTTATTTTTATAAACCCTTGTTTAATGAATTCGTTTTCAGAATAAATTTGAACGCCCTTTAGCAAAATAAGATTATCATCAGCCATTTTCAGATACTTCCTTTCAGTTGATACCTTAAGTTTAGCATCACCAAAGTATAGTTGTCTATACCAATTTTACCTTGAAACCTTTTTCAAATTTATAGATTTATTTACTGGAAATATCGACATTATTCTTTTTCGAACTTGAAAAAAATGTTAGAAAATAAAAAAATAATTGGTATAGACATCTATATTTGAAAATGATATAGTTACATTCAGAAAAGCGCTTTCTTATTTTACAAAAGGAGAGGATTATTATGTTAGGCTTTCTTCAACGAATTGGTAAAGCTTTAATGCTTCCAATTGCAGTGTTGCCTGCAGCTGGTCTATTACTTCGTTTTGGACAACCGGATTTATTAGATATTCCCTTTATCGCAAATGCTGGTAATGCTATTTTTGCTAACTTAGCTTTAATTTTTGCAATTGGAGTTGCAATGGGATTTGCAAAAGATAATAATGGAGCTGCTGCCTTATCAGGTGCAATCGGATACTTAGTATTGACTGAAGGCACAAAAGCTCTTGATAAAGACATCAATATGGGGGTTCTTGGAGGTATTATTGCTGGTATTATCGCAGGATTATTATATAACCGATTCCGAGATGTTAAACTGCCTGAGTGGCTAGGATTTTTCAGCGGCAGACGCTTTGTACCAATTATAACCTCTTTAGCCATGGTTATTTTAGCTGGAATTGCTGGTTTTGCGTGGCCACCGATTCAAGATGCAATTAACGGACTTGGTAATTGGATTATCGGATTAGGGGCAATTGGGTCAGGTTTATTCGGATTTTTAAACAGATTGCTGATTCCTTTAGGACTTCACCATGTTTTAAATAGCCTGTTCTGGTTTCAATTTGGAGAGTTTGAAGGTCAAGCAGGAGATATTGCCCGTTTCTTTGCAGGCGACCCAACAGCAGGTGGGTACATGACTGGATTTTTCCCAATCATGATGTTCGGGCTTCCGGCAGCTGCTTTTGCAATTATTGCAACTGCTAAACCTGAGAAACGAAAAGCAACCTCAGGAATGTTTATCGGCCTTGCCTTAACTTCTTTTCTTACTGGAATTACTGAACCAATAGAATTTTCATTTATGTTTATTGCACCTCTATTATATGGAGTACATGCCATTTTAACTGGTGTATCAATGTGGGTTACCTCAATACTAGGTATTAGAGATGGATTTACCTTTTCAGCAGGAGCAATTGACTATTTGCTAAACTTTAATATTGCTGAAAAGCCATTATTGTTATTAGTAGTTGGCCTAATTTATGCAGTTATCTATTTTGTTATTTTCTATTTTCTAATAAAAGCGTTTAATCTTAAAACTCCTGGTCGTGAAGATGAGGATGAGGAGCAAAGCATTGAAGGCGAAACTGCAGCTGACAATGTAGGAAATAATAAGTATGAAAAGATGGCTTATCAATTTATTCAAGATATTGGCGGAAGAGAGAATATTTCATCGATTGAAAATTGTACGACACGCCTTCGTTTAGATATTAATGATATGGAAAAAGTGAATGACTCCGCTCTAAAAGCGCATGGAGCAAAAGGAGTAATAAAATTAAATAAAAAGAACCTACAAATAGTCGTAGGTACTGAAGTAGAATTCGTTGCAGATGCAATGAAAAAAATTGATCGTTCCTAATATTTAGTTCAACAGAAATAATCGCAGCTTGATTGTATTTAATAATCAAGCTGCGTTTTAATTTATGTTTTCAATTAAAAATGTTGAAAAATGGTATATTGAATTTAGTATCCTTCCTAATCTCCTCCGCTACCAGTGTCGAAGGAGCTACAATCATTTATATTTGAATAAGTATCGTAATTATTCCCATGAGAATGAGTGTGAAAACTATCTTGGGAACGACTATTTTTTCTTGCATTTATTCCATTTCTACTATTAAAAATTCCTACTAAAAAAATGATGACGATAACTATAATCGCTTCCATGTTATCAACCCTTTCTCACTATTCTTAACCTTTATACGGATAAAAATGGAAAAGGTTTCATCATTAAAAAGAGAGCTACTATAGTAGCCC
>JAPSLL010000088.1 GCA_031180805.1 Bacillus sp. (in: firmicutes)
AAGGGAGTGCTTTGATGCACTCTTTTTTCATGCCTTTTTTGGCTGCGGTATCTATAGATGCACGCAGTTTTTTTATTGGTAAAGCGAGTGTTCATGAAAAAGGAGAATGAACATGATCGTATGTAGTGTTAATCATATAGCAAAATCATTTGGCGGAAATCTTATTTTTAAGGATTTATCGTTCGAAATACATGAAGGCAGCCGCATTGGGTTAGTCGGGAGAAACGGCAGTGGGAAAACCACCTTATTACGACTAATCGCTAATCAAGATACGGTAGATGAGGGGGCCATTCATTGGAAAAAAGGGTTAAGAATAGGATATTTGGCACAAATACCTGATTTTCAAAACTTAATCGTAAAGGATGTTTTAAAAACAGCCTTTGATCAATTAGTTTCAACTGAATCAAAGTTAAGGAAATTGGAAGTGGAAATGGGGCAGGAAATCGCTCCAAGAGATTTACAAAAATTAATGGATCAATACGGCAAGCTACAGGATGATTTTATTTTAAATGGCGGTTATGAAATGGATGCTCAAATGGATCGTGTCGCCAATGGGTTGAATATCACTGAACTACTCGATAAACCTTTTTCCCTCTTAAGTGGGGGCGAAAAAACGAAAGTATGCCTCGCGTTAAGC
This sequence comes from Bacillus sp. (in: firmicutes), assembly GCA_031180805.1. Taxonomy (GTDB): domain Bacteria; phylum Bacillota; class Bacilli; order Bacillales; family Bacillaceae; genus Metabacillus. Next base: position 638 of record JAPSLL010000088.1, read on the forward strand.
TTGCTAAAGAAACCAGACCTTTTACTGCTGGACGAGCCGACGAACCATTTGGATTTGATGGCAATTGAGTGGTTAGCATCGTTTTTAGAGGAATATAACGGGACGATCATCTTAATATCACATGATCGTTATTTCTTGGATGAGGTCGTGACAAAAGTATTAGACATGGAAGATGGGGAACTTGACCTTTATCATACGAACTTCAGCGGCTATGTAAAAGAAAAAGAAGAAAGACTTTTAAGAGAATTTCAGGAGTACCAAGAGCAGCAGCGTAAAATTAAAAAAATGAAGGAAGCGATTAAACGCCTGCGCGATTGGGCGAATCGTTCAAACCCGCCTAGTGCTGCTCTTCATAAGCGCGCAACCAACATGCAGCGTGCACTCGATCGAATGGAAAAGCTTGAACGACCAAAAATGGAAGTTAAAAAGATGGGGATTGATTTTGAGGCGAATGACCGCAGCGGTAAAGATGTCATAGTGCTTAAAGGTGTTTCGAAAAGCTTTGACAATCGATCCTTGTTTGAAAAGGTGAATATGCTTGTTCAATACAAAGACCGAACTGCGATCGTTGGTGAAAATGGTACTGGAAAATCGACGCTTTTAAAGCTAATTCTCCAAGAATATGAACCAGACAAGGGAATGGTGAAGATCGGAAGTAATGTAAAAGTCGGTTATTTATCACAACATGTTTTTCAAAACATCGGTGATGAAAAACTGATTGACGTGTTTCGTTCAGAAGTATCTGTGAATGAAGGGGAAGCAAGACATATCTTGGCTAAGTTTTTGTTTTACGGTCCAGCAGTTTTTCGAAAGGTCAATCAGCTAAGCGGTGGAGAGCGGATGCGCCTGCGCCTCGCACAGCTGATGTACCAGGATATTAATCTGCTTATTCTGGATGAACCGACGAACCATTTGGACATTGATTCCTGTGAGGTATTGGAAGAGGCACTGGAGGATTTTAATGGCACAATCCTAGCTGTTTCCCATGACCGATATTTCCTAAATAAATTGTTTACGAAAATTTATTGGCTAGAAAATGGCACTATCCATTTCTTTGACGGAAATTATGATTGGGCAAGGGAGAAATTAAAGATAATAGCACCAGTGGAAAAAACTGTACAGGTGAAGGTTAGTCCTGAAAAGCTGAAGAAAACTGACAGAAGCATAAAACTTGATGAGATTGAAAGAAAGTTAGAAGTCCTTGAGGAACAAATTGACTTACTAAAAAATGAAATGGCAAACATGATGGATGTCGAAGTAATTCAAGCGAATTACGCTAAATTAGAGGAAATGGAGCTTGAAAGGGAGCAACTATATAAACTGTTAGATGAAGTTGTCTAGTGTTTGCTTAGCTATCATCTTCACACTCCGTAGATTGTGAAGATGATATAGGTAATCGCACAATTGGGGTGACGGTTTGACAGTAGTAAGAGATTGACCTTTGAAATGATTTATTATCCCTATTTAGAGCTGAAAAGGTAGGGGAGGAGTAGCAAGGGATGCTTATGGTTGAGAATATTGGCATTAATTAAATAAAAGCAAGCTGAATTGTTTTTTATCAGTCAGCTGCGCGATTTCCATAAAAAGAGGCTTTTCTGGAAAAGGTATCGATCTGATTAGAAGAACTATGTAAATTTTTGAAAAGAAATGCAGACGAAGGAGAGCGTGCTTTTCGAAAAAATGATAGATGAAGGACAGCTTAAAACATTATGAAAACGATATAACAATCCTTCGTAAACTTAGAAAAAAGTGGGTTTAAGATAGGTTTTGAAGAACTTTTCAGAGTTTCTTTAAAAATAGCTACCATAATGTGTAGCTATTTTTAATAATTATCTGAATTTTTTGTTTTCAATTATAAGTTTTTATGATTAAATGAGGACAGAAAAGAGAGAGGATGAAGCAAATGACACAATTTACGAATGTAAGCATCAATACAAAGGCAAATATTTATTTTGATGGAAAGGTAACAAGCAGAACGGTAGAATTCCAAGATGGAACACGAAAAACTTTAGGTATCATGCTTCCAGGTGAATACGAATTCTCAACATCTCAAAAGGAAGAAATGGATATCCAAGCAGGTATTCTCGAATATAAAGTAAATGGACAGGAATGGAAGAAAATCGAAAATAGTGGAGTGTTTTATGTGCCTGCAAATGAAAGCTTTCTTTTAAAGGTTTATTCTGTTGTAGATTATTGTTGTTCTTATCTGTCTGAAGAAAATTGATTTAATTTTAAATATAGTAGAAGAAGGAGAGAACCAAATAGCTTTTGGTTTTCTCCTTTTATTTTTTATCATTTAATACTACCAAGCTTTAATGTTTTTGATTTTTATTACTCAACTTAGTCATTAAAGGTATGTCAAAAAATCTTCTGAGACTTGTCTTTTATATAAAAAGGGATTTATAAAGAAAAAGGGTGCCCTTGAAATCGGAATTCATACTTGACACATCGGAATTATAAGGTATATGATAAATATACAGGAAAGTACGGTTGTTTATCGAAGGTCTTTTCCAAAGTGAAGGGTTTCTAAATAAATTCTTATAATCAAATTACATGAAGCAAAATGATTAAAGGAGTGTTTCATATGAGAAATAGCATAGAAAAAAGAAGACAAAAACTTATAAATAAACTTGTGATGTTTAATATATATAAAATAGAAGGTAAACAGCTTTATGAAGTATCACTCTCAACATTACAATCAGAATATAAAAAAATTCAAAAGCATTACCATCCACATGGTGAATTTGATTCTATTCGCTGGACGTAAATAAAGATATAGAGGGGCGGTTCTTCAACATCCATTTTTGGAAGAAAAGGACCGTCCCTCTGTTTCCTCTTTCAAAAATTAGTGAAATAGTTTATATTTGGACTAATCAATAAAAACAATGGAGGAATTTCCTATGAACGAGAATCACCAATCCGAAGCACCAAAAAAGAAAATCAGTCTGCAAGAGGCGATTAAGCAGCAGCTTGAAAACAAAAAGAAACAGTCACAGGCTCAGTCCGGCAAAGGCAAAATGAATGCCGACCTTTCACCAAAGAAAATGAAAAGCCAACAAACGAAAAAAACAAGCAATACGAGAAGAAAAATGGGTGTCTAATGAATGGACAAAATCGGAAGGATGTCATACCAGGCATCGCGGTTGATATAGTGTTAAAAAAGGATCAAAAAACAGGAAAGCTTACTAGAGGCATCGTAAAAGATGTACTAACAAACTCAGCCACACATCCCCACGGCATCAAAGTGAGACTAACAGATGGGCAAATTGGGCGCGTAAAGGAAATTCACTCTAAATAATGATTTCAATCGCATTCTGGGGACAGTCCCCCGAATGCTTTTTTACTTTAACTACAGAAGATTTCACACAAAAAACAGCGTTTTCTTAAGGGCATTTTACAAACTAGCAACTATATTAGAGGTGAATCCCCTCTTAATGCTTTATTAAGTTAACGTGATGGGGGACTGTCCCCATTATTTTTTTGTTATAATTTGTACTAGATAACTACTCTAAACGAAGAGATAAGGTGATTACATGCTACCTGAAGTGAAGATTTCTGTACGTGCATTAGTTGAATATGTTTATCGGAGTGGGAGTATTGATAATAAATTTCGAACGGCTACAACACTTACAGAAGGAACAAAGGCTCATAAGGTTATTCAAAGTACGTATCAGGAAACCGATCAGAAGGAAGTGTTTCTAAAGACTGAAATGGAATATAAAGAGATGCGATTCATCATTGAAGGTCGCTGTGACGGGTTAATTGTTCGTCAGGATGAATTACTTATCGATGAAATTAAGTCAACCTCTAGGGATTTAGCTGAAATAAAGGAAGATTCTAACCCTGTACACTGGGCACAAGCAAAGGTTTATGCTTATATGTATGCAAAAGACCGTGACCTAGAAGAAATGAGTGTTCAACTAACATATATTCATGTCGTCACAGGAGAGCAAAAGAAATTTCTAAAACGTTTTTCATTTCAGGAACTTAAGCAGTTTGTAGAGGAGCTAGTGCAATACTATTTCCCTTACGCATCCCTCATGAAAGAGCATCGCATACGTCGAGATCAAAGTATCCAAGACCTACAATTCCCATTTGAAGCCTATCGAGAGGGCCAACGAAAGCTTGCTGGTGCTATTTATAAAACAATCGCAGAGGAAAAAAATATTTTTGCAAATGCACCTACTGGAATTGGAAAAACGATATCGACGATATTCCCAACAGTTAAGGCGATGGGGGAAGGAAAGCTTGAACGGATGTTTTATCTAACGGCAAAAACGATTACAAGGCAGACAGCTGAAGAGGCTTTTTCACTTATGAAAAACAAAGGTCTTTGTATGAGCGCTGTAACAATTACGGCTAAAGATAAAATATGTTTTAAAGAAGAAACGATTTGTCAGAAGGAGTATTGCGAGTTTGCAAATGGCTATTATGACCGTGTTAATGAAGCGTTTTTGGACATATTTTCGAACGAAACGTTCATCAATCGAACAATGATCGAAGAATATGCAAGAAAGCATACGCTTTGTCCATTTGAATTTTCCTTGGACTTAGCTTTTATTGCGGATGCGATTATTTGTGATTACAACTATATTTTTGATCCGAAAGTATCGTTGAAACGATTTTTCGATGATCATAAACGACAGTCTGCATTACTAATCGATGAAGCCCATAATCTTGTTGACCGTGCGCGTGAGATGTTCTCAGCACAATTACAAAAATCAAGTTTTCTTACTTTAAAGCGTGAATATAAGGGAACCAATTTGTATGAGTCGGCAAATAAACTTAATAAATATTTTATTGAACTAAAGAAAAAGTGTTCAGAGAAAGGACATTTAGTACTTAAGGAGTTACAAGAGGATTTAATTGAAATGCTGGAGCAATTTGTTCATAGTGCTGAGATCGAGTTACTACAGCAAACGAAATCAGCTGAGCAAACATTATTACTTGACACTTATTTTGCAGCAACGGGATATTGTCGAATCGCAAAGCTTTATGATGAGCGGTATGTGACATATGTCGAAGCTGAGAAGAACGAAGTCCATATCAAAATGTTTTGCTTAGATCCATCTTTTCTTTTGCGACAAACTAGTAAAAAGTTTCGAGCGACAGTTTATTTTTCTGCAACTCTATTACCACTCCAGTATTTCATGAATATGCTCGGTGGCACACCAGAGGATTATACACTTTCGGTCCCATCACCATTTTCCAAAGAACAAACAGAGGTATACATTCAACCATTATCAACTAGATATCATGACAGAGAGAATACGAAAAAACAGATTATTGAAATGCTTTCAACGCTTGTGAGGGGGAGAGGGGGAAATTATTTGATCTTCTTTCCTTCCTATCAATATATGAAAAGTGTCTATGAAGATTTTACTTTAAACTTTCCGGAAATTCGGACCATCATTCAAAATCATCGTATGAGTGAGGAGGAGAGGGAACAGTTTTTAGCGGAGTTTAAAGAGGATAGTCGAGATGCTTTCATTGGCTTTGCTGTATTAGGCGGTATTTTCTCAGAAGGTGTTGACCTAAAAGGAGACAGGCTAAACGGAGTTATTGTTGTTGGAGTAGGGTTGCCACAGCTCTCCCTGGAACGAAATATTATGAAGGAGTATTTTCAAGCTTCGGGGAAAAATGGCTATGATTACGCGTATACCTTTCCAGGAATAAACAAGGTCCTTCAAGCAGGAGGGCGCTTAATTCGATCCGAGACTGATTCGGGTGTGATTGTCCTAGTTGACGACCGTTTTTTAACAGAGAAATATCAGAAGCTACTGCCGAATGAATGGAAGTGAATAGGGGACAGTTCTTTTGCTTTAATTTTGGAAGCTAGAGAATTGTCCCTCTTATTTTTAGATTTTTGAAAGTCATCATTATAAGGAGTCTTTTCTGGCAATTCTTCTTTACAAAGTGTCTAACGGATGAACCGAAGCCTCTACTAGTTTAGATGGATAATGATACTTTGAACAATTCATTTTTAATTCTTCAACAACACTAACTTTCCACTCTCTATCAAGTTCTTTCACGAGCGCTAAGTCTAAATCAACAAAACTTAGAACATTTACATTAAATACAGATAGCAAAGCAACATTGCAATAATATGAGACAATCATTCCATCCAAATTTCCATCGCCACTAGAGAGAAGAATTGTAATGAAATGTTCTCTACTGTTTCGTATAGTGTTTTAACTTTCTTCCCGGCTTATAAAGCTCCGAAACATACTCCGAGGTTTTCTAACTCCTTCTCCGTGCCATTCATAATGTAAAATATCGAGGTACTTTAAGGCTCGAATCGTAATAACATCTTTCATTATTACTAAAAAATGTTTTCACACGCTACTCATTCATCAATTCTCTCTATATAACATATGAGATGAAATTTCAAAAAAGAAAGGGTAGTGATAAAAATGGCAAAATATCGAGTGATATGGACAAATTTATGGAACGATCCGATTGTATTAGAAGAAATGACTCCTGAGGATAAGTTATTTTATGTTTATCTCCTAACGGGTCCATGTACGACGCAAACTGGTATTTATCGGATAACGATAAAACAAATTGCATTTGAATTAGGATACTCAATTGATAGTGTTCAAATGTTAATGGAACGATTCATCCATCATTACAAGCTCATTCGCTACAATCGTGAAACAAGAGAGCTTGCGATTAAAAACTGGGGCAAAGAAAACCTACATAAATGCGGAAAGGCTGTGATGGATTGCATAACGAAGGAATTAAAGGATGTCAAGGACACCTCGCTTATTCAATATGTGGCAGAATCAATAGAAAAAGAAGAGATTCGCAATCTCTATGAATCGTTTTGTGAGCCTGAAGAATCTCTTAACGAAGAGGACAACCAAAATGAAGAAAATATCCCTGGAGAGTCAGAATGTGAAGATGCTAATGAGGCTTCTTTGCAACTTTTTACGATACGTGGGGAAAAACAAAAAGAAAAACAAAAAG
>JAPSLL010000089.1 GCA_031180805.1 Bacillus sp. (in: firmicutes)
CAATCGCGTATGACCCAGACCAACCATTAGAGCCAAATGAACCAGGAAAGGATCCAGAAAATCCAATTAAGACAACACCAACAAAAACAAAAGTAGTACCAGTTGATGGTGATGTCCCTCCTCCAAATGACGGGGATAATGACAATGATGGTATAGATCCTGTAAAGCCAGACAATGAACCAGCAAGAGATCCGCAAAAGCTGCCACAAACAGGTGAAGACCAATCAAATTACATTCTGATTGGATTGCTCATGATCGGAACTGCATTAATTGGACTGTTAGTGAGAAGAAGATATTTAACAAAATAATCTAATAGATTATTAAAATAGCTTCTAATAATAATTTGTAGTTTTTTCATACACCCCAAAAGATATTTAAACTTTTGGGGTGTATTTTTATGTTTTTAATTAGTTAGAAAAATAACCTCGCATTTATAACTATTGGCAGTAGTTTCCACAAGAAAAAATGAGTTCCTTTGCAAAAAAACAATAAAATAGTAGTAAAAGATTCGTTATAATGGTAGTGCTAGAAGTAAATTTTAGAAGGTGTTAATGAATGATCAATTTTATTGGAGTGACGAATGAAAATACGCTTGAAAAAGAAATAGCATTAACTAATATAAATTTTTCAAAATATAAGTGGTTTTGGGTTGATTTTAATGAACCTACTGACGATGAGATAAATCATTTAGCAGACACTTTTCATTTTCACCCACTAGCCATTGAGGATTGTGTGCATAGGCTACAACGACCTAAATTGGACTATTATGATAACCATACTTTTTATGTTACACATATTGTGAGAGAAGAAGATAAGGAGATAGTAAAAGAAGAATTAGATTTTTTTGTTGGAGCAAACTTTGTGGTAACCTTTCACCGCTCTCCTGCGAAGGAAGTATCTCAGGTTTGGGATAGATTATTGACCCAAAATAATATCGATAAATGGGACACCTTTTATGTGTTCTATCAAATTTTGGATAAAATTGTAGATAACTATTTTCCACTTATTTATAAAATTGAGGATGAGTTGGACAAAATTGAAGATAATACACAAAATAAATCAATGAATGCTTTATTAAATGAGTTATTTGATATCAGGTATTTACTGCTTAATTTACGACATACGATTAATCCAATGCGAGACTTGCTTTACCGGATGTTAAATTCCCAACATTTAATCGAAATTAGGGACAGAAGAGAATACTTTTCCAATATTTACGACCATTTGCTTAAGCTAACAGAAATGGTGATGTCAAATCGAGAAGTAACGGCTGATATAAGAGATAGCTATTTATCGCTAAACTCACATCAAACAAATAACGTCATGAAAGTTTTAACGATTATCACTTCTATCTTCGCTCCATTAACATTTATTGCAGGAATATATGGAATGAACTTTGAAAACATGCCTGAATTAACTTGGAAATATGGGTACTTTATTTGTTTAGGGCTCATGGGACTAAGTGGTGTATCGATGTTCCTTTGGTTTAAGAGAAAAGGTTGGTTTAAGTAATTCCAATAGACATTGCAATTTTAATAGAGTAATGTCTTATCACATCGAATATATTTGATTGCTTTCATCTATCGAGCTGTTCATTCAGCTCTTTTTTTATTTGAATAAAGTTTTAATCAGGATTTCGTGATATGAACCTCTAAGACTTAAGACTGATATTTTTTTAGACTTTTTGTGTATAGAAAAAGGAGTTTACGAATGTTAATATTTTCATATATTGGCAGGAAGTGTTTTGCGAGGCTCTTTAGGAGGAAAGCGATGATGAAAAAAGGTAGTGTATTACTTATAGTTGTAATGAGTATATCTATCCTATTAATTGGCTGTAGCATAGGAAAAGAAGATATGAAAGAAGATTTTGGTTTTGAGAAAGCCCAAAGGATTGAGGTTTTGTCAGAGGGAAATCCAAGCTTGGTTTTGAAAAAAATTGATAATAAAGAGGAAATCATTGAATTCGTTCGCTCACTTAAAGTTGATAAATGGGTAAATGAGGATGCTCCTAAAAATGCAGAACAAGAGTATATTTATGAAATGTATCAGGAGGATACACGCAAGCCTGGAGATTCTCAAGAAAAGAAGCTTGAAGAAATTGCTACAATCATTACATATAAAAATAGTCCTTATATTAGTTTTACAGCAAAGGAACTAAACGTTAGCTTCAAGGTTCCAGGAGAAGTAGCAAATGAACTTTCTAAAATTCATTAATAACAAATTCTTAAATAGTGTAATAGGTGTGAAAGTTTAAAAGATGCTTTGCTCCAATTAGGGGCAAAGTTTTTTTGCTTCAATGGTAATCTTTTGTTTAATATGTTAAAAAATTTTAGAAAAAATCATGTGATTGAAACTTTTTTTATGTCCAGATAGCTCTAATTAAGTGAAAGGAGGGATTGCAACATGAAGCATGATATACATACAGTGAATCGAGCGATCAAAGGGGACGCAGCTGCATTTGAGGAACTGCTATTTCTTGAAGAAAAAATGCTCTATTATAAAGCTCTTTCTTATGTTGGAAATAAGGAAGATGCTTTGGATGCGATACAAGAGGCTGCATGTAAAGCGTTTCTATCAATAGGTAAATTGAAAAATCCAGAGTATTTTTCAACATGGTTATTTAAAATTCTTATCCATGAGTGCTACAACCTATTGCGAAAACGAAAACAAATTATCCCATATGAAGAAAATGAACTGCTAAAGAAATTAGATAAAAAGCAAGACGAGGAGATAGAGTCCTTTCATTTAAGTGAGGCATTATCGACACTTGATACCTCCTATCAAACATCTATTATCTTATTTTACTATCATGATTTATCAATTAAGGATATTTCCGAGATAATGGAAAAGCCAGTTGGGACGGTAAAAACCTATTTACGCAGAGCGAAGAAAAAATTAAAAAGTGAGCTGGAAAGGAGCTATAAATTAAATGGAAAAATCACATAATCGGTTTGATGAGTTTCCAAAGGAACAAGTTCGATCAGCGATTCAAATGGGGATTGCTCAAGCAGAAGAACAGATCAAAAACAAGGTGAACAATCCTTATCGTGAACGAAAAAACAATAGAAAACGAAAAGTGATATATGCTCTTGGTAGTGTTGCAGCTGCCTTTGGATTATTGATTGGTTCATCTTACTATTCTCCGGTTCTAGCGAGCAATTTGTCGCAAATACCGATTATTGGTTCTGTATTCGGTGATTCTGATCTAATTGGGTTACAGCAGGCACAAAAAAAGGGGCTAACAACAGAGGTTGGAGAGACACAAACAATCAATGGAATTTCCGTAACTCTTGATGAGATATTATATGACCAAAATAATATTACAATCGGGCTCATTATTGAATCTGAAAAGGAGCTTGGGGACAATTATTTTGGTGCAGGTATGGATTTTACGATTGACGGTGAATTACCTGACGGCTCCTCTGGTGGATACAAGGAAGAGAGTCAATCTGCAACAACAAAAACTGCAATTCAGACGATATCTGTAACCGATGATATGCCGAACGCTTTCGAGCTAGGATTAATTTTGCATGGGGAAAACGGAGAAAAATGGTATTTCTCAACGCCAATCAAAAAAATAACAGACATGAAAAAAGTTCCTATTCACCATTCCCAAAATGTTGATGGCATTCATCTTACAGTCACAGAATTAGCTGTAAGTGATACAGGTGTTAGCGTATCTTTCGAGAGTTCTGAAGAAAAAACGGATTTTGAACAGAGTCGTGCAGGTGATATAGAATTTCTCATGGTTGATCAAAACGGAAATGAAATCACAAGCCATTATGGTGGAGTAAAGGGTAAAATGGTAAAAGACCATGTAGTATTTAAGAGTAACAAGCAGTTTGATCCAATTGATTCTACTGTTACTGAATTAACGATTACACCTTATATCGAATCGCCAACAGGTAAAGGCGGAGAAGAATTTGATCAAAATGGTGAAGCAAAAGAGATAGAGTTTAAAGAATATTCATTACAGAAAGTTGAGTTTGAGTCGTTTAAGGTAAATATACCAAAATAAGTTTAAGAGCTGATTTTTCAGCTCTTTTTCTCTGTGAATTTAATCGTAAACAATTTAGGTGAGGCTTAAGAAGGAAATGTTAAATAAATGGAGAATTATTATTTGATAGGAGATTGTTTTACCCGTAAATAGTTTATTCCTAATAGGATTAAACGTAATCATTAAAATGGATGAGAGTAAGTAAGTGGATAAATTAGGTTCAATTTAAATATAATTGTGAATAATTTCACAATTATAAAAGAGATAATGAAAATGTTGTATCACAACCTAGATATAGAAAAAATCAAATTACAGAGGTTACTATGAAAAATAAACCAATATATGTTGAGATACCGATAAAAGCGAAAGTAGATGAAGTATGGCGAATGACTCAAACACCTGAATTCCATGAACAATGGGATTTGAGATTTTCTTCTATTACGTATTTACCGAAAAAAACAGAAGATGAGCCACAATCCTTCTTATATGAGACAAAAATAGGCTTTGGTATTACCGTCAGCGGCTGGGGGAGGAGTGTCGGTACCCACAATAAAAATGATGGCACAAGAACTTCTTCACTTCACTTTGGTACAGAACAAAAAATATCTCCAATTAAAGAAGGGAAGGGGTATTGGCAATATATATCGACAGAAAATGGGACAACCTTTCTCACACAGTATGATTATGAAATGAGGAATGGTTTGTTTTGGCGATTTATTGATTACTTTTTCCGTCCGATTATGGGCTGGGGAACTGCACTAAGCTTTGATGTTTTAAAGCGTTGGATCGAAACGGGGGAACAGCCGAGAACACAGTATATACGTTTCTTTAGTAATAGCTTCTTAACAGTACTATTTTTCTTTGTTTGGTTTTATCACGGACTTATCCCAAAAATTGTTGCTGAACATCCTGTAGAACTCTCTTTGCTCACAAGCTTAACGTCATTTGATGGGGGATTTGCTGTGAATTTAGTCAAGATAATTGGAATGATGGAGATTATGTTCGGGTTTGTCTGGCTGTTTTATCGAAGGAAAAGACATTTGTTCGCCCTTCAGCTTATTGTATTTCCGATTTTAACGATAACCACTATTCTTGCAGACTCATCGCTTTGGTCACATCCGTTTAACCCGATAACCTTTAATTTGAGTCTTTGGTTTCTATCACTAATTGGTTTTTTACTAGCTAAAGATTTACCAACTTCGACAAACTGTAAACGTACTAGAAAGGTTGGATAATGTGTCAATTTACCGTGAGCTTTTAGGTGAGAACTTTTCAAGACTACATCCTAAGCTGCAAGAACGTTATGATTTTACAATAAATAAGACTTTTTATGCTTCGGGAACGATGTTAAACATAGAAAGCGGAAAGTGGTGGATAAAGCCGTTCTTAAATTTGTCAACCCGTTGGAAGTTTTTATTTCCTGAAGAGGGAAAGAATGTTCCTTTTACAATTAAAAATAGTTGTAGAAAATGTATGAATGGTGAAGACGAAATTTATTGGGAACGGATGTTTTATTTTGATAAGGCTATAAGACACTTTAATGCTTTTATGACAATTGATTCAAAGCGAAAGATTGTAAAGGATTATTTAGGAGAACCGAACCTGTTTTATTCAGATTTGCATTTTGAAGTCACAGATAAAGGTTATTTACGCATTAAATCTGGGAGTCAGCGAATCGTTATTTCTCAACTAGAAATTCCGATTCCCCACCTATTCCAAGGAGTTGTCGATGTTGAGGAAGGATATGATGACGTAAAGGAAGTATATACGATTAAAGTGACGATACGAAATCGATTGATAGGAAGGCTGATAGCTTATGAAGGGAATTTTAAGCCCGAACATTTATAGTTCAATTACTCTAGGTGGAATGGGGCTATTTGTTACATGTAGTTTTTTAACTGATGAGCCTTATTTATTAATGCTTACGGTTGCTCAACTCGTTTTTATCCCAGTCATGCTTCAGATGATCCTTGAAATAAAAAAGCTACATGTTTTTTTCATATGGTTAGGAATGCTTTCCATAGTATTATTGCATGTCTTTACGTCGGATATTGGGCAGCTCGTCTTTTCTTCTATGTATTTTATTTTTACCGTTTTTGTAGCATTATGTGGTTTATATCGATTTTTAAATCGCGGATTTGTAAACTGGGCAGAAATTTCAATTGATATAGGTATGATGTATTTATTTATAGGTGGTGGATGGTTATTTATTTATCAGAATGGAATTGATATGGGCTTTAGTTCTCTTATTAATTGGCTTACAGCTATTCATTTTCATTACTCTGCATTTTTATTGCCGATATCTATCGGATTGCTTGGTCGTATGCAAATGTCCCCATTATACCGTTGGATTGTATCCTTTGTTATAGCAGGGCCTTTACTAGTAGCTATAGGGATTACATTTTGGCCGTTTCTAGAATTTTTTTCCGTGCTGCTTTATATTTTTGCTATTTACAGTCTAGTGTATCTTGCATTTAAAACAAGATTTCATAGTCTCCTACAGGCATTATTTGTTCGCTTATCATACTGTGCATTAAGCATTACGATATTATTCTCATTTCTTTATGCAGCAGGAAGAGCGTTTGGGATATGGTATGTAGGGATTGATTTTATGCTAACCTTTCACGGTATATTTAATTGTTTACTGTTTGGACTTTTAGGTTTGATAGGTTGGGCAATTAAAGTGCCAAAATCAAAGCAGCATGGTTGGAGTTTCCCGGTTAGTCAAATTCGTGGCAAATTAAAAGTAGATGACACATATGAGCAAGGGCTTGTTGAGCATTTAAATGTTTTCGTAGATACAAAGGTATTACCAAGCACGATTATCGATTTTTATGAACATACAGAACGATATCGATTATTTTCTTCAGTAAAGTGGGCTGCATGGTTTAAGCCCTTTTTACTAATTTATAAGCTGTTTAGTGTTCAAATACAGCAATTAAATCTGCCAATCTCAAGTAAGACGACTGAGATGAAAGGGGAAATATTTGCAGTTGATCCATTATTGGATGGAAGGAAAAACCCTCGGGCATGGGTAAGGAAAGTTAGGCAAGATACTGTCTTTACAGCGATTTATTCTTATCATGAAAATATGGGACGGACATATATGAATATCGCCCTTCCGCTTCCTTTTTCTACTATGATTGGGATTTTACAGCTTAATGAAATCAATGGTTCACTCGTAATTTCAAGTGAGGGAGAAGGGGATCCAGGTATATATTTAGCAATAGGAAAGATGCTTTTTAAGCTACCGTTATCTGAATCCTTTTTAATTGAAGAAATTAGAGAAGGAGAGCTTACAGCAACCCATAAAATGCGATTATTCGGAATCCCCTTTTTACTAATTCATTACAGTATAATGCAAAGTGAAGTAGCCAGTTAATTTGGTGTTTTAACAGTAAATAATTGTTGAATT
>JAPSLL010000031.1:0-1921 GCA_031180805.1 Bacillus sp. (in: firmicutes)
GGTGCTCATCCTAGCGGTTTAATAGGCGAAGATCCAAACGGAATCCCAAATAATTTAGTCCCTTATATTACTCAAGTAGCAGCAGGGAAATTGACAGAGCTAAAGGTATTTGGAAATGATTATAATACTGTTGATGGAACAGGAGTTAGAGACTATATTCATGTTGTTGATTTAGCTAAAGGTCACCTAAAGGCACTGAAGAAGGTAATAAAAACGACTGGTATACGTCCTTATAATCTTGGAACAGGACAAGGATATAGTGTTTTAGAAATAATTAGAACTTTCGAGAGAGTAACTGGTAGAAAAATACCATATGAAATTATTGAGAGAAGGTCGGGGGATATAGGTACGAGCTTTGCAGATCCATCAAGGGCAGCAAGAGAATTAAATTGGGTTGCGACAAAAGGACTAGAGGAAATGTGTGTTGATTCATGGAGATGGCAGAAAAGTAATCCAAATGGTTTTGGTAAAGCAACAAGGTCGAAAGAGATTGTAGAAACTATAACAAATTAAGTTTTTAGAGTTGATAATTTTGACTATGTAGTAGCAAAAAAATGCCCTTGCGTTCTTTATAAAAATGTATTATGTTCTTTATAAAGGTAAGATTTACCTATGTAACAAATACAATCCTGTACCTGAAAAGACAATAGAAAAAATAAATCTGTAAGGATTTCTCTAACTATTCGTTCTTTATAAAGAAAATAACGTTCAATAACGTTCAATATGATGAAGGTTTTACACTATATAATTTTCATCTTTTCATTATATGAATTTTTTAAACATTTACTGATGATCTATGGTACAGGAAATGAATTATTTTGAAGCATCTATATTAATATTTTCCTTGCCATTCTCCACAATAAAAAAACATTGCAATGAAATTAAGAGAGATATCAAAAGGTAATTTCTTTAATTTAACTTAAAAAATTTCACGTCATTAATGGGGGATATTCGATGTATAAAAAGATTTGTTCAAGATGTTCAAATATTTCATACAGTAGTACGAATATGGGAAAGTGGATATGCTCTTCTTGTTTAAATGATTTGACTTCGATAAATGCATTAACTGTTGATCATACAATCAATTTGGCGCAAATAAAAAGAAAATTAGAATTAATGAAGGGAAGTAAAGTATTTGGTCGAGGTTAAGGAGGTACATGATGGATAAAACCATAGAAGAAAATATAATATTTTTACTTTGTGTTCCTAGAAGTGGAAGTTCCTTAACAACAACTATCCTTCAAAACCATAGTAAAGTTTTTGCTACACAAGAAATGTGGTTATTAATGAGTTTATATGATTTACAAAATAGTAGGACAGCTCATGGAGGGAGTGCAATTATTAACCGGTTTTATAATGGAGTTGTTCCAAGGGAGCTATTTCATGATGCTTGCCGAAGCTTTGCAAATGAAATTTATTCTGGATTTCTACAAAGATGCGGTGGTGATGTAGTTGTAGATAAATCACCAAGATATTATTATATTCTTGAATTTTTAGATGCACTTTATCCTGCATCAAAGCGAATTTGGTTAATTCGGAACCCTTTAGCTGTTATGGCCTCATATAAAAAACTCCATTATCCAAAAGATGGAAGCTTACAACTACAAAAAGATTTGATTTCCCCAACCTTTAATCTAAGATTGGCTGACATTACTATCGGATATTTTCGTTATGCTAACTATTTTTCTAAGGGCAATTCATATTCTTATCGTTTATCATATGAAAAATTAATTCAACATCCACGTGAGGAAATTGAGAAATTATGTACGTTTCTTGGAATAAGTTATGAAGAAGGTATTGAGAACTACGGTGATTTTTTAAGTAAACCGAAGGGGACCATGTTTAAAAGTATGGGTGTAGGTGATCCAAATCTCTTTGAACATAACCAACCACATACTAAGTCCCTAAATTTATGGAAGGA
>JAPSLL010000031.1:2021-46244 GCA_031180805.1 Bacillus sp. (in: firmicutes)
TTTCCTTCAGATTATCGTCAGGTTTGGAAAAAGGATCAAATCTTTTTAGGTTGCTTGGGCCAATGGATTACACCTGAGTCAATATTTGAACGGTTACCTTTTTATGATAATGAAAAAGAACTAGTTGTAACCGCAGACGCGATTATCGATAATCGAAAAGAATTATTTGAACGGTTACAAATTGTTAATCCACCTGGAAAGAAAATAACTGATAGTGAGTTGATTTTACATTCATATATGAAGTGGGGGGAAGATGCCCCCAAATATATAATTGGTGATTTTGCCTTTATGATTTGGGATATGAAAAAACAAACTATATTCGGAGCCCGTGATATATCTGGGGTAAGAACACTATATTATGTTACCGATGAAAGGAAAAGTAGGTTTGCATTTTCAACACTTATTAAGCCCTTATTCTCACTTCCTTATGTAAAGAAGCAACCAAATGAACAATGGTTAGCTGAATTTCTTGCTATTGATTCTATGGTAGATAGTACAGATTCATCAACAACTCCATATAAGTATATTCAGCAAGTACCACCGGGACATTCTATCATAGTCAATTCAGAAAGAATAAAGATTATAAAATATGGAAGCTTACTCCCAGATGATTCCATTAAATTTAAATCTGATGGAGAATATGAGGAAGCTTTTAAGGAGATATTTCAGGAAGCTGTGAATGTTAGATTACGTACCTTTCGGAATGTTGGTTCACAACTAAGTGGTGGTCTAGATTCAGGTGCTGTTGTTAGCTTTGCCTCTCCAATACTAGCTAATCAAAATAAACCATTGCATACATTTAGTTATATTCCTAAAGAAGGTTTTGTCGATTGGACACCAAAATGGGCTGTACCTAATGAAACTCCTTTTATTAAGGCGACAGTGAACTATGTTGGAAATATTCATGATAAATTATTAAATTTTACTGGAAGAGATTCTTATACAGAAATAGATGAATGGCTCGAGATGATAGAAATACCCTATAAATTTTTTGAAAATACGTTTTGGATTAGGGGAATCTACGAAAAAGCACAAGAAAATAATATCGGAGTTTTATTAACAGGGGCGAGGGGGAATTTTTCAATCTCATATGGTCCAGGATTAGATTATTATAGTTTATTACTAAAAAAATTTAATTTTATTAAACTTTATAATGAAATTCGTTTATTTAGTCATAATCGAAATATTAGTAAGAAAAGATTAATATCTTTGATTACCCACAGAGCATTACCAAAACGAAAAGGCAGCTACGGACAAAATAATTCTCGTTTACCTCAATTAATTAATCATAGTTTTGCAGAAAGAAGTCAAGCTTTTTTGAAATTAAAAAATAATGGTGTCGGGAAGGAGTTTAATTCATTTGAGACACGGAGAAATCATTTTGAACAAACATATTTTTGGAATAAGAGTGGGGTAGTTGGAACGAAACTATCACTTAGGTATGGAACTTTAGAAAGAGATCCTACGAATGATCCGAGAATAATTAAATTTTGTTTAGCGATTCCAGTTGATCAATATATAAAACATGGGATAGATCGCTCTCTCATTAGAAGAGTGACAAAAGATAGATTACCAGATGAAGTCAGATTAAGTCAAAATATTCGAGGTATGCAAAGTGCTGATTGGATAGAGCGAATGTTACCTGTTAAGGAAGAAATATTAAATGAAATACATAACGTTATTTCTGACTCAATGACAAAGGAATACCTCAACATTGATGTCATGAAATTAGCGGTACAAAAATTAAAGGAAAAGCCACTAACGGAGCTTGCCGCAGATTCTCATGTAAAAGTAGCTATGCGAGGATTAATTTTTCACCGGTTTATGAAGAAGGAATTTATTTAAGGAATTGAAAGGGGGTGGAAAACGATGAAGCAATTAAAAGTGCAATGGGAAAAGCCGACATTAGAAATTCTTGAAGTTAGTCATACTTATGGGGGAAAAGGTACTACACAAGTTGATACAGTAACGACCCATGATTTTGACATTTGGGATCCTCCTGTAAGCTAACATCTTTTATTGAGTTCCTCATGTAAAATGAAAGAAAATTTTATATGAGGAACTTAAAAATTGAACAAAGTACATATGCCCCTACCATTATCCACTAACCTCTTTTGTTAATTAATATTATATTTCCTCCTACTTATTGACACATTTAATAAAAAATGGTAATTTGAATCTATGGTTGTTCTTTATAGAGAATAAAATAAGTGGAATTCCATAATATTATTCTTGATAATTAAAATATTACTAATATTTCGTTCATTATAATGAACTCGTAGTGTGTCGTTTACAAAGGGGGGGGTATTGTGAAGCAAGTGGATAGACTGAAATTATACTTTGCATTTGGTCTAACATTTAGTAGTGAAATTGACTTTCCAGAACTAATAAATATAGAAACTAGTCGGTATATCGATGTAACAATAAAGGAAGAGGATTTAACAGAAAAATGGTTAGAATACGGGGATTCAGATAAAGTTTATGTTATTAAAGAAAAATTTTGGCTCTTTAAAGTACCTAACGTTGCTATTTATTGTATTCAAGAAGGAAAACAAATAATAGTTTCTCCTCTTTCAGAAGAAAGGAAAGACTTAATTCGACTTTATCTATTAGGTACATGTATGGGGGCATTATTAATGCAACGAAGAATTCTTCCCTTACATGGTAGTGCAATTGAGATTAACGGCAAAGCGTACGCAATAGTTGGGGATTCTGGTGCAGGAAAATCAACAACTGCAGCTGCTTTTTTAAGGCAAGGATATCGTTTTATTAGTGATGATGTAATTCCGGTTTCTCTTAATGATAGAAATGTGCCTATTGTTTGTGCGGCCTATCCTCAGCAAAAGCTGTGGCAAGAAAGTATTAATGAGTTTGGAATGGACTCCAAATTATATCGTCCTATATTTGAAAGAGAAAAGAAGTATGCAATCCCAGTAAGCGAGCAGTTTGTAGATAATCCCTTGCCATTAGCAGGTATTATAGAACTTGTAAAAAAAGAAGACGAGAAATTAGGAATCTACCAAATACATAAACTAGAGAGATTGCAAACAATATTTAATCATACATACCGGAACTTTTTTATTTTACCAGCAGGTTTGTTGCAATGGCATTTTCATACCTCTACAACCATATGTGAAGCTGTTAAGCTTTTTAGAATCCAACGTCCACCGCAAAGGTTTACAGCCTATGATTTAACAGAAATGATTATATCGACATGTAATGAGGAGGAAATAATATATGGGTGACATATTTGAAGGAGCCTTTTATATAAAGCAAAAAGAAGGAAATATTGTAAGTGATATGGATGGAGAAAAGGTAATGTTAAGCATTTCAAATGGGAAATATTATAATTTGGGGAAAATTGGAGGAGTAATTTGGGACTTAATTGAAAAACCAATTTCTTATCTTGAGCTAGTAGACTTTTTAGTAAGTAATTATGAGGTCGACAGAGGAGAATGTGAGCAACAGGTACTATCATTTCTAGAATCCCTTAAGAAAGAAGAATTAATTGAAATAAAAGAAGGGAAATTAATGTGAAATTCACCAAAATAATGAGATGGAGACTTTTTGGAAAGTTGAGAATTTTGATTGCAATGGATTGGAAGATGAAATGTCTTTTAGTAGAATCCTATTTTTATTTAGCGATTGGATGGTATTTAAAAAGGTTACCATTTTCGAATGTGGCACCTACTCTAGGACTTCAAATGGATGAAACAACCTATTTACCTATGCCGAATAGAAAAAAGGAATTATTAAAAATATCCCAAGCAATTCGGATTATGAACAGGTACACCTTTTGGGAAAGTCAATGTTTAGTTCAGGCATTTGCTGCGATGAAAATGTTAGAAAGACGAGGAATAGAAAGTACGCTCTATCTTGGTACAGCAAGAGAGGAAAACGGAAAGTTAATTGCCCATGCTTGGCTGCGAAGCGGGCCTTATATTGTTACAGGCTTTGAAGGGAAAAATAAGTTCACGATAGTAGGGAAATTCGCCAAAAAAATTGGAGGCAAGGATTGTGGAGAAATTTCAACTTGATATTGCAAGCATCCCAAATGAGCTTAATGTTATTTTACAGATTTTAAGGAATCAAAATAGCTATAGTCCTATTAAAACAAGAACATTATCCTCTCTCCATTGGAAAAGCTTTGTAAGACAGGCTAAACACCATCGTGTTTTTCCAGTATTATACAAAAAAATTAAAGACGTTGATCAATTTATAGTTCCAAAAGAGATAAAACAAGAATTAGAAATTGAATACCGAAAAAGTACATTTATGATGCTTAAATTAAGCGCGGAGATAGACTTAATAAATCGACTCTTTTCTGAAGAAGCTATTAAGGTATTATTTTTAAAGGGTCCTGTCATTGCCCATGATCTGTATGGTGATATTTCACTACGTACCTCAAGTGATTTGGATTTTCTTGTTCAGATAAAAGATCTTCAGAAAGCTGAAAAAATTTTAATTGAATTGGGCTATATAAAAAATGATTATATTAAGTCTGTCCTAAATGATTGGAAGTGGAGGCATCATCATCTTGCGTTTTATCATCCCCAAAAGAGAATAAAACTTGAAATTCATTGGAGGTTAAATCCAGGACCAAATGCTGAGCAAAGTTTTGATGATTTATGGAAAAGAAAAAGAAAAAGTAACTTAATGAACACAAATGTCTTTTATTTAGGGAAGGAAGATTTGTTTGTCTTTTTAATATCACATGGGTCTCGTCATGGTTGGTCAAGACTTAGGTGGCTTCTGGATATTCATTTTCTATTACATAAAGATATTGACTGGAATTTCGTAAAGCATCTTTTACGTAAGTATCAGTTAACACACATAGCGGGTCAGGCACTTCTGCTAACAAATTCTCTATTACATACTAAGTATCCACATGAAATCAAGTTTTTAGTTAATAAAAGACGTTCTCGTAAATTAGCACAAGATGCAATTTTCTATCTTGAAAGAATGGTTAACCTTCATACAGAACCTCTACCAGAAGAAGTGGCAGCCTACCATTCGAAGCATTTGTTTTCATTAAAGTCAATTAATCAAAAGCTACTATTTATATTAAGCCTACTATTTCCTTTTTCAGAAGATGCGGAAACGTTACCATTACCAAAAAGGATGCACTTTCTTTATTTTCCTTTACGTCCTTTTTTATGTGCTTGGCGAAGAGCTAGGAAGCATGTATAACCCTAGGAGGAACAAGCAATGTCAGATCTTTTTTATTTTTTAAGGCAAATCCAGTCGTTTGCAGGAAAGAAATTATATATTAACTTTTTTGCAATGGTATGTATTAGTTTGTTAGACGGTGTTGGAATTTTGCTATTAATTCCAATGATTAGCATGAGTGGTGTAATTGAGGTCGAATCAAGTGGACAATCCGTCTTAAGCCTTTTTTCATTTCTACAAAATGTTCCAACTGAAGTCGGCATAGTGGTTATTTTATGTTTGTATTTACTCATTGTCATTAGTCATAACTTGTTCCAACGAATGATTACTGTACAAAATGCTAAAATACAGCATGGGTTTCTTCGATATTTACGTGTTGAAACATATCGTGCTATTTTGCAAGCGAATTGGGATTTTTTTATAAAAAATAGAAAATCAGATCTTATCAATATATTAACAACTGAAATCGTTCGAACAAGCTCAGGTACCCAATCGTTTCTTCAATTTATGTCATCTCTTATTTTCACGTTGATCCAAATTAGTCTAGCTTTTTTCCTTTCTCCAACAATTACTTTATTTGTTTTACTTTGTGGAATCATTTTATTAGTGTTGAATCGGAAGTTTTTAAAAACTTCTATTGCACTTGGTCAGCGGAACTATCATTTAGGAAAAGAGCATTTAGCTGGAATAACAGAACAAATTAACGGCATTAAGGATGTAAAAAGCAATACGTTAGAACAGTCAAGAATTGACTGGTATCAAATGATCACAAAACAAATATTAAAAGAGCAGGTAGATTATACAAAGCTGAAAATGAAAACACAATTTTATTATCGAACTGCAAGTTCAATTTTTCTCGTAATCTTTATTTATTTTGCAATAAATCTTTTTCATGCACAAGTAGCGCAGTTAATGATGATTGTTTTAATTTTTTCTAGATTATGGCCGAGAGTTGCTGGGATACAAGGGTCTTTAGAACAAATGGCAACGATTCTACCTGCATTTAAAGCAGTAAAATCGATGCAAAATCAATGTTATGAGGCAAAAGAAATAAATTTAGAAAATTTTAACGAGATTAAGCCTCTAGAAATTACCCAGGAAATGGTTTGTGAGCAGGTTTCTTTCCGCTACCATCCTACATCTGAATTTGCGCTAAAAAATATTAATCTTACAATTCCGGTTAATAAAATGACTGCAGTTGTCGGCCGTTCAGGGGCAGGAAAAAGCACGCTAATTGATTTGCTAATGGGATTGAATTATCCAGAAAAAGGTAATATCGTCATTGATGGGATTCCTTTAACAAGCGACATGGTTATTGCCTTAAGAAAATCTGTAAGTTATGTACCTCAGGAACCTTTCCTTTTTAATGCTAGCATTCGGGAAAATTTATTACTTTTAGTACCTGATGCATCTGAGGAAAGTATTTGGCATGCATTAAATTTTGCCTCTGCAGCTGAATTTGTGAGAAAGCTTCCACAAGGGTTAGATACACGTATAGGTGATCGTGGTATTAAATTATCTGGAGGAGAACGGCAGCGTATCGTATTAGCCCGCGCTATACTTCGAAAACCATCGATTCTTGTTCTGGATGAAGCTACAAGTGCACTAGATGTTGAAAATGAAGCGAAAATTCAACAATCTATTGAAAGATTGAAGGGAAGGATGACAATTATTGTAATCGCCCATCGCTTATCTACAATTCGCCATGCTGACCAGGTAATTGTTTTAGATGAAGGTGTTATTGTACAAAAGGGGCAATACCGACAATTGGCGAAGGACAAACGAAGCGTTTTTGGACATTTAGTTAGTAATCAATTAGAGGCCAATTATTAATTATTGACTCTTTTGATCTACTGATTATAAGGAGTTTTGCTCTTGAAAAGACCTATTAAGTACTGGATTCTAACTATCTTTATGTTCGTGACGTTTTTTCTTATTGTATATACAATTTGGGATAATAATCGAATTATTGTCACCGAAGAGGAAGTTTTTATTAAAGATTTACCTGAAGAATTAGAGGGGTTTACAATATTGCAAATTTCTGATTTACATGAAAAAGAATTTGGGAAGAATCAGAGAAAATTGATTAAATTAGTTAATTCTTTACAATATGATTCGCTCGTAATAACAGGGGATTTATTAACTAATCAAAATAGTGAAAATTATGATCCGATTTATATGTTATTGGAAGGGATTCGAAATAAGGAGCATGCTTTATTTGTTCCAGGAAATACTGATCCTGTTAGTAGCATAAGCATTAGTAAAGGTAGAAGTGAAAAACACGAATTTATTCAAGGATTGGAATCTCGAGGAATAAAATTAGTGGATTCTGTTTACACAATTACAAAAGGGGATTCAAATGTTTACTTTGTGGATTTTAAAAAGTCTTTGCAGGTTAAGAATAAAATGAGTGGGATAGGGGGGATTGGAGACTTACAATTAGCACGAAATGATGTGTCGATTTTAAGCAATATAACAGAACAAGATGTGCTTATTGGATTGACACATTATCCAATTGTTGATATCCAAATTGACCAAATCAAATCAAATCCCAATATGAAGTTTCATAATTTTGATTTAATTATGGCAGGACATTATCATGGTGGACAAATAAGATTACCTTTTGTTGGCGCATTATTTGTACCAGAGCCATATTATAAACATGGCGGTTTATTTCCTCCATCAGACCGAGTAAAAGGACTATGGGAATATCGGCAAACTAAACAATATGTTAGTGCAGGATTAGGAAGTAGTAAAGCGATCTCCTTTTTAGGATTCCGCTTATTTAATACTCCAGAAATAAATTTAATCAGCTTTAAAAATAGACGTGAGTAATACAATGATACTTTTTAAATGGAAGTTAACCTTTTTTTAAATTTATTTTTAAATCGGATATAAATTTTAATTGTTTTGGAAAGAAGTGGGAACGTGGTGATGAAATAACCCCAAAGTATCGCTTTTAAATCATTTAAATATACCTTCTTTTTCTTTTTATCAATTGTAATAAGCTTACCGATTATTAGATTTATTTCAATTGGACCAACACTTTTGGAATTTAAATCACCTTTTAAGAATACATATTTTGGATTCGTTTTATCAATGTATAATAAACGGTGTGTTAGCAATTGACCAGAGGGTGTATAGTAAAGAAGTATATCACCCCGTTTAACTGTTTTTAGATCAAATTTAGTATATCTGCAAATATTTCCTTCTTTTATAAATGGATACATCGACATACTTGATGCTGGAAGATCCATCCAGCCGTATATTTTAATTGTATGGAGCAACAAATCGATCGTGTCTTGATTAAATTGCATGAGTCACCAACCTTTACTTCCTTCTTCCAACTATAACTTTTCAATAAATCAGAAATGTATTAGCGCTTTATAAAGAACAAATAAATTGAAGGTTTAGCTTTCTTTTTCTATAGTAAGTATAACGATTGTAGTACTTGCTGAAAAGAAATAAAAAGTGACAGGAAAATATCTATTTTGACAATTTTAAAGAATAGTTCATTATAGAGAACGTATAAAGAGCATAATTAGTGAAATTTCACCAATTATGCTTATGTACATTATTTATTTGTATCATTCTTAAGCTTCCATTTATTAAATTCTAAGAACTCCCGAAATTGTTCTTTAGATACACCGGATTTCATGGCATCTTGCACTAATTTCGTCCATTCATAGTCTAGTTCATTTGAGTCATTTTCATTTTCATCTAGAAGCACATTTACAGACACTCCTAGCACTGCAGAAACTTTTTCTAAAAATTGAACAGAAGGGTTGGATTGGAGATTGCGTTCAATGGAACTAAGATAAGATTTTGCAACTCCTGCTCTTTCTGCTAGTTCAGATAATGATAAATTTTTCTGTGTCCGATATTTTTTTATTCTAGGACCAATCACGTCAAGTCACCTTCCTTTTTGTTAGTTACAGTATAACATATAAAGAAGGAAAGGTTTTATATGGAGAACAGATTAAGTAAAAAATTATATCAAATAGTTCTATTTAGAAGGGTGTTCTGCTTTTGAAAAAAACTCTTTTATTTCCTCGATACTAATTCCTAGCTCGAGAGCTTCTAAAATCATTTCAACCCATTCACGGTCTAATTGTCCATCCTTTTTAATTTTATCAATAAGCTCACTATTCAATATGTACCCCTCCTAAAATACTTTGATGTATTCCAGGCAGTCCAGCCGTCATAGTATGTACGATACATTAGACCTGTGACTTTGCGTCCCAATTTTTCAATAGGTTTGCCTTTATCTGTTCATATTAACGTTTTCATTATATAAATCAAAAGTCCTCTGTAGTAATAGACTTTTTGACTACAATCTCTATTATAAAAATTAATTTTCAGAATGTTTGTTGATTGATGTCGATGGAGTGAAATTTTATTATTCTTCGTCATTTGTAATCTATTTGTAATAATACATAGGTATTTATACTCAAAATAACGCTAAAAATCAGTTATTGTTATGGTGATTTAAGGAATCTTTAAAAGAACTTAAAGTAACCTTCTATAAGGAATGTTGAATGTTGTCGAAGAACAGGGAATTTTGTTATTACGAATGATTTTCAATGTTTTGTCTGGTTAAACAAAGAAAAAATAGCAATTGGAAGTCCAACTGCTACTTGAAGTTACTTAAAAATAGCATTTTGAGTTAGAAAGAAGATCCCGCCGTTTTGGATATTAATATGAATATGTGGTTCATATAGTTCACGTAATGCTTCTTTTTCTAATGTATAACAATCTGGCTTTTCCTCAATGTCCTCATAAAAATGATCTAGCAGCTTTAGGTCATCTTCCCACCTTTTTCTCGCTGAATCAGCCCATGAATGATCCTGACTTTTAACATATTGTTCAATGAATTGTTCAATTCTTTTTAACCCACTTTGTGGTTTGATTAATGGAGTCATTGTAAAACAAAAGTCAGGTATTTTTGGTGTTAGTTTAAGTTTTTCTAATTTCTCTTGGAAACCCTCTACAAGTGTCCCACTAACTAAATGTAGACCAATTGAATGAATTTCGTCTTTTTTCATATCACACTGATAGGAAACGATGATATTTACACTGATCCAGGGTTGTAAAGCAATGTTTCCGTTATTTACATGTTCAACTTTTTCGTATAAGCGGATAAAGCTACCTAACCGTTTTGTTGCTTGAAAGATTTGATGAAGCCGTGGTGAGCCAAAATGCATAAATTCACCCTTTAAATCGGGAGGTGCTTTTTGTTTATCTGTAATAAATGTTAGTTTCATTGGGTTAGGTATACCGTTTGTTTTTTCAAGGTAATGCCAATAGAATGGACGATTCATTAGCTCCTTATCCATTTCTATCGTAAGTTGCACTGTTAAGTAACCAGGGTTATTTTCTATTAGTTCACAGGAGTTAGCATTGAAAAAACTTTCAAGAAAGCTGTGTATCTTTTGTTGTTCCATCTAAATTACCCACCTCTTCCAATCAAGTTGCTTTACGTTTTTGCTCTTCTTGTGATTTTTGAGCAAAATCTAATATTGATGCTAAGTTTTCCATTTTAATTTTCATTTCACCATCAGATTTTGAGTGGTACATAATTTCCTGAACATGCTCCTCAAAATTTTTTATTTCTAACCTTGTTAGAATTTCATCTAACTCTCCAATTACTTTTTCAAATAAATGAATTTTTTCATATAATAGTTTTAAAATATGCTCTTCTACAGTATTCTTCGTTGCCATATTGTAAATGTGTACGTCATGTTCTTGACCTAAACGGTGTATACGTCCAATTCTTTGTTCGAGTCTCATTGGGTTCCATGGGAGATCGTAATTTATGATATGGTGACAGAACTGTAAATTTATTCCTTCACCACCTGCCTCTGTAGCTATTAACACTTGAACTTGATTTTTAAATAAATCTTTCATCCAATCTTTTTTGCCGCGTTTGAATCCTCCACGAAACGGAACAGATGTTATTCCATTTTGTTTCAGAAACCATTGTAAATAAAATTGTGTTGCTCGATATTCGGTAAAGATTATAACCTTATCATTTATTTTTTTTATTAGTTCAACAACTTTAAGGGCTTTTGAATTTTGGGTGACACCGTCAATCGCAAGCATAATATTTTTTATTACATCATTCGGTAAGACATTTTCAGCTTCTTCAGAGCGATCAAGCATTTTCTTCAATGTCATATAAACCGCTTCTCGGCTGCTGCATGCTTCACGCTGAAGTGTCATAATTGAAAAGGCAAAAGCTGAAAATTGTTTAGAATGACGCAATGATGTAATGGTGTCATATAGTCGTTGTTCAGTCTCTGAAAAATGAATAGGGACGGTTTCAACATGTCGTTTTGGCCAATCGATTCCAGTATCCCCGCGGCGGTTTCGAATCATGACCTTGTCGATAAGCTCTCGCAAGTGTTCATGGTCTTCAAGAGAGCGTTCTTTTGCTGAGAACACTTCACTAAAGTAAGATTCATTTCCTAAATGCCCAGGCTTTAAGAGTGAAACAAGGTTGAAAATTTCTTCAATTCTATTCTGGACAGGTGTTGCTGTTAAAAGTAAGCAATATTTCTTTTTTAAATTTTGTACAAATTCATAGTTTTTGGTTTTGTTATTTTTCAACTTATGTGCCTCATCAATAATAATTAAATCATATGGTTGTTCAGTGACAATTTCACGATGAGGACTACGCTTTGCTGTATCGATCGATGAAACAACGACATCGCATGATTCCCATACATAGCTTTTTTTTTGTTCAACAGCAGGGATAAAAAATTTTTCATTCAGTTCTTTTGCCCATTGGGAAACAAGTGATGCTGGAACTAAAATTAATACTTTTTTGACAAGTCCACGAATCATATATTCTTTTAAAATTAATCCTGCTTCAATTGTTTTACCTAAACCAACTTCATCTGCTAGAATAGCTTTTCCGTTCATTTTCTCCACTACTCTTTGTGCGACCTCTAATTGATGTGGTAAAGGTGTAAAATTTGGTAGATGCTTTGGTGCCTGCAAGCCAGTAAATGAAGGGACAACTGTTTGTTGTTGGACCTCATATGCTAGCTTATAAAGGTCCCAGTTTGCCCAAGGTCCATCACTATTTAACTTTGTGAAAAATTCTTCCTGCCAGCTTGAATCAAAGTTAATCTTTACATTCATATTAATGACAATCCTTTCATCGGTTGAAGCTAGTATTTTTAGCATCGCTTGAAGTGATATCCGAAAGTCTTTTTTTGATTTTCATAGTATATCCAAAATTAATAATTATATGTGTAGATTAGACTTTCCGAACATCTAAGAAATCATGTATTGCTGAAATACCTTTTCAAATACATAAAGGATGTTTAGCTTTTCTTGACGAATTCCCCAATTTCTTTAAAGAATATGACTAGTTTTTAGAAGCTTTGTCGTCTTGAAGGAATTTGCTAGTTGCTACGAAGAATTAAGTAAATAAAGTAAATAGATAAAGGGTTGGTGGAGAGAATGACAACAAAGTATGTAACAATTTCTAAAGCTGCTTCATTGATAGGGGAAAAAGTATTTATCTTGAAAAGTTGGGAGAATGAATTTTCAGAGTTTTTAACAATAGAAAGGGATAGTAACAATTCAAGATTAGTGTCTGCAGAAAATATTGAAATGTTTAGGAAAATTAAATCATTTAAAGATAACCATCTTGATACGATGACAATTAAGCAATTACTGAAGAAGCAAACAGCTATACATCATGCCGAAAGTCAATCTACCGAAGATAATGATGAATTAAAAAATTCTCTTAATAGGATTTCCGACTTTATAGAATCATCAGAAGTCAAGGAGTTACTCAATATAAATGATCGACTATCTAAACTAGAAGCAACTATCATTGAGGCTGTTCAACAAAAGATAGTCGACACGGCGAAATTACAAACTGAAGTTGCTAGAATTGAGTTTTCGGATATACAGGAAATGATTACGAGTTTATCTATTACTTCAAAGGAAGAGCGTGAACTATATAAAGAGGCGATTCGCCAAGAGCGGGAAATTATATTGAAGAAAACAGATGAACGTGAGGAAAGATTTTTAGCGTTTTTAAAACAATATCAAGATAGACAAGTTCGCAATAAACAAGAACAGAAATCTGGTATAGCTATGTTAAAGCAACTTATTGGCTTTGCAAAATAATTCGTTTAAATATCCTTGAATAAAGCAAAAAAAGCAATCTCTATATCATCAAAATGATGAGAGAGTTTGCTTTTTTTTGTTAGTTTTTCTTTTTGATCTTCCCTGTCCAACCTTTAAAGCCACTTTTTAGACAGTTAAGATCAGTGTAGCCCTTTTTTCTTAGCATTTGAGCTGCTCGACCGCTTCGTACTGTGTTTTGACAATATAAGTATACAGGCTGGTCTTGTCTTATTTCTTTGTAACGCTGACGAAGCTGGGAAAGAGGGATGTTTCTTGCTCCTAAAATATGGCCAGCATCAAATTCATTAGGTTCCCGAACATCAATTAATTGTGCTTTACGATATCCAGCACGAAATTCCTCTTCTGTTAACTGTTTCATTATTTTTCTTTGATAGAAAAAGGTAAACACAGCATAACCAATTAGCGCTAATGCTAAAATGATAAGAATCCAAGTTGAAATTGACAATTTTTTCGCTCCCTTTATGTTGTAATCTCATTTTCGTTATAAAAAAATAAGTTCTTAGGAACTTTTATAGACTTTTATTATTATATAAGAGCTTCACTAAAATGTCATTAGCTAATGATGCAATATTATTTTCTTCTTTTTGAAGTTCTGCTAGACTAAAATAGAAAATTTTTTGTGAAGAAGGGTTACAATATGGCAAAAGAAGTATGGCGATTTATTGATTCGGGTAACTGCTCTCCAACCTTTAATATGGCATTAGACGAAGCGTTGCTAGATTGGCATAGTGAAGGGAAAATACCTCCCACAATCCGATTTTATGGATGGGCTCCTGCAACATTATCTATTGGTTATTTTCAAAAAGTTGAGAAGGAAATTAATTTAGAAGCAGTTAAAAAATATGGATTAGGCTTTGTAAGACGCCCAACAGGTGGAAGAGGGGTTCTCCACGATAAAGAGCTTACATATAGTGTCATCGTATCTGAGGAACATCCAGATATGCCAAAAACAGTTACTGAGGCATATCGAGTTATCTCAGAAGGTATATTAGAAGGTTTTAAAAATCTCGGATTAGATGCATATTTTTCTATTCCTCGGACTGATGAGGAAAAACAAGGTTTGAAATCACCTCGTTCAGCAGTATGTTTTGATGCCCCTTCATGGTATGAGCTTGTTGTTGAGGGAAGAAAGGTTGCTGGGAGTGCGCAAACGCGACAAAAAGGTGTTATCTTACAACACGGCTCAATTCTGCTGGACTTAGATGAAGATATGCTTTTCGATTTATTTAAATATCCGAATGATCGTGTAAGAGAAAGAATGCAACGTGCTTTCAAAGATAAGGCGGTTGCCGCAAATTCCTTACGAGAAAAGCCGGTAACCATTACAGAAGCAAAAGAAGCGTTTAAAAAAGGTTTTGAAAAAGGTTTAAACATTGAGTTAGAACCTTATGAGCTTACAAAGGAAGAAATTATAGTAGTAGAAAAAATTGCTAAAGAAAAATATGAGACGGATGAATGGAATTATAAAAGATGAGCGATAATGCGCAATCTGAATGGTTGCGCATTTCTCTTGCGAACATCCGTTCCCTTTGTTATACTATTAGCAAATGATTAGGTGAAACTAAAAATTTGTCAAATTTAGAATCGATTGCAAACAATATAATCAAACAAGAAAATACAACCATTCATATTTAAGGGATATTGTCCAACAGTATACTAAATCAGATAAAAATTATTCGACAAACACGAAAGAAAACCTATAAAAGAGTAGTGTTTTAGATATTTTAGTTTGTGCAAGAGACAAAATCCTTCAAAAAATGCATTTTTCGACATGTAATCTAATAATAACTCATTATTTCTTATGTTTTTAATGAGTTATTAATTTGACAAATTACTAGTTAGTTGAACTGAAAACTATATATAGTATTATGTTTAAAAAAACAGATACTATATATTGAATTGTTTAATGCGATGTGATAAATTTAATCAGAAGATTTAATAGAGAGATAGAACAAGGAGTTGTTACAATGACTGTTGTTACAGAGCAAAAGATGGAACTAAATGTAGAAAAGTTAAATAAAGATATTTCTGCATTTCCACAAGTCCATCCTATAACAGATGATATGAAGTTGACCCATAAAGGTGTATCAAGGCTAGTTATGCTTGATCGTTATACGTTTAAGGATACAGAGAAGATTACATTATCTGAAGGGGATTTTGTTGTTTTAACAATAAAAGAGGATCCTAAGTTTCCTGCACGTGGACTTGGATATATTAAAGAAATTGATTGGGAAACGAAAACGGCAAGTGTACTAGTTGAAGAAGAGTATCGCCACTCACTAGATAATCCTGAGGAAGTTGAAACAGGAATTGTGAAACGCTCTTTAGACGTCATTGAAAAACCACTTGAAATCTATTACGAACAAATTGCAAAACGTAATGCGACAGGATTGGCATCGGTAGAAAAAACGGAAGCAAAGCGTAAAGAATGGTTTGAAAAGTTTTATCAAGAGCTAGTGAATTTGAATTTTATCCCAGCTGGACGTGTCTTATATGGAGCTGGGGCAGGAACAGATGTGACGTATTTTAACTGTTATGTTATGCCATTTGTAAAAGACTCTCGTGAAGGAATTTCCGAACATCGTAAACAAGTAATGGAGATTATGAGTCGTGGTGGTGGAGTTGGAACAAATGGTTCAACATTGCGTCCACGAAATACACTTGCACGTGGTGTAAATGGTAAATCGTCTGGTTCGGTATCTTGGTTAGATGATATTGCTAAATTAACACATCTTGTTGAGCAAGGTGGTTCCCGTTAAATCTTAAATCCACACGGCGGGAATAAAATCTCGTGAATTGCTGGAACACCCTAAAGATTCATCAACCACAACGTGACTGGCAACAGTGACCGTGAAGGTTTGAAAATGATGAATATAATTAATGGGCAATCAGCAGCGAAGCATCTTAGGAAACTAAGATGAACGTTCAGAGACTATCGAAAGTACCTACGTTTGTACAATAAGGTATGAGTAGATCAAAAGAAGAAATTCTTTTGAGGTACGAGACAGGGAGTGAATATTCCTTGATGATATAGTCCGAACTCATGTGAAAGCATGAGAGTTAGGCAGAAATGACCTAACCCCTCTAAAGAATGAGGAGTAACAAATTGCGTGGTGCACAGATGATTATGCTTGCAGATTGGCATCCGGATATCATCGAATTTATTATTTCAAAAATGCAAAATCCTAGAATTTTGCGCTATTTAATTGAAAATACAAAAGATGAAGCAATTAAGAAATATGCCCAAGATAAACTAAAGTTTACCCCGTTAACTCAACAAGAAATCGATATGTATCAGGGTATTGTTAATTACAAACAAATACCTGGAACTGGTGGATTCAGTGAAAAAATCATTAAAGAAGCGGAATTAAAGCTTCGTACGGGTGGAACATATAGTGTTCATAATCCAGAGTTTTTAACTGGGGCTAATATTTCAGTTACTTTAACAAAAGATTTTATGGATGCTGTTGAAAAGGATGCTGAGTATGAACTACGTTTCCCAGACGTAGAAAGCTACGATGAAGAGAATATGAAAGCCTACAATGAAAATTGGTATAAAGTCGGAGATGTTCGTGAATGGGAAAAGCAAGGATATAAAGTTCGTACGTATCGTAAAATTAGAGCAAGAGATTTGTGGAATCTAATCAACATATGTGCAACGTATTCTGCAGAACCAGGAATTTTCTTTATTGATAATGCGAATGATATGACAAATGCAAAAGCATATGGTCAACAGGTTGTAGCAACGAATCCATGTGGTGAACAACCACTTGCTCCATATTCTGTTTGTAATTTAGCAGCGGTAAATTTAGCTGAAATGGCGAATAAGGAAACAAAGACTGTAGATTTTGAAAAATTAAGAAAAACAGTTGAAATCGGAGTTCGCATGCAGGATAACGTCATTGATGCAACACCTTATTTTTTACCTGAAAACAAACACCAAGCACTTGGTGAACGTCGTGTAGGTTTAGGTGTAATGGGGTTACATGACCTACTTATTTACTGTGAGACGGAATATGGTTCTGAAAAAGGTAATGAGTTAGTTGATAAAGTATTTGAGACAATCGCGACAACTGCTTATCGTGCTTCTATTGAATTAGCGAAAGAAAAAGGTAGTTTTCCTTTCTTAGTCGGTGAAGAAGGGGAGACAACACGTCTTCGTGAAGCATTTACTCAAACTGGATTTATGAGTAAGATGCCTGAAGATATTCGTGAAGGTGTTAAACAATATGGTATTCGTAACTCTCATTTGTTAACAGTTGCTCCAACAGGTTCTACAGGAACTATGGTTGGCGTGTCAACAGGATTAGAGCCATATTTTTCATTCTCATATTTCAGAAGCGGTAGATTAGGGAAATTTATTGAAGTAAAAGCAGATATTGTACAAGAATATTTAGATCGACATCCTGAAGCTGATCCAAATAACTTACCATCATTTTTTGTATCTGCAATGGAATTAGCTCCTGAAGCGCATGCCGATGTACAATGTGTAATTCAGCGTTGGATTGATAGCTCGATTAGTAAGACGGTAAATGCTCCTAAAGGATATACTGTTGACCAAGTTGAAAAAGTATATGAGAGATTATACAAAGGTGGAGCTAAAGGTGGTACCGTTTATGTTGACGGTAGCCGAGACACACAAGTATTAACATTAAAGGCAGAAGAAAATACATTTGACGATGTCGAAGATGTTGACACTAAGGAAAAAGGGAAGGTTGTATTAGTAGATACAATCAATGACCTTCGTTCCACTGATGTTACAATCGGTAATGAAGTAGGGAATACATGTCCGGTTTGTCGAGAAGGTACAGTCGAGGATTTAGGCGGATGTAATACTTGTACTAGTTGTGGTGCCCAATTAAAGTGTGGCTTATAAATCTTGATTTTAGGGAGTCTGACATCGTCAGACTCCTTTTTCAGAAGGAAATTGAAATATCAAACTTCTTTGTATTTAGGTTTAATGATCTTGTAAGCAGCTTTTAAAAAGGTTGAAGGACAAGGGCAGCAACAATCTTGAGCCACATAATTAACTAAAGGCTATTAAGCTTTTCTTCCTTGTCATGCACTCATTTCTCATGTAAAATTAATTTGATTTCGTTTAAAGACGGCGCAATTTGGAGGGAACTTTATGCCAACACCAAGTATGGAAGATTATATAGAACAAATTTATTTATTAATTGAAGATAAAGGATATGCACGTGTTTCAGATATTGCTGAAGCTTTGGCAGTTCACCCCTCCTCTGTTACAAAAATGGTTCAAAAATTAGATAAAGATGAATATTTAATTTATGAAAAATACCGTGGACTTGTGTTAACAAACAAAGGCAAAAAGACAGGTAAAAGACTCGTTTATCGTCATGACCTTCTCGAACAATTTTTAAGAATCATAGGGGTAGATGAGGATAAAATATATAATGATGTTGAGGGAATAGAGCATCACTTAAGCTGGAATGCGATTGATCGAATTGGAGATCTTGTCCAGTTTTTCGAAGAAGATGAACAAAGAGTTGCGACATTGCGGAATATACAAAAAAGTGATGAATAGGATATGGGAAGAGAGGATATGTTAATAAACTTATCCTCTCTTTTTATTTAACTCTTTTCTAAAATAGTATATGTTTTATTAAACATTGTAAAGGTTGATTTGAGCGTAAGCGTGAGACTCCTGAAGGATGGGTGGGATAGGTTTATGTTGAGCTTGTATCCACCCGCGGAAAGCAAGCACTGCACGAGGAAATCAACCAAAACGATTATTTCAAAGCCTCAAGTTACAATAATACTTGAAATAGGAAAAGGTAGGTGTATACAAGAGCAGTAGCTTAAATAGTTTAAGGTTTTCTCATTTTCAACAGGTCTAAATTGCTTTCTCTGTTCTTACACTATTATAGGAAGATGTGTGGGAGGGGAGAGAAAATGTATATAGACGGTGTGTTTTCTGGAGGAGGAATTAAAGGTTTTGCTCTAATTGGAGCATTCAAAGCAATTGAAATGAAAGGATTTAAATTCAAAAGATTGGCTGGAACTAGTGCAGGTTCAATTATTTCTGCATTTGTAATAGCTGGATATACTCCTGATGAAATATTAGAGATGATGGAAGAAATTGATTTGAAAATGTTTCTAGATGAAAGGAAATCGTTAATTCCTTTTTCGCTTACAAAATGGCTCTCATTATATTGGAACTTAGGCTTATATAAAGGGAATAAGCTTGAGGAATGGCTTGTTATGAAATTAAAAGATAAAGGGATTGTTACATTTGCAGATATACCAAAAGGTTCATTTAGGGTAATAGCTTCAGATTTAACGAACGGTAGATTAATAGTTCTCCCAGATGACCTCCATAAATATGGTATCCATCCGGAATCATTTTCAGTCGCAAGAGCAGTAAGGATGAGTTGTAGCTTACCGTATTTTTTTGAACCAGTTCGATTAGCTTCATCTACAGGAACAAATATTATTGTCGATGGAGGAGTATTAAGTAATTTTCCTATTTGGCTTTTTCAACAAGATAAAAAGACAAATAAAACGAAATCGAGGCCAGTACTTGGAATTAAATTGAGCATGAAAGAAACTGAACGCCCAAAACGAAAAATAAATAATGCTATCGAATTGTTTAGTGCACTTTTTGAAACAATGAAGGATGCTCATGATAGCCGTCATATTTCAAGTAGGCATGAAAAGGATATTATCTTTATCCCGGTGGATGATATTGTGACGACAGAATTTTCATTAGATGAAGAAAAAAAACTAGCTCTAATTGAGCTAGGTGAAAAACGAACAATCGAATTTTTAAAAACATGGTCGTATTAAAGGTGTGCTCTATTTTTCTTTTTACCCTTTTTTCCCTCGATAACAGTTAGATGTGTTGACTGTTTTTTCTTTTTTATTGCAGAGGCTTTTGTCTGTTTTTTTGCCTGAGAAAAACTCCGAATATTTGATGGGCGATTCCCCTTGTCATTGAATCGTTTTTTAGATTGTTTTGCAGCTCTCAGATATGAAGCATATTCCTTACCCATTCTTTTCCTCATAAAAAGACGGTAAACGAGATAAATGATTATCGCAAGGATTGCCATAAATGCGATTTGTCTAAATAACCAAAAAGGGTTGGAAATTATTCCAATTACTCCTAAAATGAGAATTGCTACAATGATACCTTTCATGATTTTTTGATTCATTTTACCACCTCCTATAAGTTACCAATCCACATTAAACCTTACGAAACAAAAATAATTGGAGTAGCTTGCTACAGTAATTCCAACCGTTTTAAGAAAAAGGGATTCCACTTTTTGTTAAGAAGGTATTGTCTTTTTATTATCTAAGTTTTTACCAACCCTTATAGCATAAATCCATGGCGGAAAACTGTATTTTATTACAGGATCCTAATTAAAAAACTTCTAAAGTATTTCCTTTTGCAGAAAGGACTTTTTCTAGGATAGTAAAAAAAATCCATTTTACAAAAATTGTAACTGACATACTTTATATATATGCTATTAGGAGTGATGATTTGAAAGCGTATTCCAAAAGGAATCACCTTTTATCGATGTGAAAATTTCTTATATGTTGCAAAAATACTAAATGGATAGCTTGAAAAATACTTATTATTATATCCAATCTAATTTGAATAAGTTTTGATTTATTCTTTTACTTCTATCATACAGAACTTTCTC
Organism: Bacillus sp. (in: firmicutes); assembly: GCA_031180805.1. Classification (GTDB taxonomy): domain Bacteria; phylum Bacillota; class Bacilli; order Bacillales; family Bacillaceae; genus Metabacillus. The sequence continues at coordinate 23,024 of JAPSLL010000031.1, forward strand.
AAAAACCTCTAGAGCTTTTAGAACAGGTCATGTAGCTATTAATATATGAACCAAACAGCTCATCCTTTGACAAAATTAATAATATCATTATACCCATGGATATTTCTGCTAGTCATTGTTATGAAAAAAATCTTAAAAAAGTTAAAAACATGTCTTCTTTAAAAATGGACATATTATAAATGGAGGTGTCCAAACATGGCAGAAGACAAAGAATCAAAAGAACATATTGACAAGGATGACAAGAGGTTAGAGCAAAATAACATAGAGCCTAAAATGTCACAAGTAAGCAAAGTCGTTACAACAGGGTTGTTTGGCGGGATTTTATGGAGTTTCATTGCTTATATTGCATTTGTATTAAATTTTATTGAAATTAGTCCAAAGCTTATTTTACAACCGATTGCTTTAGGTAGTTGGAAAAATCATACTCTTGGTGAGTTTATTGGCATTATCCTTATAGGCTTAATTTCTATCGGTGTTGCATTTGTTTATTATGCTGTATTTAAGCGATTTCGTTCGATGTGGATAGGGATTTTATATGGTGCAATCTTATGGGGGATCGTTTTTTTTATCCTTAATCCGATGTTTCCCGATTTAAAAGAAATTTTCGAATTGTCGAGAGGTACAATCGTAACTTCCGTTTGCATTTATATACTGTATGGGTTATTTGTTGGGTATTCAATTTCCTTTGATTATAATGAATTAACAACTGCTGATAAGAGCATAAAATGAAATCATAGTACCTTACTGTAGAGATATGATAGAATGTTCATAAACTGAACATTCTTTTTTCTAGTTAAATATACTTTTTGGAATGAGGTGAGAAAATTGGAATTTTTAGTGCTTAATGGACCAAATTTAAACCTGTTAGGGCTAAGGGAGCCAGGAATATACGGTTCGAAGACTTTAACAGATCTAGAACAGGATTTACTGGCATTTGCTGAAAATGAGCAAATAGAAATCGTTTGTTTCCAATCTAATCATGAAGGTGATTTAATCGACGCGATTCATGAAGCTGTGAATCAATACGATGGAATCGTGATAAATCCAGGAGCTTTTACACATTATAGTTATGCAATTCGTGATGCTATTGCAAGTATTCAATTACCTGTAATTGAAGTACATATTTCAAATGTTCATACTCGTGAAGAATTTCGTCATACATCTGTTACAGCACCTGTTACAATGGGACAGATTATTGGGTTAGGCTTTATAGGATATATCCTTGCTATACGAGCATTAATGGATAAAGTAGGAGGGAAACAAGGATGAAATTAGATAAGATTCGTAATCGGTTTAAAGAGCTATCGATTGATGGCTTGTTAATTACAAGTGAATATAATCGTAGATACATGACAGGCTTTACTGGAACTTCAGGGATTGCTTTAATTTCAGAAGATAAAGCCGTTTTTATGACAGATTTTCGCTACACTGAGCAGGCGGCAAAGCAAGTAAAAGAATATGAAATTGTTCAGCATACAGGCCCCTTAAGTGAAGAGGTTGCTCAGCTTGTAAGTAAGTTAGGGATAAAAAAGCTTGGCTTTGAGCAGGATCATCTTACATATCAGGAGTATTCAAACTATAAAAAGGTGTTAAATTCAGTTGAATTTATTCCTGTATCAGGAGCTGTAGAAAAGTTACGCTTGATTAAGTCTCCAGCAGAGATTAAGATATTAAAGGAAGCAGCAGAGATTGCAGATGCAGCATATAAACATATTTTAACTTTTGTAAAACCTGGAGTAAGGGAAATTGACGTATCAAATGAGCTTGAATTTTTTATGAGAAAAAATGGAGCTGTATCTTCGTCCTTTGATATCATCGTTGCATCTGGTTATCGTTCCGCATTACCGCACGGTGTGGCGAGTGAAAAGGAAATCGAAAAAGGCGATTTTGTTACGTTAGATTTTGGTGCATACTACAAAGGATATTGTTCAGATATTACGAGAACATTTGCTGTTGGGCAGCCAAGTGATGAATTGAAAAAGATTTATTCAATCGTCCTTGAGGCACAACTCCGTGGGATGAATGGTATTAAACCAGGTTTGACAGGGAAAGAGGCAGATGCTTTAACTCGCGATTATATTCTTGAGCATGGTTATGGAGAATATTTTGGTCATTCAACAGGACATGGTCTTGGTATGGAAGTTCATGAAGGGCCAGCATTGTCTTATCGCTCAGACACTATTCTTCAACCAGGTATGGTTGTAACAGTTGAACCGGGTATCTATATTCCAGAGCTTGGTGGAGTAAGAATAGAGGATGATACAGTTATTACGGAAAATGGCAATGAATCATTAACACATTCTTCAAAAGAATTAATTATTTTATAATCGGTAGGGAAGACTTGTTCTTTACATATAAATTTTATTAAATGAAGTGTAGACAAGATATTTGTTTCATTTCAAATCCCTTATTTAAGCTATTAGGAGGACTTTTTTCATGATTTCAGTAAATGATTTTCGTACAGGTTTAACAATTGAGGTGGATAATGGCATTTGGCGTGTAATGGATTTCCAACACGTTAAACCTGGAAAAGGAGCTGCATTTGTTCGCTCAAAACTTCGTAATCTTCGCACAGGAGCAGTTCAAGAAAAAACATTCCGTGCAGGTGAAAAAGTAGCTAAAGCACAAATTGAAACACGTAGAATGCAATATTTATATGCAAATGGTGATCAACATGCTTTCATGGATACTGAAACATATGACCAAATCGAACTTTCTTCATCTCAAATTGAATATGAATTAAAGTTTTTAAAGGAAAATATGGAAGTGCAAATCATCATGTTTGGTACAGAAACATTAGGGGTTGAATTGCCAAATACAGTTGAATTAGAAGTTGTTGACACAGAACCAGGTATTAAAGGTGATACTGCTTCAGGTGGAACAAAACCTGCAACATTAGAAACAGGATTAACTGTACAAGTGCCATTCTTTATAAACCAAGGGGATCGCCTTATTATCAATACAAGTGAAGCATCTTACGTTTCAAGAGCATAATATAAATTTCCATTATAGTCTCATTAAATAAGTTTAAAAGCGGTTATTGAAGATTTTTCCTTCATTAACCGCTTTTAATTTTAAGGAATTATGTTTGGAAGCAGAAAGCAATATTAATAACAAATTAAATTAGTTGTACAGACCTATAAAACGTTGAAAGTTTTTGCTGAAGGGTGTAGATTCATTCTTAATATAGAACGATTATTAGAGATAATAAAATGGAACTTACGAGGAACAATTACTCGATTATTAAGTAAACATTCAAAAAATATTTGGTTAACTCATATTTTTTATATATTACTTTTTTTCAGATCAACTTTTGCTCCGAAATTTCCAATTTTAATCTTTCCTTGGTTATTACTCATGTATATAGTAGCTTCTTACATTATAAATATAATTTATAATCCCATCAAAAGTTTTGTTGATTAAATATTACAACTGAAATAGGAAAATTTAATAGATGCTAAAACGGTATAAGAAAAAGGGAGATTTGATTTCATTTCATCTCCTTTTTTCTTTTTTTAATTTAGCAAATATTAAATGTTTCTATAACCTTCATTGTCTAAAAACCTTTTCTACTGCATATGTTGTACAAACAGTTATTTAGGAGGTAGTTATGAGACGATTGTTTTCACATATTGATTCGACTGTATTAACTATGGCAGGCTTACGTTTTTTGTCTGCATCAATTGAATTAACAGCAGCGATTTTAATGTTAGTAGTTAATGATGTAAAAAAGGCAGTCACAATAAATTCATTATTGGCTATCGTTGGTCCTGTGATTTTTATTGTCACAATGACAATCGGAATCTTTCAAATTGCAGATCAGTTATCATATGCAAAGTTACTATTTATCGGTCTAGGTGTCTTTTTCATCCTTTTTGGTATTTATAAATAAAGAAGAAGCGAAGATAGAAACGATAAAAAGGATAGAACAAATGAGTCATGAATGTGGTCAAGCTTGCATACATTGAAAGTAATGAACAGGAATTTAGGGGGAAGCGACATGAAGGAAATTATCGAGATGCTTCCAGAATCTATTAGTTATCAAATCAAGCTGCTCCATCCCAAAAGTATGTCCCGCATTGAAGAAATCCGCATTCGTATTATGAAAAGAGTAGAGGTAATAATTGCTGGAAAGCCCATATACCTTTCGTATGAAGTCACATATGATGACACAATAAATTTGTTGAATGAATTAAGCAACTATTCAATTTATACGTTGGAAGAGGAATTAAGGAAGGGATATATAACCGTTAAAGGTGGGCACCGAGTTGGTCTTTCTGGAAGGGTCATCACAGAAAATGGACGAGTTAAGGCAATTAGAGATGTAACATCGTTTAATATTCGAATAGCAAAAGAAAGAATAGGTATTTCGGAAAGGTATATTCCATATCTATATGATGGGAATTGGTTGAATACATTGATAATTGGACCACCACAAACTGGTAAGACAACACTCCTAAGAGATTTTGCAAGAGTAATAAGTACCGGTTATAAGCAGATTGAAGCAAAGAAAGTATGCATCGTTGATGAGCGATCTGAAATTGCAGGATGTGTCCAAGGCGTTCCTCAACATCAATTTGGTGAAAGAGTAGATGTTCTTGATGCGTGTCCAAAGGCAGAAGGAATGATGATGATGATTCGATCCATGAGTCCTGACGTTTTAATTGTGGATGAGATTGGAACGAAGGAGGATGCTGTCGCAGTAATGGAAGCTGTTCATGCAGGAGTACAACTGTTGGTTTCAGTTCATGGTCATCATGCAAGTGAATTGAAAAATCGTCCCTCTTTAAAAATGCTATTTGAAGCAAAGGTTTTTGATAGATTTTTAGAGTTATCACGAAAAGATGGACCTGGAACAGTTCAGCAAATTCTTGATCAAAATGGTAGAGATTTTACATTGGAAAGAAGAGTGCGTTAAATGGTGAAATTAATTGGAGCTTTTCTCATCATTATAACAACGACATGGGCTGGGTTTGAAGCTGCTAAACATTTAAGTCAACGAACAAGACAACTTAGACAATTAAAAGTTGCGTTTCAATCCCTTGAGGCTGAGATTATGTATGGACACACTTCGTTAATTGTTGCTTCACAAAATATTTCGAAGCAAATGCCAAAGCCGTTATCTACATTTTTTGAACAATTCTCTAAAAAGCTCCTTAAAGGGCGTACAAACGTAAAGGATGCCTGGGAAGAATCTCTTAAAGAAATATGGCGTTCTACAGCATTAAAGCAAGGCGAATATGAAGTTCTTAAGCAATTTGGTGAAACACTTGGTAAGCATGACCGCATTTCTCAGCAAAAACATATAAAGCTGGCACTTACACATCTTGAACGAGAAGAAATGGATGCAGTTGATCGGCAAAATAGGTATGAAAAAATGGTGAAAAGTTTAGGTGTTCTATCTGGTCTACTCTTAGTGATTTTATTGATGTAGTAGTTGAAGGGAGTTATAGCAATGGGCGTTGATATAAATACGATCTTTCAAATTGCCGGGATAGGAATCGTCGTTGCATTCCTTCACACAATTTTAGATCAAATGGGTAAAAAGGAATATGCGCAATGGGTAACCCTTATAGGTTTTATTTACATATTATTTATGGTTGCCTCCATTGTTGATGATTTATTCCAAAAGATTAAATCAGTCTTTCTTTTTCAAGGATAAGGGGGTGGCTTCTTATCGAAATTATACAAATTGTTGGATTAGGACTAATTGCCACCTTTCTCGCTCTCATCATAAAAGAACAAAAGCCAACGTTTGCCTATTTACTTGTCGTTTTCGTAGGCTGTGTCATTTTTTTATTTTTAATTGATAAAGTATATGAAATCATCCGAATGGTGGAAAGAATCGCAGCAAATGCAAATGTAAATCTTATATACGTAGAAACTATCTTAAAAATAATTGGGATTGCCTATATAGCAGAGTTTGGTGCACAAATAACGAAAGATGCTGGACAAGGTGCGATTGCATCAAAGATTGAATTAGGAGGTAAAATCCTCATTTTGACAATGGCAATTCCGATTTTAACCGTCATTATCGAAACGATACTTAGCATGATTCCTTGAACTTGAATGATTTTCAGTTTTGTATACTGTTGGAGGTGTATAAATGCGTTTCTCTCTCTTTTCTATTGTACTCGTTCTATTTCTAGTAAACCCAATAAATGTACAAGCTAATGAAACACCCCAACCTCAATCTCAACAAAATGAAGAGCCAGCATCTATTGACCCAAGCGCGATTGTAGAGGAACAAGTTGAAAAACTTGAAATTAGTGATATTAAGACGTATTGGGATCGAGTTATGACAGAATACGGAGGTTTTTTGCCAGAGAGTCAAAAGGGAAGCCTTCTTCAATTTTTAAGTGGAGAAAAAGAATTAAGTATCCAAGAATGGCTAAAAGCATTTTTAAAATACTTATTTCATGAACTTATCGCAAATGGAAAACTATTAGGAACTTTAATTCTTTTAACAGTCTTTAGCATGCTTTTACAGCTTTTACAAAACGCATTTAATCAAAGTACGGTTAGTAAAGTGGCTTATGCGCTTGTTTATATGGTATTGATTATTATTGCATTAAATAGCTTTCACGTCGCTATTCAGTATACAAATGAGGCGATACATGCTATGACGAACTTCATCCTTGCGTTAATTCCCCTATTGTTAGCACTAATGGCATCTTCTGGCGGTATTGCATCTGCAGCGTTTTTTCATCCAGTTATCATATTTTTAATGAACACAAGTGGGTTGTTAATAAGTAATATTGTTCTCCCTTTACTATTTTTAGCGGCGCTGTTAAATATTGTTAGCACACTTACAGATCAATATAAAGTTACTCAGCTTGCAGGACTTTTGCGAAATATTAGCATAGGCCTGTTAGCATCATTTTTAACGATATTTTTAGGGGTTATTTCTGTTCAAGGCGCATCTGCAGCTGTAACGGATGGTATAACGATCCGGACCGCAAAATTCATAACAGGAAACTTTATCCCTGTACTAGGTAGGATGTTTACCGATGCAACAGATACGGTTATTAGTGCCTCAATTTTATTAAAAAACACTGTTGGAGTAATCGGAGTTGCTATTCTCCTAATTATTGTTGCATTTCCAGCAATCAAAGTACTGTCTCTTGCTTTTATATATAAATTTGCAGCATCGATTCTGCAGCCGTTAGGTGGGGGACCAGTAATTGCGTGTTTAGACATTATTAGTAAAAGTGTCATTTATATTTTTGCAGCACTAGCTATCGTCTCATTAATGTTCTTTCTTTGTCTAACTGTTATCATTGCTGCCGGAAATTTAACGATTATGATGCGTTAGAATAAAATGATTTAATGATTTTTTGCTATATCAAAGGAGGGGGATATGTTGGCATTTTTAACAGAGTGGATTACTAATATCATCGTATTTATTTTATTGGCAGTCATTATTGATTTGTTATTGCCCAACTCTACAATGCAGAAATACGCGAAAATGGTCATTAGTCTACTACTAATCATTGTCATCATTAATCCCATCTTTCGGATATTTACATCAGATATGAATGATGTTCTTGAGCAATTTCAAGTAAATAATTCAGCATCTACAGAATCTGATATAAAAAATTCAATGGAATTTCAGAAAAAAGAAATACAAGCTTCACAACGTGCATATATTTTAGAACAAATGGCTGTCCAAATGAAAACGATGGCAGAAGAGGAGCTGGTGAAAAGATATGATGTAACAATTGATAAGATCCTTCTTTCTGAATCAAAACAGGCAGATCAAATTCATTCTCAAAAAGATCTAACACAAATCGAAGTATTACTAAAGGAAAATGCAGAGGAAACAGTAGATGGAGAAGCAATAGAAACAGTTCAACCAGTAACAATTGATACAACAAAAGAATTAGAAACAGATGTAGAGCAGTCAAAAATTAGTCCAAATGAAGTGACAGCATTCCTTGCTGAAATTTGGGAAGTAGAAGAAGAAAAAATCACACTACTACTGGAAGGAGGGGAGGAGTCATTAGATGAGTAATAAAGAAGGCTTTCTTCACAAGCTAAAGTCTATTCTTGGCCAATCTGATTCTAAAAAACCATCTAAATATCATTATTTTATTCTAGTATTTGTACTAGGTGTTGCCATTATGATTGTTAGCAATCTATTTTCGCCTGATAAAACGGTAAACAATACATTACCTGCTTCTACAGCTGAGAAAGAGGATACAACTGAAGTTTTTAAACATTCCCAAACGGAAACGACAGGAACCGGCTCCATCTCTGAGTACGAGGAAGAATATGAAAGTCAGCTGAAAGACGTACTTGAAACGATAGAGGGCGTAGGGAAAGTATCGGTTGTAGTAAATGTTGATTCAACAGCTCAAAAAATAGTTGAAAAAAATAGTGTTTCTCAGAGTCAGGTTACAAAGGAAACAGATCGTGATGGGGGTAAAAGGGAAGTAGAAGATCAATCGATTGATGAACAAGTTGTTATCATCCATGATGGAGAAAAAGAGGCGCCAATTGTTGTACAAACAAAGAAACCAGAAATACGTGGTGTCCTAATTGTTGCTGCTGGAGCTGACAACATTCACATAAAAAAAACAATAATAGATTCTGTTACACGTGTGCTAGGAGTGCCTAGTCATCGTGTAGCGGTAGCATCGAAAAAATGAAGGAGGATGAATAGATGATGTTAAAGAAACAAACGGTTTGGTTATTGACAATGTTAAGTTTAGTGGTGGTACTATCAGTTTACTATGTTACTTCTCCTGATGGTGGGTCTAGCAATATTGTCATGACAGAAGAAGAAAAAGAAACAACTGAAAATACTACTCAAGAAACAGCTGATAATACAGCCAAAGAGGAAGCAACAAAAGAAAAAACTGCTCAAGAGAATTTAGAAGTTGCGGAAGAAACAAAGGATAAAGCATCTACTGAAAACAAGGAATCTGCTGAAGCAGAAGAGGGTAACAAAGAGGATACCGCTTCAAATACAGAAGTGAAAACAGAAGAGTTTGAAGACGGTGGAACAGTTACTTCAAGTGTTACTAGTGAAGAACTATTTGAAGAATTACGTATGCAGCTTGATGATGACAGAAGCAAATTAAAAGAGCAATTAGAAACAACGTTAGCAAGCAGTGAAGTTTCTGCAGAAGAAAAAAGTGAAGCAAAAGATGAAATGGAAGCATTAGATGAAGCAGCACGCAAGGAAGCAATTCTAGAAACTTTAATCAAATCTGAAGGATATGAGGATGCATTAGTACGTGCAGAAGGAAATAATGTGAAAATTACTGTAAAGGCATCAAAAGAGCATGATAAATCGTCTGCTAATAAAATTATGATGCTTGTAAAGGATGAAATAGAGAATATGAATGAAGTAGTTGTAACATTTAAATAACATTTAAAGATTTTTGGTCAATCCTTTGGTGGATTGACCTTTTTATATTATTATTTTACATAGTAAGATGAGTAATTGAGTGAAAATGCTTGCAACAAATTTTAAAGGAGATTAATATCATTCACACTCCTAAATGTGAAAAAAATTTAGTGTGGGTATATAATGAAAAAATATAGGAATAACAAGTATTTTATCCTTGGTTTAGAAGGCGGAGTTAATAGTAATGGTTGAATTTCTTATATAACTTATCGTAAGATGTAATTATGAGACTAACTTTTAGTACTAGATTATAAATTTTACGATCATGTTTACTCATGCATGATCATATGATTAAGGGGTGCCTAAGCATGCTAAAAATACAAGAAATTAGAGAAATTATTAAACTTATTGATCAATCTTCTATTCATGAATTTTCATTTGAACACGAGGGTTCAAAGTTAAAATTAAAAAAACAACAACAAGAAGTTGAAACGATTGTTCGCAATGTAGTTTCTTCACCAGTACAGGAAGCAATCCAACCCCAAGTTGTGCAAAATCAAGCACCGATTGTTGAGACTCCTGTCCAAGAATCAGTAGGTGAATCTACGAAGGCTGATACATCAAATTTACATAAAATTGTATCCCCAATGGTTGGGACATTTTATTCAGCATCTTCACCTGAAGCTGGAAACTATGTTGAAGTAGGTTCGAAGGTTACAAATGATACAGTTGTTTGTATTGTAGAGGCTATGAAGTTATTTAATGAAATAGAAGCAGAAGTGAAGGGTGAAATCGTTGAAGTTCTTGTTCAAAATGGACAACTTGTAGAGTACGGTCAACCTTTATTCCTTGTAAAGCCAGAGTAAGGAGCTATTAAATCATGATAAAGAAACTATTAATCGCTAATCGAGGAGAAATAGCTGTTCGAATTATTCGAGCATGTAAAGAACTTGATATAGAAACGGTTGCTGTTTTTTCGGAAGCAGATAGAGAGGCCTTACATGTCCAGCTTGCAGATGAAGCATACTGTATTGGACCTACATCTTCAAGAGATAGCTATTTAAATTTTACGAATATTATTAGTGTAGCAATGTTAACTGGCAGTGATGCAATCCACCCAGGCTATGGATTTTTAGCGGAAAATGCTGATTTTGCTGAACTATGTAAAGAGTGCAATATTATCTTTGTTGGACCTAGTGCTGATGCAATATCGAAGATGGGAACAAAAGATGTTGCAAGGGAAACAATGCGTGAAGCTGGAGTGCCAATTGTACCTGGCTCACGAGGAATTATCGAAAATGTCGATCAAGCAAAGCAATTGGCTAATGACATGGGCTATCCTGTAATTATAAAAGCTACAGCTGGTGGTGGCGGAAAGGGCATCCGCGTTGCTCATGATGAAGAAGCATTAATTAAAGGAATAGAAATTACTCAACAGGAAGCTGCTACAGCATTTGGAAATCCAGGTGTTTATATTGAAAAATATATAGAAGATTTTCGTCACGTCGAAATTCAAGTATTAGCAGATTCCTTTGGAAATGTTATTCACTTAGGTGAACGTGATTGCTCTATTCAACGACGTCTGCAAAAGTTATTAGAAGAAACTCCATCCCCTGCCTTAGATGAATCAATTCGTAAGCAAATGGGGGAAGCTGCTGTTAAGGCAGCTGCAGCTGTTAATTATACTGGTGCAGGTACAGTTGAATTTATTTTTGACCATATCAATAAGAAATTTTATTTCATGGAAATGAATACTCGAATTCAAGTAGAACATCCGGTTACTGAGATGGTAACAGGTATTGATTTAATTAAAGAGCAAATTAGAGTTGCTTCTGGAGAAAAGTTAACAGTTACACAAGATGAAGTTGTTTTTAATGGTTGGGCTATTGAATGTCGAATAAATGCTGAAAATCCTGATAAGAATTTTATGCCTTCTCCAGGGAAAATAGAGATGTACTTGCCGCCTGGCGGTCTAGGTGTTAGAGTAGATTCAGCGGCATATCCTGGATATTCTATTCCACCGTTTTATGACTCAATGATTGCTAAACTGATTACATATGGTGCGACTAGAGAAGAAGCGATTTCTCGAATGAAGCGTGCTTTAAGTGAATTTGTTATTGAAGGTGTTTCTACAACAATTCCGTTTCATTTAAGACTTCTTGAGCATGAAAAATTTGTTTCAGGTGATTTTAACACGAAATTTTTAGAAATGTATAAGGTCATGGATTCATAAAATTAATTGGAGGTGCTGACTTTTGAAAGAAACCAATAATGTTTTAGAAATGAATCAAGATTATAATGGTTTAGGTAAAGTGGAGATTGCTCCTGAAGTCATCGAGGTCATTGCTGGTATTGCAGCATCGGAAATTGAGGGAGTTGCCTCAATGAGAGGGAATTTTGCTGCAGGTGTTGCTGAAAGACTTGGGAAAAAAAATCACGGTAAAGGTGTAAAAGTTGACTTATCCGAAGAAGGGATCATTATTGATGTATACTGTATAATGATTTTCGGTGTATCAATCCCTTCGGTTGCTCAAAAAATACAAGATAATATTCGTCAAGCATTACTTAACATGACTGCTTTAGAAGTGAACGAGGTTAACATTCATGTTGTTGGTGTACAGTTTGAATCAAAAACACAAGAAACAGAAGTAGATCAAGAAATGTAATTTTTGTTGATGAGTTTGTTTATACTCGTCTACTCTAGGGTGAAAGATAAAACCAGAGGGTTCATTCCCTTTGGTTTTTTTAAATATATCGATAAATGTAAAATTATCTTTGTTAAAGAATCGTAGGTCTGGTTATATTGATAATAAAGGATTGCGAAAAATTACGAATGTTTAAAACGATGTAGGTGCTTTTTATTCGGAAAATACATAAAAAAAGTGATATTTTACATGAATCTAACCAGTAGTTATGGTATGATCACGTTATGACATTCGAGATAATTTCTATATATTAAAGGAGCAAGAAAGAATGAAACGTAGAACAGCGAGAGAAAAGGCACTTCAGGCATTATTCCAAGTAAATGTAAGCAAAACTGATCCAAATGAAGCAATCGAACATGCGTTGGATGAGCAAAAGTCTGATCAATTTATGGAAGCTCTTGTTTTTGGCACAATTGAGCATGAAAAGGAACTTGATGAGCAAATAACTCCACATCTTGTGAATTGGACAATCGATCGATTAGCAAATATTGATAAAACTATATTACGTATGGCTGTTTACGAATTAAAGTATGAACACGATATCCCAGCGAATGTCACACTAGATGAGGCAGTTGAATTGGCTAAAGCCTTTGGAGATGAACAATCAAGTAAATTTATCAATGGTGTTCTTTCTAAAATAAAAAAAGACATAGAAAATTGATATTTAGAGGAGGAAATAGGTATGGTTGCAACAATTATTGATGGAAAACAATTATCACAACAAAAGAGAAGTGAACTAGCTAAGGAAGTGGAGCAGATAAAAGCAAAAGGATTACTGCCTAAGCTTGTTGTTATCTTAGTTGGGGATAATCCTGCATCAGTTTCATATATTCGGGGAAAGCAAAAAGCGTCTGAAGAAATTGGAGTTGGCTTTAAATTAGAGCATTTTCCTTCAACCTTAACTGAAAAAGAGCTTCTAGATGTTATTGAAAGCTATAATAATAATGATGAATATCATGGAATATTAGTTCAACTACCTTTACCTGATCATATCAATGAAACAGCTGTTGTTGAAAAGATTTCACCTTTAAAGGATGTTGATGGTTTCCATCCAATTAACATTGGTCGAATGATGACAGGGCAAGAAACATTTCTACCATGTACACCAGCAGGTATTGTTGAGATGATTAAATCTGTGGGTGTAGAAATCGCTGGTAAAAATGTAGTAGTTGTCGGTAGAAGTAATATTGTTGGTAAACCTGTTGGACAGCTTCTTTTAAATGAGCATGCAACGGTAACATATTGTCATTCCAAAACAAATAATTTATCTTCGTATACTAAGGAAGCGGATATCCTTGTCGCTGCAGTTGGACGAGCTAACTTTATTAAAGGCTCTGATATAAAAGAAGGTGCAGTTGTTATCGATGTAGGTGTGAATAGACTTGATAATGGTAAATTATGTGGTGATGTAGTATTTGATGAAGCAAAAGAGATTGCAAGCTACGTAACACCAGTTCCAGGTGGGGTTGGTCCGATGACAATTACAATGTTAGCACATAATACTGTTCAGTCTGCTAAGCAATTCCTGAATAGAAAATAAACCTCTTGTACGTTTAAGTGGAAAAAGCCATATGATGTTGTGGACGGGGTAACTGCTCCGTCCTTTCCTTCATTAGGTAATAGAACGGAATAAGGAGGTTGTTTTATGAGCGAATTAAAATATGTAACAGTTACAGCATTAACGAAGTATATAAAGCGAAAATTTGATGTTGATCCTCACTTATCGGATATTTGGATAAAAGGGGAACTTTCTAATTTTAATCTGCATAGCCGGGGACATATGTATTTTACTCTTAAGGATGAAAAGGCAAGAATCCAGGCTGTAATGTTTGCTGGGGCTAACAAGTCTTTAAAATTCAAACCCGGAAATGGAATGAAGGTTTTAATTAGAGGGGAAATAACGGTTTATGAACAAAGTGGAGGGTATCAAGTATATGTTAAAGAAATGCAGCCTGATGGAATTGGCAGCCTTTATTTAGCATATGAAGAATTAAAAAACACTTTGCAAAAGGAAGGGTTATTTGATCCGATTCATAAAAAACCGATACCAAAGTTTCCTAATCAAGTAGGAGTTATTACATCTCCAACTGGTGCAGCCATCAGAGATATAATGACAACAATTCATCGACGTTACCCACTAGCAAAAATAATTCTTATTCCAGCTCTTGTACAAGGAGCTCATGCAAAAGAGTCGATCGTAAAAGCGCTAAAACATGCAAATCAAATAGAGGAAATAGATGTTTTAATTGTTGGCCGTGGTGGCGGATCTATTGAGGAGCTTTGGGCATTTAATGAAGAAATTGTTGCAAGAGAAATATTTGCTTCTTCTGTTCCTATTATTTCTGCCGTTGGTCATGAAACAGATTTTACCATTGCAGACTTTGTCGCAGATTTGCGGGCTCCTACGCCTACAGGAGCTGCCGAAATGGCTGTACCCCACTTTTCAGAATTGTTAGATCGCCTTTTAGATAGGAAGAATAGATTAAAAAGAACGATGCAAGAAAAAGTCTCCTCAAAAAAGGAAAGATTAAAACACTTTCAAACTTCCTATGCGTTTCGATATCCAAAACAATTATATTTACAAAAGGAGCAGCAGCTAGATATAATAGTTGAACGACTTCTTAAGGATGGACAAAGGGCCATTTCATCTAAAAAAGACGCCTATGCAGGCATTAATAATCGTTTGAAGAACGTACATCCTAAAGAGCGAATTAACCGGTCAAAGGATGCGTATGGTACATTAGTAAATTTATTAAATCGAGAAATGAAAGCAGTTTTAACAGAAAAAGATGCTCAATTTCAACAAATGATAGCAAAATTAAGTGCTTTAAGTCCTTTAAAGGTTATGGAACGCGGTTATAGCCTTGTCTATCAGGATGATAAGCTGATAAAAAGTGTAGACCAATTAAAAATTGATCAACAGATAAAGGTTCAATTTATGGATGGAAAAATTGACTGTCAAGTAAAGGGAATAGAGGAGCGAACTGTTAATGAGTAAAGAAAATCAATCTGAAATTAGCTTTGAAGCAGCTATGCAGCAATTAGAAGAAATTGTTGGTAAATTAGAAGAAGGCGATGTACCGTTAGAAAAAGCTATCGAATATTTTCAAAAAGGAATGGAACTTTCTAAAATATGTAATGATAAGTTGCAACATGTTGAAAAACAAATGGATTATATTTTACGCGAAGATGGAGAGTTAAAGCCATTTGAACTTCAGGAGGAAGATAAATCTTGAAGATGAAATTAAGTGATTTTTTAGATCAGAGTAAAGAGAAAATTGAAGTGGCGATGTCAAGTTATGTTGAGAGCCTAAACACTCCAGATTTGTTAAAAGATGCAATGCTTTATTCATTAGAAGCTGGAGGAAAAAGGCTGCGTCCTATCCTTGTATTAGCTTTGCTACATACTTATAATAAACCCGAAGATATTGGGATTTCTACAGCTTGTGCAGTAGAAATGATTCACACTTATTCGCTTATACATGATGATTTACCATGTATGGATGATGATGATTTACGACGAGGTAAGCCTACTAACCACAAGGTATTCGGTGAAGCAATGGCTGTACTTGCTGGTGATGGGTTGCTTACCCAAAGCTTTTCATTAATTGTCAATGATTTGAAACCTTCACCAGAGAAAAGGCTTCGGATTATTTCTGAATTAGTATATGCTGCTGGTGTAGAAGGAATGGTTGGAGGGCAAGTAGCGGATATGGAGGGGGAAGCTAAAAGTCTTTCCTTAGAACAATTACAATATATTCATGAACATAAAACAGCAAAGCTTCTAGGCTTCTCAATTGTTGCAGGAGCTATTTTAGCTGATGCACCTGAAGATGATATTGAGAAATTAAGAACATTTGCTTATCATCTTGGAATTGCTTTTCAAATACGTGATGACATTTTAGATATAGAGGGACAGCAAGAACTAATTGGTAAACCAATTGGTTCAGATATTTTAAATGAAAAAACAACATATCCATCAATCTTAACAATCGATGGTGCTAAAGAAAAACTAGATAGTCATATTAAAGAAGCAAAATCGTTATTAAACAGCTTATCTGTAAAATCAAGTTTGTTAATAGAGATTTGTGATTTAATTGCAACGCGTAATCATTAATTTAAAATAAAATGAGGAACAAAACCGTTTCCGTTTGGCAGCGGTTTTTGTTCTATAAATAGGCTAAAGTCTGAATATATATTGTCACCACTGATATTATATGGTAAGTTTTTTTTCTACACGTAAAAGAAACCAAAAACAATTATTCGTTTTCAATAAATGAAGTTTACGATAAAATAAATAGATAAGACTAGTAATAATAGATCAAATACGTATTATAGAATCAAACTGAACCGAAAGTGAGTGATCCATTTGGATCTTCTATCAATAAAAAACCCGCGTTTTCTAAAAAAATTATCAAATAATGAGCTTGAACAGTTAAGCGCAGAGATCCGTCAATTTTTAATCAATAAACTTTCTGAAACAGGTGGACATATTGGGCCAAACCTTGGTGTTGTTGAGCTAACAATAGCTTTACATAAAGTTTTCGATAGCCCAAAGGATAAATTTATTTGGGATGTTGGTCACCAATCATATGTTCATAAAATTTTAACTGGTCGTGCAAAAGAATTTGATACATTACGTCAATATAAAGGGTTATGTGGATTCCCGAAGAGAAATGAATCAGAACATGATGTGTGGGAAACAGGCCATAGTTCTACTTCCTTGTCAGCGGCTATGGGAATGGCGATTGCTCGGGATATCAAAAAAACAAAAGAACATATTATACCAATAATTGGCGATGGTGCCCTAACGGGTGGTATGGCTTTAGAAGCATTGAATCATATTGGTGATGAGAAGAAGGATATGATTGTAGTCCTTAATGATAATGAAATGTCAATTGCGCCAAATGTAGGTGCATTGCATAATGTTTTAGGTCGATTACGAACTGCTGGAAAATATCATTGGGTTAAGGATGAACTCGAATATTTATTAAAGAAAATTCCTGCCGTAGGTGGAAAATTAGCATCAACTGCTGAAAGATTAAAGGATAGCTTAAAATATATGCTTGTCTCAGGTGTGTTTTTTGAGGAATTAGGATTTACCTATTTAGGTCCAGTTGACGGGCATAATTATGAAGATTTATTTGAAAATCTCCAATATGCAAAAAAAACAAAAGGACCAGTACTTCTACATGTTATTACAAAAAAAGGGAAAGGATATCAGCCTGCTGAGACTGATAAAGTTGGTACTTGGCATGGAACAGGTCCATATAAGATAGAAACAGGTGATTTTGTTAAACCTAAAGTAGTAGGTCCAGCTTGGAGTAAACTTGTTAGTGAAACAGTCAGAAAGCTAGCACGTGAAGATAAGCGTATTGTTGCTATTACGCCAGCTATGCCTGTTGGTTCTAAGCTTGAAGGATTTGCTGAAGAGTTCCCTGATCGCATGTTTGATGTTGGGATTGCTGAACAGCATGCTACAACGTTAGCAGCTGGCTTGGCGACGCAAAATATGAAGCCATTCTTAGCGATTTACTCGACTTTCCTACAACGTGCATATGACCAAGTTTTACATGATATATGTCGTCAAAACTTAAATGTATTTATCGGAATCGATCGAGCTGGACTTGTTGGTGCAGATGGAGAGACACATCAAGGTGTGTTTGATATTGCCTTTTTAAGACATATTCCAAACATGGTACTGATGATGGCCAAAGATGAAAATGAAGGGCAACATTTAGTTAATACTGCTCTTAAATATGATGATGGACCGATTGCTTTGCGCTATGCTCGTGGAAATGGACTTGGTGTAAAGATGGATGAAGAGCTAAAAGAAATCCCTATCGGTACATGGGAAATTCTAAGAGATGGCACAGATGCTGTGATTTTAACCTTTGGTCCAACGATTGAGATGGCATTAGAAGCAGCAGATAGAATGGCAAAACGTGGACTATCCATTCGTGTTGTTAATGCACGATTTATAAAGCCAATGGATGAAAAAATGCTACATGAAATCTTTTCAGAGGGTATTCCTGTATTAACGATTGAAGAGGCTATATTACAAGGTGGTTTTGGTAGTGCAGTCTTAGAATTTGCTCAAGAAAACGATTATGTTCAAGCATTGATTTCTCGAATCGGAATTCCGGATCGATTCATTGAACATGGCAGTGTTTCGAAATTGTTAGAGGAAATTGGCATGACAACAGAAAATGTCATTGAAACATTAACATCAATGATTCCGACAAAGGAGAAAAGAGTATTAAAATCATGAGTAATAGCAAAAAGGAAAGATTAGATATCCTATTAGTCGAGAACGGCTTATTTGAATCGAGAGAAAAGGCAAAAAGAGCGATTATGGCTGGGATTGTATATGGTAATGAAGAACGACTTGATAAACCAGGAGAAAAGGTTTCCCGCGATCTTGTTCTTACGATTAAAGGTAATACGTTACCTTATGTAAGTAGAGGTGGATTAAAGCTAGAAAAAGCATTGAAAGTATTTGATGTGAATGTAGCTGATAAGATTATGATTGATATTGGCTCCTCTACAGGTGGTTTTACAGATTGCGCTCTTCAAAATGGTGTAAAACTTTCATATGCAGTGGATGTTGGGTACAATCAATTAGCTTGGAAGCTTAGACAGGACGAACGTGTTGTTGTAATGGAACGAACTAATTTTCGCTACTCAACACCTGCAGATTTTAATAAAGGTCTACCTGAATTCGCTTCTATAGATGTTTCCTTTATTTCCTTGAAACTAATCTTACCGGCGCTTAAAACAATCCTTATTCCACATAGTGATGTTGTTGCATTAGTGAAACCGCAGTTCGAGGCAGGTAGGGAATTAGTTGGGAAAAAGGGGATAGTTCGCGATCCAAAAGTCCATGAACAAGTTTTACAGGACATCATTCGATTTTCGATGTCAGAGGGATATGATTTTGTAAACTTATCATTTTCTCCAATTACTGGCGGTGACGGTAATATTGAATTTCTTTTACATTTACGCTGGGAAGGGACTAAAGAAGGCGGGAGAGACCTTTCTTCTAAGACACCAAGTGTAATTGTTGAGGAAGCACATAACCAATTGTAAAACAGGGGAATAGCATTAGCTATTCTCCTGTTTTTTATCAATTAATGTGAAAAATATCTGGATATTCATGCAAATTATGATACATATTCATGCATTATAACTGTCCATACTATAGATAATTTTATGCATGATTAACGGTGTTGAATATGATAAAACTGTACTTTTATTGGTTTTTCATATAAGATGTAGGGTATAAACATGCAAAATGCATCGTTGATAAAGGGGTGCTGAAATGAATAAAGGGCAACGTCATATTAAAATTAGAGATATAATTTCAAACAATGATATTGAAACTCAAGATGAATTAGTGGATTTATTAAAGGAAATGGGCTTTAATGTTACACAGGCGACTGTATCTCGAGATATTAAGGAACTTCATCTCGTAAAAGTACCTATGCTTGATGGGCGATACAAATATAGCCTTCCTGCAGATCAAAGATTTAATCCATTACAAAAATTAAAACGTGCATTAATGGATGCATTTGTTAAAATAGATTCAGCAGGGCACATGATTGTTATGAAAACTCTACCGGGCAATGCAAATGCGATTGGTGCATTAATTGATAATTTAGATTGGGAAGAAGTATTAGGAACTATCTGTGGGGATGATACAATATTAATTATTTGTCGTACTTCAGAGGATACGGAAACGATCTCAAAACGATTTTTGGATATGTTATAACAAAAATGCCATTTGCAAATATATGAAAATTTTTAATAAGAGGTGTGATTCTGTTTGTTAGCGGAATTATCAATAAAAAACTTTGCCATTATTGAATCCTTATCGATTTCATTTGAAAAAGGTCTTACAGTTTTAACAGGAGAAACAGGTGCAGGGAAATCCATTATTATCGATGCTATTCACTTATTAGCAGGTGGAAGAGGTTCTGCAGAATTTATTCGTTATGGTGAAAAACGAGCAGAGCTTGAAGGGTTATTTCTTATTGATGAATTAGACCATCCTGTTTATACGAAGTGCGAGGAACTTGGGATTGATGTTAATGATGGAATGATCATACTTAGACGAGACTTAACTACGTCAGGTAAAAGTATATGCAGAATTAATGGCAAGCTTGTAACGATTGCCATATTACGGGAAGTAGGACAATATTTAGTCGATATTCACGGACAGCATGATAATCAAGAACTGATGAATGATGAAAATCATTTGAAATTGCTTGATCAATATGGTGGACAAAAAATAACTAAGGCACTAGAAGGTTATTTAGAAATATATAAACAATATGATACACTTCGAAAAAAAATTACTCAGCTTTCAGAGAATGAACAAGAAATGGCTCATCGTTTAGATTTGCTACAATTTCAATTAGATGAAATTACAAATGCAAACTTGCAACCAAAAGAGGATGAACTGTTACAGGAAGAAAAAATTCAAATCTCAAATTTTGAAAAAATTTATGAATCACTTAACAATAGCTATAATTCATTACATGGTGAGCATCGTGGTTTGGATTGGGTTGGACATGCTATGAGTAACTTAGAAGAAATAGCTTCAATAAATACCAATTTAAAGGAATTATCTGAAGTTATTTCAAATGCATATTATCAACTTGAAGATTTGTCATATCAAGTGCGAAATGAATTAGAGTCATTAGAGTTTGACCCAGAAAGACTAAATTATGTTGAAAGTCGTTTAAATGAAATAAACCATCTTAAACGAAAATATGGTCAATCTGTAGAGGAAATTTTAATTTATTCTGCAAAAATTGAAGAGGAATTAGATACGATTAAAAATCGTGATAATCATCTGAATAAATTACAAAAAGAACTTGATTCGGTGTTAAAGGATTTAATTATTGAGGCAAATAATTTAACGATTATTCGAAAGAAATTAGCGAATGTATTAACAGAAGAAATTCATAAAGAATTAAAAGAGCTCTATATGGATAAAACAACCTTCGAGGTTAAGTTTTACACAAAGCATCTGTCAGATACTGAACAAAAATTCACATCAACTGGAATTGACATTGTTGAATTTTATTTATCAACAAATCCAGGAGAACCATTAAAGCCATTAAATAAAACTGCCTCAGGTGGAGAGCTTTCTAGAATTATGTTAGCAATGAAAAGTATTTTTTCACAGCATCAAGGAATTACGTCAATTATATTTGATGAGGTTGATACTGGTGTAAGTGGTCGAGTTGCACAGGCGATAGCTGAAAAAATATATCGTGTTTCAAACGGTTCGCAGGTGTTATGTATTACCCACCTACCTCAAGTTGCTGCAATGGCTGATACACATCTTTATATTGCAAAGGAAATTAAAGATGGGCGAACAAAAACAAGTGTGAAGCCTTTGGCGGAGACTGAAAAAATAAAAGAGATTGGACGAATGATTGCTGGAGCTCAAGTAACTGAGCTTTCAAAGGAACATGCTAAGGAACTACTTGAATTAGCAAATACATCAAAACGTTAAAAGCTGCCATTAGGCGGCTTTTTTTAATATTATTTTGGAATTTTTCTAATTATAATATAACGAGGCAAAACAATAAATATACATGATACTTAAAAGAAAACCTTTAATTTTCTTATGTTTCCTGTTATAAATCATCACGCAAAAGGCTAAATTAAAACTGTAGCCATATATAGTTGTGGTGTGTGTTAGGAGCGAGGAGAGTGAAGGTTTTTGCAGACAGATAAAATGAGAAAAATAATTGGTGTAATTCTCCTTGTTTCACTTATGGGTTTAGGATTTGTTAAAGAAGTTAAGGAATACGTTAAATTACCGAATCAAATCTCAGTATTTGAATCACAAGTAGCAAGCGTACAAAGTTCAATACCCGCTAATTCCTCTGAAGAAGTAAAAGAGGCGTTTACAGTTCAGAAAAATAGTGATGGTAAAACAATTGATGTTCACGGAAAAAAAGCGGGTGAAGGAGAAGTTGTTTTTGACTTAGCTGGCTTTCCTGTGAAAAAAATTGGTGTTAATGTCTTACCGGATTTTAAGGTCATACCTGGTGGGCAATCAATAGGAGTAAAACTAAATACTCTTGGCGTATTGGTGGTTGGTCATCACCAAGTAAATACTTCAGAAGGAAAGAAATCACCTGGAGAACTAGCTGGTGTACAGGTTGGTGACATAATCACAAACATTAATGGACAAAAAATTGAGCAAATGAGTGATGTGACACCGTTTATCCAAGACTCGGGTAAAACGGGCAAACCTCTCGAGTTAGTTTTGAAAAGAGAAAATAGTGAAGTAAAGACAAAATTATATCCTTTAAAAGATGAAAATGATAGTTCCTATAGAATTGGTTTATATATTAGAGACTCAGCAGCAGGTATAGGAACGATGACGTTTTATGATCCTAAATCAAAAAAATATGGGGCTTTAGGACATGTTATTTCTGATATGGATACGAAAAAACCAATTGTTGTTGACGATGGGCAAATAGTTCGCTCGACAGTAACTTCTATCGAAAAGGGGAGCAATGGAAATCCAGGTGAGAAGCTAGCGAGGTTTTCGGGTGATCGACAAGTAATTGGAAATATTACACGAAATAGCCCATTTGGTATTTTTGGCGAGCTACATCAAGATATAAAGAACGGGCTTATTGATAAAGCTTTACCAATTGCTCTTTCAAATGAAGTAAAAGAAGGTCCAGCCAAAATCTTAACTGTCGTTGAAAACGACAAGGTGGAAGAATTTGATGTAGAAGTAGTAAGCTCTGTTCCGCAAAAATTTCCTGCAACAAAAGGAATGGTTATTAAAATCACAGATAAAAGGCTTTTAGAAAAAACCGGTGGAATTGTACAGGGAATGAGCGGTAGTCCAATTATTCAAAATGGAAAAGTAATTGGAGCTGTAACACATGTTTTTGTTAATGACCCGACAAGCGGATATGGCGTTCATATCGAATGGATGTTAAATGAAGCAGGTATCGATATTTATGAAAAACAACAACAGAAGGTAAGTTGAATAAAGGCTGTCAAGAGTTATTCTTGACAGTTTTTTATTTTTCAGCTTTCAATTTCTTTTATTGTTATGTAAAATAAAGAAGTAAAGATTATTCGACAAAAGCACTTTTATAAAATCTGTCAAATAGCATAT
>JAPSLL010000090.1 GCA_031180805.1 Bacillus sp. (in: firmicutes)
CATTCTTTTTTATTGGCTCTTTTCTAAAGTTGTTGTTTTTAACTCTTGCGGGATGCATAGTACTGGTTAATCTTAAGCAGGTGTTCACCACACTAAAATGGCTCCGCACCACCTCTTGGATAGAAATCACTGCTCGAGGATCAACTAAAACAATTACTCATAAAAAGCAACAAAGTTTACGTAAACAGCCTATTATTTAAAAAAATTAATTGCTGTTTACCTTTTCTCGTTCACCTTCCACTAAGTTTTGGGTCTCGCTTTCCAAAATCAATAAAACCTTCCAACTAACAATTATTTTAATAAGGATATTAATTTCTTAATTGCTTCTTCCTCGTCTATCCCCTTTACGATAATAGTTATTGCTGAATTACGTTTAATCGTCGCTAACAATCCCATCAAGCTTTTTGCATCAATTTTATAATTATCTCCTTCTACAAAAATCTCAGATTCAAATTGGTTTGCAAGTTCCACAACCTCTATTAATTTTCTTACATTTATTTTTTCCGATATAACAAGCTCTTTCACTCTCATTTTCTCTTCCCCTAAATTTAAGTATATTGCTCTTCTTATTATTAACTGAAGAATTGATGACAGCGAAAACTTTTAAACAATAAAAAAAAATCAATACGTAACCAACCAAAATGATTCATTAAAACTCGGACTGCAAAGAGTATTTAAGCAAGAGTAAAGATACATATACAAAATACACTGATCTTCACTTTTGTTCTTATCCCTTACTTTAATTAAGAAAGATAAATCATTTTTATGTTAATTAAGCGTATTTTATGCTTTTCAAGGTTATAAAAACATCCTAAAAAAGCTAAGCGAAAAGTTATTATCAAAAAAGCTGTTTTCGTTAACTTTGTTGCTTTTTATTAAGTTACCGTTTTGATGGATTTCCTCCTGCAGTACTCGCTTTTAATCGGAGTGAACAGTGAGCCTCCTTTAGTGTAAACACATGCTTAACATTAACCTTTCCCGCTCATCTAAGCAGGATTCTCGTACCTTAGCTACAATCAACTAAAAAACAACAATCTTTTAGAATAAAGCCTACAAAAAGAGATATGTTATGAATATATGTAAAAAGAATGTATCAATCTTTGTCATTAAGCATCCATATTGCTAAATAAGTTCGTACAAATAAAAAAAGGGACTCCTAATGAGTCCCTTTAAGCAATTACGCTTTTTCTACATTTGTTGCTTGTGGTCCACGTTGACCTTGTTCAACATCAAATGTTACTTTTTGGCCTTCGTCTAAAGATTTAAATCCTTCGCCTTGGATAGCTGAGAAATGTACGAATACATCATCTCCACCTT
Organism: Bacillus sp. (in: firmicutes); assembly: GCA_031180805.1. Classification (GTDB taxonomy): domain Bacteria; phylum Bacillota; class Bacilli; order Bacillales; family Bacillaceae; genus Metabacillus. The sequence continues at coordinate 1,318 of JAPSLL010000090.1, forward strand.
CAACTTCGATAAATCCGAAACCTTTTTCTGCGTTAAACCATTTTACAGTACCTTGTTGCATAATTGTTTCCTCCTGTGTGGAATATTCCACAATGTATTACTATCCTTGCTCAATTAGATATCAAAGGCGAAAAGTTTAAATACTTATTCTTTCCTTACAGACCGAACAAAAATAATTCTTCTTAAGAATAACAGAAATGAATCGGAAAAGCAAATAAATTTACCTTTTTATTAAAAATTTGTTTCCATTACTCCCCAGCTTTTTCATCTTCAGTAACAGTGTTACTCGGATCATAATTCATTTCCTCTTTACTTTGTTGGACTTCATCCGAAATATCTTTATTTGGATTATCCAAAATCTTTTCCTGCTCACTCTTACAGCCATTCAAAACAACACAACTTAACAAACCTACTAATAAAAATAAATTCCTCTTCATTTTTCCCTCCTCCTAATATTATTTATTATTTACATTAAAAGGGGGAACTATTCAATGTCGTTATTTTTATAGTATTTTCTTAAAGATAAATAGATTATCAGGCCAAGAATCGGAAAACTAATTAGCATAAGTCCTATAAACAGAGAAAACACAGGGTGTTTGCGGTGTTTCATTGCATCACGGTAGCCCCATACTGCAGTTCCAAAAACAAAAATAAGAAACAAAATAACAAAAATAGTTAAGATCATTTCTATCTTCATATAAATCACTCTCTTCTCACCTTTATAAAAAAAGAGTAATTCATACAGGAAATATTTTCAACATTTATTCCTATATAAAACTGTGTTACAAATAGCACACACCTTTGCTTCTTTTATAAATGGCTGTTTTCGTAAACTTTGTTGCTTTTTAGTCGTTTTGGTTGATTTCAGTACAAGTACTTGCTTTCCGCGGGGGAGGGGGGAATCCTCCTCAGTGTAAACACCTGCTTAGGTCTCACCTCTCCCACGCATCCGCAGGTATCTCGCAATTAGCACCAATCAACGTTTACAAAGCTTGGCTAAAAACAACATTTTTTTAGAAAAGAGCCTTATTAATAAAAGGTTAAGCACAGGGCTTAATGAAATAGCATTACATTTTTTAATTTGTTTTTCTTAACTCTTGTCGTTTTCTATGTGTACTCACATACTGTACATCTGAAAATGAAGCACCCTTTGGTTTTTCAGTCGGTTTGATTGGATGTTTCTTAATATATGCAATCCGTTCTTCTTCAGTCATATACCAAGTTTTTACGTTTCCACACATAAAATATTCTCCTTTCTATTTATTTTTTTCATTTTATGTGTGACCTATTTTCCTAAGTTAATCCTTTTATCTCTAATTAGTTGTCTTAATTTGAACAAAATCATTGATTTTCTAGTATAGTTCATTTTATAACCTCTAATCCATCTTCTGATCGTTTTTTCATGCACACCCAGTAAAGTAGCTAATTCAGCTTCTTCGAGTTTAAAAGTTTTTAAAACTGTTTGAATCATTTCTGAGAAGTGTTTGTCCATTTAACCCTAACCTCACTAAGTTGTATATTTCACGGAACCATTTCCCAATGGAAAAAATATATATTTGCAATACCTCTTATTCATAAAATCAATTTCCTCTTACAAATCTCTTAAATCCTCTTCAAAGGTTCTTTTTCTTCAATAATATTTTCATTATAAAGAACATTAAATTATGCTAGCTAAATCTTTTTTGTCCCCTGCACTCATTAGGGGAAATTGATTATAAACGTGAGAGCCAATGTTATTTATAACTCTAATGTTTAAATGATTATTTAGAGTTGAAAATATGACAGTTATTTCTCCCACAAATGTTCATTTTGAAAAACACCAAAATTTTTTTAGAGATAAAGGAATAATGTTTACTTTCATAAAAAAACGTTACCTACAATTTCATATCTATTAGACATGAAGATGTAGATAACGTTTTACACAATAACATTAGTCATTACTTGGTGATTCATTTAATTATGATACTTGATCACTTACTAATCCCTCATCTGTATGATTCACTACTCTTTTAGATGGGATGATATGGAATATAATATTTAACAAAATTGCCGTTACACTTCCAATAACGATTCCACTATTTGTTAGTATCTTTACAGACTCAGGTAATCCCGCGAAAATACCAGGCACAACTGTAACTCCTAGCCCTAGCCCAACAGAACAAGCTATAATAATTAGATTTTCCTGTGATGTAAAATCAATTTGTCCAAGCATTTTCATTCCATATGCAATAACCATACCAAACATTACGATCATTGCTCCTCCAAGTACAGATGACGGAATAACTGTTGCAAGAGCAGCAATTTTTGGAACTAAGCCTAGACCAATTAACATAATTGCAGTAGTATAAATAACTTTGTTCGTTTTAATACCTGTCATTTGTAAAAGTCCAACGTTTTGTGAAAAAGTCGTATATGGGAATGCATTAAAAATCGCACCTAACGTATACGCAAGTCCTTCTGCACGGTATCCTCTTGCCAAATCTTTATCATCTATTTTTTTATTACAAATATCACCTAGTGCAAAATATACACCTGAAGATTCGACCATACTTACTATCGCAACAATGGTCATCGTAATAATTGGTGCAATTTCAAAGCTTGGTGCACCGAAATAAAATGGTTTTCCTATATTAAACCAAGAAGCTTCTCTTACTGGCTGTAAATCGACCAACCCCATAAAGCTTGCAATAATTGTTCCTATAATTATCCCAATCAAGATTGATATAGAACGAACAAACCCAGTAAAAAACCGATTAAGAAGTAAAATAATTATGAGTACAGTGAATGCCAAGATAAGGTTTTCTATTGAGCCGAAATTCGAGCTCCCTTCACCACCTGCCATATTATTCATTGCAACTGGAATTAATGTGACTCCTATAATAGTTACAACCGAACCGGTAACAACAGGAGGAAAAAACTTAACTAATTTTCCAAAAATGCTTGAAATAAGAATAACGATAATTCCTGAAATTAAAACAGCACCATAAATACTTGTTACACCATATTCATTGCCGATTGCAATCATTGGTCCTACAGCAGTAAATGTACAACCTAAAACAACCGGAAGACCTATTCCAAAGAAACGATTTTTCCACACTTGGAGAAAAGTAGCTACTCCACACATAAAAATATCAATTGCAACTAAATATGTTAATTGGTGCCCTGATAAACCTATACCACTTCCAACAATAAGTGGAACTACGATAGCACCAGCATACATTGCAAGTACATGTTGAATTCCTAATGATAAATTTTTAAAAATATTCATACTGTTACCTCCTGGGCATCCTCAACAAAGCTAACTTTACCCTTTGTTAATGATTGAATTCTTGCTAAAGATTCTACTCGATAGCCTAAGTTTTTTAATTCAGCTGCACCCTTTTGGAATGATTTTTCTATGACAATTCCAATTCCTTGCACAGACGCTCCAGATTGGTTTACTAAATCAATAAGTCCTTTTGCTGCCTCACCATTAGCTAGAAAATCATCGATGATAAGGACACGATCGGTAGATGATAAGTATTGAGACGATATCGCGATCATATTTTCCTCTTGTTTTGTAAATGAATATACTTTTGATGTAAGCAAATGATTCGTTAATGTTAATGATTTTCTCTTTCTAGCAAAAACCACTTTAATTCCAAGCTCTAATCCAGCCATAACAGCGGGAGAAATACCAGAGGATTCAATTGTTACAATTTTTGTAATCCCTTCGTTTTCAAATCTTTTAGCAAATTCTAAGCCTATCTCTTTCATTAAAATCGGGTCAATTTGGTGATTTAAAAATGAATCAACCTTTAAAACTCCGTCAGAAAGAACTATACCTTCATTTTGAATTTTTTCTCTGAGTAGTTTCATAATCTTCCTCCTAACGATTTTACAGATGTTAACACATAATTTATTATCTTTTATTATATAAAAACCACTAATATGGACCGTAAATATTAGACGAGTTGCACTTTTTCAATTAACACACTGTTACACTTGGTTATTGATTTCCACTCAATTCAACGAAGTGCATAAAAATCAACATAACCTTTTGCATAACCTCTATTAAAAAAGGCGGCATTGCTTCAACTATAAGTGAAGCAATGCCGCCTTTTTATGGGAATTTCTCTCCATAATTAAACGAACGTTGACCTCACTCATAGTCGAATAATTTACGGTTATTCGGTAGAAACTTGTGGGCCATATTCCCACGATTATATGAGTGGTTAATGTAATTAAGATGAATTATAACAAGAAACATCCGTTTTGGAAATACTTTTTCGACAAAAACACGAACTTTATTTAATAGAATTATTTGAATATTCGTGATTGTTGTTTTATCATAGTAATTGATAAATTGTTCGATATTTCTCCTCGAGATAATCGATTAAATATTGTGCATTCAATCCTTCTCCAGTTACATCCTTTACTATTTCTAAAGGCTTCTTAGTTTTACCATACTGATGAATATTATTAGTTAACCATTCCTTAATAGTTGAAAAGTCTCCATCCTCGATACGCTTATCTAAATCAGGATATTCCCTTTCCATAGCATGCTTAAATTGTGCAGCGTACATATATCCTAACGCATATGAAGGAAAATAACCAAAGCTACCTCCTGCCCAGTGAACATCCTGTAAAACACCTTGTGCATCATTTTTTGGTGTTATGCCAAGATAATCTTGATACTTTTCATTCCAAATTTTTGGTAATTCCTCGACAGAAATCTCATCATTAAAGAGTGCTTTTTCAATTTCATATCGAATCATAATATGTAATGGATATGTTAATTCATCTGCCTCAATTCGGATTAGAGATGGTTTTGATTCATTAATCGCTTCATAAAACTCCTGTAAATCAACACCGTTAAATTGTTCAATCGAAAAATCTTTTAATGTATTAAAATAGCGTTTCCAAAATCCTCTGTTACGACCGATAAAATTTTCATAAAACAGTGATTGTGATTCATGGATTCCCATTGAAGTCCCGCTACATAAAAAAGTACCTTCTAATTTTTTCGAGATATTTTGTTCATAGATGGCATGACCGCATTCATGAATCGTTCCAAAAATCGCTGTTCTAAAATCATGTTCATCATACTTCGTTGTTACTCTAACATCTCCACGATTTAACGTAATCTCAAATGGGTGAACTGTTTCATCTAATCTACCAGCAGAAAAGTCATAACCAATTTCACGAAGTAGATATTCACTAAGCTTTCTTTGTTTTTCTTTTGGGAAAAAGCAAGATAAAAATTCAGTATTTGGCTTGTGACTAGCATCAGAAATCTGTTTGACGATCGGAACTATTTTTTCACGGACTTGAGCAAATACACGATCAAGTTCTTCCACCGTCATTCCAGGCTCATATTCATTTAATAATGTATTATATTTATTTCCTTTATATCCCCAATAAGAAATCAACCTTTTGTTATAGTCGACAAGTTTTTGTAGGTATGGAGCAAACATTTGAAAATCAGCCTTCTCTTTTGCCTCTTCCCATACAGATTCTGCCTTTGAACAGAGAGTGACATATTCTTGATACTCCTTTGGTGGAATAACTTTATTCTTATTGTACTCTTCTTTTAGTAGTTCAATAGCCTTTTGTGTATGTGGCTGTAAAGATTTAAATAAATGAGCTTTTGATAGAGTCGTTAAATACTCATTCATTTTATCTGAAATAAGCATTTGAAAAGCTTCTGTTGAAAGCATTCCGATTACTTCTGAGCGTTGTTCAATTCCCTTCTTTGGTGCACCTGTACGTAAATCCCAATACATGACGTTAATAGCCTCTTCATATGCTTGCATCTTTTTTATGTAATCTAAAAAATCTTTCTCTAACTGTTCCATTTACATCACACTCATTTCTTTAAATTTTCTTGCTCTGTAAATCTTATTTGTTAATTTCAGCTAAAGGCGTTCGCTTTCCGTCGGAAGTCCCTTGTGGCTCCCCCCTTGGGAGTAGTTTTATGTATAATAATCAAAGTTCTAAGAAATCAACAATAAGCCTTAACATAGCATTTTTTATTTACTATTATCTTATAAGAGAATTCATATAAAGTAAAAAGGATAGTTATAAAACTATCCT
>JAPSLL010000032.1 GCA_031180805.1 Bacillus sp. (in: firmicutes)
AAGTCCGTGTTGGAGATATTGTGACGTATACGATTGAAGCGAAAAACGGTGAAACGGGCGGTAAATGGAATGGTACAATCCAGGATCAACTCGTTAACCAAGTTGAGCTTGTCGCAAATACAACTAAATTAAATGGTAAAGCATTAACAGATGGTGACGTCTGGAGCAAAGGTCAATTAACGGTAAGCCCGGTTACTTTACGAGCTGGTGAAACAGCAACGATTACCTTCCAGGTGAAAGTATTAGAAAGTGCGGCAAATACGACAGTTGAAAACATCGCAATCGCGTATGACCCAGACCAACCATTAGAGCCAAATGAACCAGGAAAGGATCCAGAAAATCCAATTAAGACAACACCTACAAAAACGAAAGTAGTACCAGTTGATGGTGACGTCCCTCCTCCAAATGACGGAGATAATGACAATGATGGTACAGACCCTGTAAAGCCAGACAATGAACCAGCAAGAGAACCACAAAAGCTGCCACAAACAGGTGAAGACCAATCAAATTACATTCTGATTGGATTACTCATGATCGGAACTGCGTTAATTGGACTGTTAGTGAGAAGAAGATTTTCAGCAAAATAATCTAATAAGTTATTAAACTAGCACCTAAAGATAAATGTATAGTTACAATTTATTTTTAGGTGCTTTTTCTAAATTTGGATTTGATAGTGTGAAGCTTTGTTTAATGAATCGAGTATTTAAAAGGGATATAGAAGATTCTAAATACTTCTTTTTGATTAACTTATCAATTGGTAATTTTGTTCGATTCGAAACTAGATAATAATTAACTTAAAACTTAAAAATAATCTTATAAAAATACTTTAATGAGCTAATTGTATAGTGAGAATATTTTTTCGAAATGATTAGGAGATTTTATGAGGAAGAAAAATCATAAAAAAATAATCAACCTGTTACTTTGGACTTTGCTAGTGTGTGGAACATTATTTTTATTCCATGAGCCAATAAAAAATCTACTTGTATCCTTAGGAATAAACACAATAGGAATTGATAATATAAGTGCCGACGATATTAAAAAAAATAATGGTAGGAATAGTTCATTTGATTTCGATGAAGTACAAGAACTAGATTTAAGAACGATTCTTATGGCAAATTTAAATAAAAATGATATTACAATTATTGGTGGAATTAGTATCCCAAGTGTAAATATGAATTTGCCAATTGGTAAAGGAACTTCAAAGTATACATTAGCTTTAACAGCTGGAACTTTGAAAGAAGAACAAGTAATGGGTGAGGGCAATTATGCTTTAGCGGGGCATCATATGAAACGTGACGATTTGCTGTTTAGTCCTTTGTATAATGTTGAAAAAGGAGCAGCCGTATATTTAACAGATTTAAATTACATATATGAATATAAAATATATGAGCAAAGAACGATAGAAGCAACAGATGTTGAAGTGATTGACGATATAGAAGGGGAGACGATTTTAACCCTTATAACATGTGATGATGATGGTGAGACTAGATTATTAACGAGAGGTCACTTTGTAAAGAAAACGACTATTGATGAGGCAGAGAAAGAAGCAAGAGATGCGTTTAAGCTAGAAGTAAATAATAAATAAACGCCAATTAATTACCCCAAAGGAGATCTGTTAATCCAATGGGGTATTTTTTTCAGGAAAAGAATGAGTAAATTTTGTATACATTCTGAGACTATAAATGTTCGATTAAATCTAAATAATATTGCCGCAAGTCCTCCTTTAGTTTCGCAGGCTCAATAATTTTAATCGATTTCCCAAAGCCTGCAAGATATGTCGTGATAAAGTTTGTTTCATTTGCCTCATATGAACCTACTAGAAATGTTTCCTCTTTCTCATAAAGCAATTTCATAGATGGGTAATTCTCCTGTTTAAATCGTTCAATTCCCGCTTTATCCTTAATCAAACATTTAAAATGAATCGCAGCCTTTGAAGGTCTCCAAAGGGAATGAGCGTTTTCGAACGTAATGTCAATAAGCTTTTCATCTGGTTGAATTGTTGTTGCCTCAGCTGATGTGATTCGATCACAACGGAACACGCGATAAGCTCTTTTATTCATATCATAAGCCTGACAATACCAATATCCCTTCATCGTATTAATAGCAATCGGGTGTATAATGCGGGTGCTTTTTTTACTCGTTGTTTGGTACGTAATTTGCAGCACAATATTTTTAACTGCAGCCATTAATAACGTATCTAAATGTTCACTATCTTTGATTTGCCTTATATGATGGAACGAGATACGGTTTTGCATCCTTTCAATTTCTTTACGTTGGTTTTCCGAAAGCTCATGTAAAAACTTATTGTGAATCGATTGAAAAGAGATTTGAAAGGGTATCGTCGAGAAGCTCTTAAGCGACTGCATTGCAAAATAAAGTGCATAAATTTCTTGGTTTGTAAATGATATTGGTGGGAGCTGAATTTGAGTAAGTAAACGATAGCCACCAAACCGACCATATTCAGCGTAAATGGGTGCTCCAAGTTCTTCTAATGAAGCAATATCTCTTATTGCAGTTCTTTTTGAGATTTGAAATTGTTCCATAAGGTCACGAAGAGTAAATTGTTGTTTTTTGTTTATAAAGCGGAGCATTTGATTAAGCCGTTCTGATTTTTTCAATTAAATCCCTCTTAATGGTGCCTTAATGTGGCACCTTTGTTGATTATAGTTATAAGTGTAATCAATAATGACTAAGGAGGCAATCAAATGAATTTTGAAGTGATTCCATTTCTATCGTTAAATGGTCAAGCTGCGGCAGCAATAGCATTTTATGAGGAATATATGGGAGCGAAGGTTATTTTTAAGAAAACCTATCAGGAAATGAAAGAAATGGTGCCAAGTTTCCGCTATGAAGCAGGAAAAGAAGATTATATTACACACTCTGTTCTAGAAATAGGTAGAAATAAGCTTATGATTGCAGAGGAACAAATGGATACGACGCAACCTTGGCAACAAGGGAATAGCTTTTCATTATGTATACAATCAAAGGATTACAACGAAATTGATAAATTATATAGGTCATTAACTAAACATAAAGAGGTAACAGTTTTAGCCCCGTTTGAAAAAAACTCATTTAGTACAGGGTATGGAATTATTAGAGATCCATTTGGGGTTGTAATTCAGCTATGTGTAACCGTTCATGACTATTAATTGAAAAAAATAAAAAGAGAATGTCTCGAAGTTGTTAGCCCCTTAGCTTTGAGACATTTCTATTTACTTAACAAAAATTTTTAGTATAAAAAGAAGGATTGTAACGAGACGTTTTAGAATTTACATAAAGATAATTTTCTATATCTATGATAGAAAGATGGTTTCACATACATTGTTGCTTTTCATAGTATGTACGTTAGAGAAAAATAAATTTGAGCACATATTTTTCTTATATTTACTTTACCCTTTTTTAGGCTTTTGATATGTTGGTATCATGAATGTTCCTACTAGAAAGCTTGCAAACGAAAGTCCTCTTATTAAATCGTAATTTCCATTAGACTTAAAGAATAAAACATTTAAACACATTGCTATCACACCTATTAATAACAGAATTATCCCAATTACTTTTCTATTCATTATACTTAACTCCTAACTTTCCTTTTAAATACAACTTTTGAAAAGGCTAGTGGACATAAGTAACATTTTACCAAAAATACAAATATTAGCATGCGTAAATACATTAAGTTTGAGAAAAGAAGTAAATGAGTATGAATTCAATAGAATTTTTAAATGGCTATCTCTCTTTTGAAGATTTAATAAACGCTAGAATTGAAAGAATCTGCTTCTGGGGGGCGTTGACTCCAATGTACGGTTGTCCTTTTTTGATGGAGTGAAAAAAACTACTTAAGTACAAAAATAAAAGGTTGTGAAAAAATGAATACAGGAACAGAGCAAATATCGGGAAACTGGAAAAGGAATATTATCCTTTTTCTAAGTAGCCAAACAATATCTTTATTCGGATCAGCATTAGTTCAATATGCTATTATGTGGTATATTACGCTTGAAACAGAGTCAGGTGTTATGATGACCTTGTTCATTATCTGCGGCTTTATCCCGACATTTTTTTTATCTCCTTTTGCAGGAGTATGGGCTGATCGCTATAACAGAAAAAGATTAATCATGTTAGCTGATGGGATGATTGCAACAGCAACCTTACTGCTAGCGATCTTGTTTTTGATGGGCTATGACGCATTTTGGTTACTGTTTGTAATGGCAGCTATTCGTGCTTTAGGTACAGGGATACAAACTCCAGCTGTTGGAGCGATATTGCCACAAATCGTACCTAAGGATATGCTAACAAGGGTAAACGGGATTAACGGGAGCATTCAAGCGATCATTATGTTTATTGCTCCAATGGTTAGTGCCGCATTATTAAGTATGACATCAATTGAAATCATATTCTTTATTGATGTTGTGACAGCAGTGATTGCAATTTTAACATTGCTCGTATTTTTAAACATTTCAACTCATCGGAAGGCTTTAGAACAGCAACAGACGAGTTATTTTAATGATTTTAAACAAGGGATTGTTTATATAAGGAAGCATGCCTTTTTATTGAAGTTCTTTTTATTCTTTGCTATATTCTTTGTTCTCATGGCTCCAGCCTCATTTTTAACCCCATTGCAGGTTACGCGAAGCTTTGGAAGTGATGTATGGAGACTAACGGCAATTGAACTAGCATTTTCGGTCGGGATGATGGTAGGAGGAGCCGTAATAGCTTCCTGGGGTGGTTTTCAAAATAGGATTAATACGTTGGCATTTGCAAGCTTTATTATGGGAGCCTGTACATTAGGATTAGGTGTTGTTCCTAATTTTTGGGTTTACTTAGCGATTATGGCGATATTTGGGTTAGCGATGCCGATTTTTAATACACCGGCAAATGTCTTGTTACAGGAGCGAGTAGAAGAAAACTATTTAGGGAGAATTTTTGGTGTATTAGGGATGATTTCTACCTCGATGATGCCATTAGGAATGCTTATTTTCGGTCCAATCGCCGATATCATAAAAATTGAATGGCTATTAATCGGAACAGGGCTGTTCATACTAGTTCTTACCGTTTTCTTAATGAGAAATCGAACATTAGTTGAAGCAGGTAAACCGATAGAAGAGGAATCTGGTAGCTAGTTTTACTAAATATAGCTTCATAAAGGAGGAAGGTGTTAAGGCATCCTATAAAAATGGTGTATTGGAGGTCCGGATGCCAAAGCTACAAAATGAGCCAAAGAAGAGAATTGATGTAGAATTTCATTAAAATTAGGGCCAGTCCCCACTAATGGAGACTGGCCTTTAACTTTAAAGACTTTTTACTAAAATATTGTTTGTAAAAGCTATTAGGAGCGTAAGTGAGAGACTCCTACAAAATGTGTGTGAAAGCGAGCACTGCACAAGAAAATCAACGAAAACAGCCTAGTTAAAAGACTAGAACAAATCTATAGTAACTTGCCTAGTTATTATTGATATAATTATATAAAGCTATATTTTTTATGATAGGTGATAGATATGTCAGAAATGAAAAAATTCCCGTTAATTACAGGTATTATTTCACTAGATTTTATTAATACAGAAGTTGTTAGGCGTGGACAGCGTCATAACTTATTGAGTTCAGAAACTGATGTGAAAGATTGGCTTTACGGAATGAAGGATTATAATCCGACAATTCCATTGCTTTTCAATGATGAAGTAGAAGTAACAAATCTTTTGCTGAATGAGCTATTAAAATTTCGTTCTTTATTAAGAGAAGCCTTTGATGAGATTGCAGATGGGAAAGGAGCTTCAAGTGAGTTTCTTCGACTGTTAGAAAGAAAGATTGAAGCAGCTCCCTTTAGCTTTAAGGTTAGTGAACATCAAATTATTCCTCTTCCGGTTGGGAAAATAGAGGATTCAATTATTTCACTTATAGCTTATGATGTCCTCAAGTTAGTTGAGGGAAAAAAACTAAATTCTTTAAAACGTTGTTCAAATCCAGAATGCGTGTTGCTGTTTATTGATGAAGGTGGAAGACGTAAATGGTGTTCAATGAAGATATGTGGGAATCGTAAGAAAGTAGCACGGTATCAGCAGAAGGAAAAAGAGAGATAACTGACCAACTTGTTTTAATTAGCAGGAGGGTCTTTTTTATTTTGTGGATATCTTTAGAATAATAATAACTAACCATAAAAATAACATTTGACAGGTTAGTTGCCTACGGTGTAAATTATAGGTGATATGAAAATAATGGAAGAACATTAGGGGGATGGGTATGGAGCAATATATTTTTAAACAGTTGAATTTTGTGAGAGGGAATACGATTCGTCTTTTGGAGAATATAGATGATGACACCTCAGAAATCATTCCTGCTAGATTTAATAATCATATTAAATGGAATGCTGGACATATTTATCTTGTCCAAGAAAGGTTTGCTTTTTATTTTATCGGGAAGGAAATGATTTTACCTAAGGAATTTCAAGCATTATTCAGCCCTGGAACTAAGCCAGATGAATGGTCACAGCCGATTCCATCAATGAGTGATCTTACTAATCTATTAAAGGAACAGATAGATCGAATTGAAAGGGAATTGCCATTGCACTTAAACGAGAAGCTGTCACAGCCGTATACAACATCAACAGGACTGACGTTATCTTCAGTTGAAGAGCTGTTAAGCTTTTGTTTATATCACGAGGGGATGCACTTTGCGACAATTAAAGCGCTGAAGCAGCTCGTTACGCAGAGCTAATTAAAAAGGTTTTGTTGGAACAGACATGCGAAATGTAAGTAGCTTTACAAGTCTGTAATGCGAAAGGCAACAAATAAAAAGAACCATTCTCACCATATAGTTTTTGAGAATGGTTCTTTCGGTGTTTACTTTGCATTTGCGCCAATGCTTCCTGTTTTGTTTTCGTATGACGAACATAAGGATTAACATTTCCCCAGCTACCACGCTTCATTGAAACATCTAGCTTGCCTTCCCTAATTAATTTTTCACGGTGTTTTTTAGCTTTTGATTTGGACATCTATTTTCCTCTCCAATCATTTTTTTGGCTGCCATGTTTTTCCTAAGAGTGGATTTCTCGCGAAAAAAATCCCTTAGCCATTGTTTGATAAGGTCAAAAATCCTATATCAATTAAATTATAACCAAATATTTGAAAGAAATAAATTAATTTAGGTTGAAATTCTCATCTCAAAGACAGGAGAATCATGTATAATAATAGACTGATTATTTATTAAATCTCCCTTATATTGAGGTGTTTACATATGATTATATGGATTAATGGAACATTTGGTGCCGGTAAAACAACGGTTGCTTATGAATTACATAGAAGATTGCCTTTATCACATGTGTATGATCCGGAACGGTTTGGTTATGCGCTAATGGATAATATCCCGAAAGAAATATTAAAAAAGGACTTTCAAGATTATCCTCTTTGGAGAGAAGCGAACTATAATCTATTAAAGCAGCTTTCAAAGGAATATGTTGGAACGATAATTGTTCCTATGACACTTACAAACGAGGAGTATTATGATGAAATAATAGGGAAGCTAAGTGAGGATGGTATCGAAATCAAACATTATACTTTAGCTGCTTCAAAGCAAACAATCGAGAAAAGATTAAGAAAACGATTTGAAGGTAAAAAATCTTGGGGATATGAGCAGGCAGAAGAAAGAATCATGAACTTAAAAAAGGATCGATTCAAGGAGCATATACAAACAGATACGTTGTCAATAGATGAGATTGTCAATGTTATCGCAAATACATCAGGGCTAACATTGCTACCTGATTTAAGAACTAAAGGCAGACGTTTATATGAGAGATTATTAGTTACAATGAAGGAAATTAGTTTGTTTAAGTAGTACTTCTTAGATAAAGCATTAAGGAGAAAGGCTACTATAATAGGAATTCATTAAGAATATTAAATTATCCTAATAAAATAATCAAAAAAACGTTTACAAACAATAAAATCTTCTCTATAATGACACTAACAAGTTAAGAATCGTGCTGATGAGTCTATGAGAGACAGCTTTTTGTGTTAAAAGGTTTATTGATCTTTTAATGCATGAGCTGTCTTTTTGTCTTTTAACACGGTTTTTAACTGATTACATTCTTTGAAAACGCTTAAAAGGGAGAGAGGGGTAGAGGCTATGTCTGCATTTTTAGGTGAAGTCATTGGCACAATGATTTTGATTATTTTTGGTGGCGGTGTTGTTGGAGGAGTTGTCCTAAATAAATCTAAGGCGCAAGACTCTGGTTGGATTGTTATTACAATGGGGTGGGGATTTGCGGTAGCATTTGGTGCTTATGCGGTTGGAAGTATAAGCGGAGCACACTTAAATCCTGCTGTAACTTTAGGTTTTGCTTCTATAGGTGAATTTCCATGGGCAGACGTTCCAATTTATATTGCAGGTCAAATGCTAGGAGCATTTCTCGGTGCAACAATTGTCTGGCTTTATTATTACCCTCATTGGAAGGCAACAGAAGACAAAGGTGCAAAGCTAGCTGTGTTCTCAACAGATCCAGCAATTAAGCATACACCAGCAAATTTTATTAGTGAAACAATCGGAACAGCCGTTTTAGTATTTGGCTTACTAGCAATAGGTGCCAATGAATTTTCTCAAGGCTTAAACCCAATTATAGTTGGATTTTTCATCATGGCGATTGGACTTTCATTAGGAGGAACAACGGGATATGCGATAAATCCAGCGCGTGACCTAGGACCTCGGATTGCACATTTTCTATTACCGATTGCTGGAAAGGGTTCATCTAATTGGAAGTATGCTTGGGTACCTGTAGTCGGACCGATAGTCGGTGGGATATTAGGTGCACAGTTTCATCAAGCTGTATTTGTGTCTGGTTCACTAAATGCGTTATATATATTAATAGGGATTTTGGCAGTCAGCGTACTAATTGCTAGATTTTCAAATACAAATAAAAGTATAGATATGAAGAGAAATGAAAGCATTTGACAAAGATAGGTTGAGCTTTTATTTGATAAAGGGGAGGAATCAAGTATGGAAAAAAAGTATGTATTAAGCTTAGATCAAGGAACAACAAGCTCAAGAGCAATTTTATTTAATAAACAGGGAGAAATTGTTGATGTTGCACAAAAAGAGTTCACTCAATATTTTCCAAAATCAGGATGGGTTGAGCATGATGCCAATGAAATCTGGAGTTCGATTTTAGCGGTTATTGCTGAGGTCTTAACGAAGACAAATGTAAATCCAAAGGAAATTGCAAGTATCGGGATTACAAACCAACGTGAAACAGCGGTTGTTTGGGATAAGGAAACAGGCCGGCCTGTCTACAATGCGATCGTCTGGCAATCAAGACAAACTGCTGACATTTGCGATGAACTAAAGGAAAGGGGTTACAATGACCTCTTCCGCCAGAAAACAGGGCTGTTAATCGATGCCTATTTTTCTGGGACGAAGGTGAAATGGATATTAGACAATGTTGAGGGAGCTAGACAAAAGGCAAACGAAGGAAAGCTATTATTTGGAACAATCGATACATGGTTAATTTGGAAGCTTTCCGGCGGAAAAGAGCATGTGACAGATTATACAAATGCATCTCGAACGCTTATGTATAATATTTATGAATTAGCTTGGGATGACGAATTACTTGAGATATTAGATGTACCAAAGTCAATGCTACCAGAGGTGCGATCATCTTCGGAAGTATATGCCGAAACTGTTGATTATCATTTCTTTGGCGAGGCTGTTCCGATTGCAGGGGTTGCTGGTGACCAGCATGCAGCGTTGTTCGGTCAGGCGTGCTATGAGAAAGGAATGGCTAAAAATACGTACGGTACCGGCTGCTTTATGTTAATGAACACCGGTGATAAGGCCGTTCCTTCTGAGCATGGTTTATTAACTACAATTGCTTGGGGGATCGACGGAAAAGTAGAATATGCGTTAGAGGGAAGTATCTTTGTTGCAGGATCAGCAATTCAATGGTTACGTGATGGTCTTAGAATGATAGACAATGCACCTGCAAGTGAAGGATATGCAACGAAAGTGGATTCTACCGATGGTGTTTATGTTGTTCCGGCGTTTGTAGGTCTCGGAACTCCGTATTGGGATAGTGATGCACGTGGGGCAATTTTTGGGCTAACTCGTGGAACAACAAAGGAGCATTTTATCCGTGCAACACTAGAGTCACTTGCTTATCAAACAAAGGATGTTTTAAAGGCGATGGAAGCAGACTCAGGGATTGAATTGAAAAAATTACGTGTCGATGGCGGTGCTGTAAAGAACAATTTCCTTATGAGCTTTCAAAGTGATTTATTAAATGTTGCAGTAGAACGCCCTGTTGTAAATGAAACAACGGCTTTAGGGGCAGCTTACTTAGCAGGTCTTGCAGTAGGATTTTGGAAGGACCGTTCAGAAATTGCTAATCAGTGGAAAATGGAGAAATCATTTGAACCAACAATGGCGGAAGAAGAAAGAAATACATTGTATGATGGATGGAAGAAAGCTGTTGAAGCAACAATGGGGTTTAAACCGAATAAAAAATGAAAATTTTGTTATCAAAGGCATTGAATAAACATATAGATATAGTAAAATGAAGGTATAAACATTTACAAGTTAATAAATAAAGGTCTGAGAATCTGAGGGGACCACAGCAAGGCTGTTAGCAAGCGCTAATACAGCTTATGTTGTGGTCCCTTTTTATTTACTTTTCTTAAAGAAGGGACGGAGAGAATATGTCATTTTCAAGTTTAAAAAGAGCAGAGTATTTAGAGGAAATGGAGAAGCAAACATTCGATTTACTTGTTATTGGTGGTGGAATTACAGGGGCTGGAATTGCCTTAGATGCACAGGCAAGAGGGTTAAAAACAGCGTTAATTGAAATGCAGGATTTTGCAGCTGGTACGTCTAGTCGTTCAACAAAGCTTGTCCATGGGGGACTTCGATATTTAAAGCAGCTTGAGGTGAAGCTAGTTGCTGAGGTTGGAAAGGAGCGGGCAATTGTTTACGAAAATGCACCACATGTGACAACACCAGTATGGATGATGCTACCGATTTATAAAAATGGTACATTTGGAAAGTTTTCAACGTCAATCGGTTTAAAGGTGTATGATTTCTTGGCTGGAGTAAAAAAGTCAGAGCGCCGCAGTATGCTAAAAGGTCGTTCGACAATCGCTAGAGAGCCCCTTTTATTAACAGATGGACTTAAGGGATCAGGGGTATATGTTGAATATAGAACAGATGATGCCCGCTTAACGCTTGAAGTTTTGAAGGAAGCTGTGAACCGTGGAGTATTAGCTGCCAATTATACAAAGGCTGAATCCTTCATTTATGAAAACGAAAAACTAATAGGAGTAGAGGCAATAGATCAAATAACAAGTGAGAAAAAAACAATCTATGCTAAGAAAATCGTCAATGCAGCAGGACCATGGGTAGACTCTTTAAGAGAAATAGACCAATCAAAGAAGGGGAAATACCTTCATCTTACAAAAGGAGTACATCTCGTCATTGATTCCTCACGCTTTCCGTTGAAAGAGGCAGTTTATTTTGATACACCGTTCAACGATGGAAGAATGATGTTTGCGATTCCGCGTGATGGAAAAACATATGTTGGTACGACAGATACAAACTATAAAGGATCAATAAAACATCCAAGAATGACAACAGCAGACCGCGACTATATATTAAATGCAATAAACTATATGTTCCCTACCTTAAAATTACAAGTAAATGATGTCGAGTCAAGCTGGGTTGGTCTTCGTCCCTTAATTCATGAGGAAGGTAAAGACCCATCAGAAATTTCAAGAAAAGATGAAATCTTCCTTTCAAATAGCGGACTTATTACAATTGCAGGAGGCAAACTAACAGGCTATCGAAAAATGGCTGAAAGTGTAGTTGATTTAGTTCTTCAGCAATTAAGCGGAAATAAAAAGATCCCAAAAACAACAACCGATCGATTAACATTATCTGGTGGTTATGTTGGTGGCTCAGCAGGCTTTTCACAATTTGTAAAAGAAAAGGTGAACGAAGGAATTAGCTTAGGCTTAACGAGAGCAGAGGCAGAGAAATTAGTAAAACGATATGGTTCAAATAGTGATAAGTTATATGACATAATTAATATCGATAAGGATGAGGCAACGAAATATGGTTTATCAATGGAGGTTTATGCCTCTCTCAAATATGGAATTGAGCATGAAATGGTGGCAACTTTAACAGATTATTTCATACGGAGAACAGGAGCATTATTTTTCGATATTCATTGGGTGAAGAAGTGGAAAGATGCTGTGTGTCGTTATATGGAAGATGTGCTATCATGGTCAAATGAGGAAAAGCTTCGTCAACTAGAGGAATTGGAACGACAGCTTCACGATGCAGTAAACCCACTAGAGGTTAAAGAGGAAATATAAATTGCCTGTCTGGAATGTTCTCCTAATGATGAACATATTCCCTCTGCAAATTAAATAATGTAGAAGATGAGGGAGGCCTCTACTAGTAAGAAATTGAAAGAAAAAGGAGGGCACTTATGGCGTTTAATGGGCAATATATTTTACCTGCAATAAAATCAATGAAGGATTTTGAAAAAATATTGAAAAGTGAGATTGAGTATATTGTAATGTTAGAGGTTCATATCGCTCAGCTAGAAAGTATAATGAAATATGCTGAGCAACATCATAAAAAGGTTATTTTACATGCAGACCTGATTCAAGGATTGAAAAACGATGAATATTCAACAGAATACCTTTGTCAAAAAGTAAAACCAGCAGGTTTGATCTCAACAAGGGGAAGTGTAGTAAAAACGGCTAAGAAAAATAAAATATTAGCGATCCAACGGCTCTTTCTCCTTGATACAATAGCTATTGAAACAAGTTATCGACTTGCAGAAAAAGTGCATCCAGATTATATTGAGGTTCTACCAGGCTGTGTACCACATCTTATTGAAAAGGTTCATTTGGAAACAAAAATTCCTGTTATTGCAGGAGGGCTCATCACGAAAAAGGAAGAGATTACAAGTGTTCTAAATGCGGGAGCAAAGGCGATAACGACGTCCCGTAGTGAGCTATGGTCAGTAAATGTAGGGTAATTCTAAAAGGGAAGGTAACAAAATGAAGAAAAGAATGCTCTATTCTATACTCGCAATCATTATTATTATCGCTATTCTATTTAGCACCTATAAATTAATGAATTCTCGGACCTATCAATTATTCGGATCGATCACACATGAGGTAAATACAAAGGGGAAGGTAGTTGCATTAACCTTTGATGACGGACCATCAAAACAAGTGGAAGGTCTCCTATCTGTTTTAAAAAAATACAATGCAAAGGCTACCTTTTTCTTAATAGGCAATGATATCGTAAAATTTCCAGATGAAGCAAAGAAAATTGTTGAAGCAGGCCACCAAATTGGCAACCATACCTATTCTCATAATCGAATGGTTTTCAAATCACCTTCATTTATAAAAGAGGAGATTGAAAAAACGGATAAACTAATTCGTGAAGCTGGATATAAAGGCGAGATTGACTTCAGGCCGCCTAACGGAAAAAAGCTGATCGGATTGCCATATTATCTAAACAAGCATAGTCGCGAAACAATTACATGGGGTCTTGAGCCTGATAGTTATTATACTTCTGCAGCTGATAAAGCAAATTATGTAAAGGAAAATATTAAAAATGGCTCAATAATATTAATGCATCCAATGTACGATGAGACAGGAGAAGAATTAAAAGCTGTCGAGCAAATAGTAAAGGAGCTTTCAGCAGAAGGCTATCAATTTGTCACAGTTGATGAATTGCAAAGTATGGAAAGATAATACAAAGGACAAGGGACTGGCCCTTGTCCTTTCGTACTGTTTATTTGTTATCTGAAGGTAATCGCCCTTATCCTTTATCTATATCGCAACATAAGAAGAGAGCTTTTAAGCGTTAAGACTCCCTTACTCCGGTTGTTAAGAGACTATCATTTATATGATATGTGTGTGAAGTGCTGCTTTATTAGATATTCGAAAGGTGTTTTTTCTATTTTTACAATGAACTTGATAAAAATTCAATTACCTGTTCCGGTGTTTTAGCATTTGCACTATGTAAATGTGCTAGTTTTTCTCCTTCCTTAAAAACAAGGAGACTAGGAATTCCCATAACATCATATTGTTCAGCGAGCTCTGGAAATTGATCCTTGTCGATTTCACGCATTGTCACGTTTTGTACTTCTTCAAAAACCGTTGGTAAAAACATATCCATTCTTTTGCAATCAGGACACCAATCAGTGACAAACTTGACGACAACTGGCTCCTTACTTGAAATAAACTGTTGGAATTCCTCTTTTGATTTTAATTGTTCCACTTCATATCACCTCTACGTTATTTTAACCAATTCACCAAGAAAAAACAGTATCTAAGCTTCTGTTTCAGATAATGTCCAAGAAAAAACTACTAATCACGCATATTTCTTGACGTCTCGTTTAAATTGTCCCTATACTCACCTTACTACATAAAAAAATTGATTAATAGTGAGGAAGGTTTATAAAAATGGAAATAACGAAAAGTAATAAAGTAGATCTTATAAAAGAAAAAGTAACCATTGTACCACATGGTAACGGTGCTACTTATTTAGTTGGTCCTATTCGTTTACCTGTTCAGTTAGAAGGAAGTACCGTTCACTTTAAATGGTATTGCTGGTTAGATGTGAAGGAGCAGAATAGTAATAGCTTAGAAGAAATTCTAGAAAAGCTACCTGATGCTAATTTAGCAAGTCAGCAGCAATCAAGTGTATTAGTTTATGGTGATTTTAATGAGTCTGAGGATGCGCTAATCCGGATGCATAGTATTTGTCATACAGGAGATATTTTTGGTAGTAAACGTTGTGATTGCGGGTATCAATTAAAACAATCGATGAAAATGATTGTTGAGCATGGTTCAGGAGCGGTATTTTATCTTGCTAATCATGAAGGTAGAGGAATTGGATTATTTAGTAAGGCGTTAGCCTATCTCCTCCAAGAAGAAGGGTTAGACACGGTAGAAGCGAATGAGGAGTTAGGGTTTGCTGATGATACAAGAAGCTATGATGCAGCAATACGAGTATTAAAAAATCTTCGTACGAAACCTGTAACGGTCATTACGAATAATCCGAAAAAGCTTTCTGCGCTTCAAAATTCAGGTGCAAATGTTTTAGGTCGAGTTCCTTTATGGGGAGATGTTTCAGGTTATAATAAGCATTATCTCGAGACAAAGATGGAGAAGGCAGGTCATCTTAAAGGAGGATATCCAATTGAGTGAGCATGAGTTTTATATGAATTTAGCATTGACAAATGCAAGAGCGATGAAGGGACAAACAGACCCAAATCCATTAGTAGGATCAGTTATTGTCAATGAAAATCGAATAGTTGGTGTTGGGACACATTTAAAGGCTGGAGAACCACATGCGGAAATCCATGCATTAAGAATGGCTGGCGAGAAAGCGAGAGGTGGAACAATTTATGTAACACTTGAGCCTTGCTCACACCATGGTCGGACAGGCCCTTGTGCTGAAGCTATTGTAAAGGCAGGATTAAAAAAAGTAGTTGTAGCCACTTTAGATCCGAATCCTGTAGTTGCGGGGAATGGGATAAAAATTTTAAAAGATGCAAATATAGAAGTAGAGATAGGGATTTGTGAAGAGGAGTCTAAAAGGTTAAATGAAGTTTTTAATAAATTTATCGTGACTCGAAAACCGTTTATCACCTTAAAATCAGCGATGACACTGGACGGGAAAATATCTTCCTTTAGCTGGGATAGTAAATGGATTACTTCGGAACAGGCGAGAAAGGATGTTCATCAATTACGCCATGAACATGTTGGAATCCTTGTTGGGGTAAATACTGTTGTAAAGGATAATCCAGAATTAACAACTAGAATCCCGAATGGCAGAAATCCGATACGAATTATTTTAGATAGTTCCTTGAAAATTCCTTTTGAGGCAAAGGTCGTTACAGACAAGCTAGCAGAAACATGGATTTTCACATCACAGAAATATTCTAGAGAAGCAAAGGAAAGGCTTGAACAGCTTGGTGTAAAAGTTTTTGTAACGAGTGGTAAGGAACGTGTTGATTTACATGAGACACTTTCGATTTTAGGTGAGCATTCTGTTTCATCTGTCCTAATTGAAGGAGGAGGAGAGGTAAATGCATCTTTCCTACAAGAGGGATTAGTTGATAAGCTTATCCTCTATGTTGCGCCAAAATTAATTGGTGGAAGAACCTCGCCAAGCTTCTTTTCAGGGGAAGGGATCGAAAAGATGGCAGATGCGATAAAGATAGACAACATGGAAGTCGAAAAAGTAGGGAATGACTTTAAATTTACAGGCTATGTTAATAATTAATTACATGATCACACATAAAAGACCTTTCTTAACTGTCTAAATCATTAAGAAAGGCTTTTGTTTATGTTTATATATTAGTATTGTCATCGCTAGAGAAATAGCGTAAAATAAAACCAAGTAAACATATAAGAATTATAATATATAAATGATGAAGATACATGAAAATAGAAGCTTTATTGGAGGTATAGAAATGAGTGATGAGGTATATCCAGTCATATCTGGAGCTGAAAGTTTATTTTACCGAGGAAATGAAATAGGGGTTATCCTCTGCCACGGATTTAACGGAACACCACAAAGTATGCAATATATTGGTGAACAATTAGCGAAATATGGCTATACGATTTCAATTCCACGACTATATGGACATGGAACACATTATTTAGAGTTAGAAAAATCCAGTTATCATGATTGGATAAATAGCTTGCAGTCTGCCTATGTAGATTTAACAAAAATATGTGAAAAGGTATATATTGTAGGGCAATCAATGGGAGGGGCATTAACGATACAAATTGCCGCAGGAAATCCCGAGATTGCAGGTGTTTTCTTAATAAATGCTGCGATAACGGATGTATGTTATCGCCAATATCAACATCAGGAAGAGCCAAGATTTATAGAGGAAGGAAAACCTGATATTAAAAAGCCTTCAGTCTATGAAATTACGTATGAAAAAGTTCCGATTACAGCAGTTCATCAATTATTGAACGTAATGGAGGATTCGAAGGAAAAGCTATCTCATGTTACAACTTCAACGGTTATTTTTAAGTCCGCAGTTGATCATGTCGTTCCGCCTGAAAACTCACAATATATTCTTGAACATGTAAATTCGAAAGATAAAAAAGTGATTGAACTTCAAAATTCCTACCATGTTGCTTCAATGGACTATGATGCAATGGAGATTGTGGATAACATTTATCAACATATTAAACAAGATATGCGAAAGAAAATAGGGAATCCTGTGAGGTAGATAAATGAGCCTGTGGATAACGCAAGAATTACCCACAGGCTTGTCCACATTATTCATAACTTTTCCACATTAATGTAAACGTTTTACAAAATATTAGAAGAAATTTACCGAATTCAACACGGTTATCCACTTATAGCTGCTGAGCAATAGGCAGTTGTCCCCAATACCTGTTATTCGCTAATTACTTAAAAATAAAAAAGCTCGCTGAATACGAGCTTTTATGTAGAAAATCGTTTCGTTGAAGCAGCAGCTTTTCCTACTTTAACTACCTTTGTTCGTGTTATATAACTATGCAACACTAAGCCTACGACTACTAATAGGATGCCAATTAAGGATATGACTGTAGGAAGTGGCGTATGTAAGAACATAATTTCACCGAATAGGACAAAAACAACTTGAATTGATTGTGTTGCTTCAACAGCTGATAGCTTTGCCATATCGTGTTGAACTAAAGTAGTTGCTTGGAAGAAGAGCAGAGTTGCAATAACTCCAGAGCAAATAGCAATAATAAATGATTGAATCGTTTGTGTCCTAGATGGAGCACCAGAAGTAAATAGTGCGATAACGGCTAACAATATCCAAAAAGGCATACTGCAGATTGTCATACCGAGAACACGCTGAAAGACATCTATTTTTTTACCACTTAACTCCATCATTTTGCGATTTCCTAACGGATAAGCAAAGGAGGCAATGATAATTGGGATTGTACATAATAAAACGGGCTTTAATGAAAGAGTTGTCGCATGTTCAATTTGCATAAGTGCAACACCGGCAATAATAATGAATGACATAAAAAGCCCCTTCATAGGGATTTTCCCCTTCACCTTGATTACACCATTTTCTGTCTGTCTTTCTTCATAAAAGAACGGAACGAGAAGTGAGCCTGATAAAATCGTAATTTGCCATGTTGCAGAAACTAACCAGCCTGGTCCATATGCTCCGGCAAAGCATATCGGTGCATAAAAGAGGCCGAATCCAATTGTCCCCCAAAGCACCCATTGCTTAGGATGCTTTTTCATTTCTTCTAATAGAGGCTGCCATCCCTTTCTCCCTAATACGATTAAAAACAAAAAGGGGAGCATAAAAAAGTAACGCAATGATGCGCTCCATAGCCAGCTTCCTCCTGATAATTCCATAGAACGATTCAAGACAAATGTAAAAGCAAAAAAGAATGATGAACAAATTCCAAGAAGAATAGCTTTCAAAATTGACCACCTCAGCTTTTGAATGAATGGATAAATTATATAACACTAGTAAGCTCATTACGAATTAGATAGTTTAGAAGAAAAATGTGATAATTTCTATCCTCAAGAATAATATGTACAAGCACACTTTTTTGGAGGAATAGAGAATGAACATGATATTTAGTTATATTTTTCTAGGACTATCTTTAGCAGCCCCTATTGGACCGATAAATGCAGCACAAATAGATAAAGGGATTAAAGGGGGGTTTTTAAATGCTTGGCTAGTAGGCCTTGGAGCAACGATGGCAGATATCGTCTACATGCTACTCGTATATTTAGGCTTAGTTCATTTTCTGGAAATCCCATTTATGAAAGCATTTTTGTGGTTATTTGGATTTTTTGTATTAGTCTATACAGGGATAGAGAGCCTTATTAGTGCAGGGAAATTAACATTACAAGGAAAACGCTCAAATGTAACCTATTCAAGATCATTTATTTCTGGCTTTTTTATGTCATTAGCTAATCCTCTCACTATTTTATTTTGGCTAGGAATTTATGGTTCCGTATTAGCGAATGCTGTCGAGGCTTATAGTATGAAACAGCTTATGATAAATAGCTTTGCGATTATTTTAGGACTTTTGATTTGGGATTTTACGATGGCTTGTGTTGCCAGTACATTTAGAAGATTTTTAACAAATAGATTGCTAATTGGTATTTCTTATTTGTCAGGTTTATCTTTAATAGGTTTTGGATTGTATTTTGGCTATCAAGCATTTAAGCTACTCTTTTAACGGAAGGCAAAAGGGAGGAAGCCTCAGAAGAGACGCCCCCCATTTACTTATTCTCAAGATATGAACTAATAAGTCCGATCACAATTCCTAGCAAAGCACCACCTGCAACCTCAGCAGGCTGATGGCCTAATAGTTCATTCAATTCTTTTTCTTGTTTTACATGGAAGATTCCAGGTAAATGGCCAGAAAGCACTTCAATATCAGCATCTATATCATTGACGATTTTTGCTATTTCACCAGTATGTCTACGGATTCCTTGAGCATCATACATAACGATAATTCCGAATATGACTGCTAAAGCTGCATCAATAGAGTCCCAGCCTTTTTTCGATGCTACATATGTTGCAAGTGCAGATACACCAGCCGAATGGGAGCTTGGCATGCCACCTGTTGAAAAAATTGGTCTCCAATCCCATACGCCATTTTCCTTACGATGTGTAAAGATTTTTAACCCTTGAGCAATACCTATTCCTGAAAGAGCAGTCCATATTCCTCGATTCATCACATTCACCTCATATAGTTAGTGTTTAACAAATCGAATATGATATGCATCCAAAAAGCTTTATCAGGATTTCAAATGGCAAGGGTTAAAAATCGAAAGTCAGTTTGCCATGAAGATATTATTTTTCGGGAAATAATTTGTCTTTTTTAGTCGATAATTAAATTTCTTGTCGACTAATCCATTTCGGCAATACGGTTGGAACGTACTGTTTAAATTTATCAAGTAATATATTTGGTTGTTCTTCAACAATTAATAGTGAGTGATATTCTTCCTTTAAAAATTGCTGGTCAATCATATGATTGAAAAAGTCGAGAAGCTTATCATAGTAATGATTTGTGTTTAAGATGCCAATTGGTTTTTGGTGTTCACCAAGCTGAGCCCAAGTATATACTTCAAAAAACTCTTCCATTGTTCCTGGTCCGCCCGGTAGGACAATAAACCCATCGGATAATTCTTCCATTTTCGCCTTGCGCTCATGCATTGTATTGACGATGATTAACTCTGATAGACCTTTATGAGCAATTTCACGCTCCATTAACATTGTTGGAATTACTCCAATTACTTCTCCGCCTGCTTTTAATGAAGCGTTTGCGACAGCACCCATAATCCCAACTTTAGATCCGCCGTATACAAGTGTAATCCCTTCTTTAGCTAGTTGGGTTCCAAGACGTACGGCATCCTGTTCATACAAAATAGAAGCACCATGGTTAGAACCACAAAATACACTTACACGTTTCAACCTCATCACATCCTTTGAAATTTTTGCCTAAGTATAACTCCTATTTATAATAATACAACCTCGATTAAGCGTGGGATAGAGACATGTTGAATAGGAACTGGTAATTGTCAATAACGATTGACGACAAGTTAGTAGTTGGTAATCCAATGAAGATGTACCTTATGTATTTGCCTCGATCGGCCTCATCCCACGACTTGGCTGCTACAACTGTAGTCTTTGTACTTGTTGGTCAAATCATCGA
Source organism: Bacillus sp. (in: firmicutes) (assembly GCA_031180805.1). Classification (GTDB taxonomy): domain Bacteria; phylum Bacillota; class Bacilli; order Bacillales; family Bacillaceae; genus Metabacillus. Next base: position 20,703 of record JAPSLL010000032.1, read on the forward strand.
GCCCGGCAATAAAGGCAGATAAAACCGACATATGTAACCTTCATTGTACAACCATCATTTATAGTTTAGTTTCTTTTGAATAAATTGGGAACCATTTTTAAAAATCAATTTCTAAGATTACTGAAGAATAAGTCATTTTTTATTTGGAAAATACTATGAGTTTTTTGGAACCGTTTTGTTTTTGAGACGTAAATAAATGAGGAAGAGATATAGGAGGAAATAAATTTCTAGGTGGGTCAGACTTCATTGGGATGTTCCTTAAATATATCCCTTCGAGAACTTATTTTTGAAAAGGGGACAAGCATATGGTAGTCGTGAGTACATCAAATTATTATGTTAGAGCTTATAGCTGTAGTGGTCAATCAGTATCGACAAACAATTTGCAGTCAGAATCCTCGGGTTATACGTGGATTATTAATCAGGGATGGAAGGGCTATATACAGGAAGGAAAATCCGGTGGGGAAACATTAGGAGTTGTTCTAAATGATACAAAAATAGATTTTAGCAGCTCTTATTTAGCTAAAAAAGGGTATTCAGGTAATATATCATCTTATGTAAAAGGAATTCAAGCGGCATTAAATTGTCTTGGGTATGATGCGGGTCAACCAGACGGAATATTCGGAGCAAATACAGAAGCTGCCGTAAAAGCCTTTCAGCGAAATAAAGGATTAACAGTAGATGGTATTGTTGGAAAACAGACCTATCATTATTTATCGTTTGCATCAAGCTAAAAAAAATTTGAAGGGTCAGGCACCATTTGTATTTGGTTTCCTGACCCTTCAATAGCCTTTTGTGCTATACCTTATCTATTGTATCGTCTCATCAACTATTTTTGCTCCTTCTGGGGCAATAAAGTCAAATAGCTTGTGATCCTTCTCAACTTCAATAACTTTAAATTCCTTAAGGAACTCGTTCTCCTCGCGTTTTCCGTTTGTAATTTCAACGACTTTTAATAACATCCTAGTCTCCTTATCAAACCAATATTCGCTTTGAAAATCCTTTGATTCCTTAACAAGATAGACTTCAACAGTACGATTTGCATATGATTTTTCTCCTAAATAACTTATTACGTCAGAATTTATATCCTTGAACATATCGATCATCGGATTTTTCCCGTTTTGTTCTTGAATAAGAAATATATTGTCCTTTTTCGAATAAGTAGCAAAATATTTTCCATCAGATATAATAAAATCTCCATTTTCATATTGAATTCGAATATGTTTTCCCGAGGCATAGCTGATCACTTCACCTTGAGGTTGTTGTGATTTTGTATAGGTTATTTTTTCGGTTTTAGACGTTTCATTTTCAGGTTCTAAAGGTTCCATATTTTTTATTAAGTATTCGACAATGACTTCATTTATCGTTGATTCGATAACAGCCCTCACAGAATCATTATTCCAGACTAGTAAAAAAACGATGAACATCGATGCACAGGCGAGCAATGCCGGTCTCAATATTACAGGAATGCTTTTATTTTTATTAGCGGATAGCGGTATCGCTTCATCCATAAGTAGGACGTCTAGTCCTTCCTCTAATAATAAGTATTGGTCAAAATAGGTTTCACACGTTGAACATGTCTCGATGTGGTCTAACAGCTGATTTTGTTCACTCTCTGTTAGCTGGTCAAACATAAGGATTCTATTTTGCTTTCGACAGGTCATTACAACACCCCCTTATCAATTAGATGGTCCATCATTTTTTTTCTTCCACGAAATATTTTTGTTTTTACTTTACCGAGAGAAAGGTTTTTTAGCTGTGCAATTTCCTGGTATGAATACCCTTTGTTACGGAGAATAAAGATTTCTCTTGTTTCTTCATCAAGTAAGTGGAAGACCTGATTAATATGCTGGACCTGCTCTTTTGATATAAGTTGTCTCTCCGGTGTATCTAGTGTTTTTTCCTGTTGGTATCCATCGCTAACCTGTTGATGTACTTCTTGATGACGTTTTAATTTTCTAAGATGATCATAGGCGGTGTTTTTAGTAAGAATTGTTATCCATGCTTCAATATTTTTAGGAATCTCATGATCCCGTTTTTGAAAGTAAGTGTAGATTTTGATACTTGCATCTTGAACAATATCTTCTACCAGAGAGGGATTTTTGATGATATTTTTCGTTACCTTAATAATTTTTGCTCGATGTGTCTCGATCAACTGTGTAATTGTCTCTTTGTCCAAAATTGTTTCCCCCCTAGCTTCATTTAAAAGACGTATAAAGATTGAAGATGTTTCGTTTTGTTTTCATAAAAGAGAAAAAAGTAGTGAAACTAAAATGATGTTAGTAACGACTAACAGGTATGAAATTACAGTTTTATTAGTGGCCTTGTGCCTAATAGGAACATACATATAATTGAAAAGCCAAAAAAATCTTAAGCGAACGTATGTTATATATGTAACTATCTTGATTATGACATATATTCCCTAAATGACCTTTAGGAATTTTTGTTCATAATGGGTTAAAGAAAGTAAAACTTAGTTGAGTAAATATAGATTCATGGCTAACAATTTCTATGTAAAGTGATAAAATAGGAATGATTAAACTCGAGGAGGAAGTCTAAAAATGAAAATGAAATTAGGTCTTATCTACGGTGGGAAGTCTGCAGAGCATCAAGTATCATTGCAAACAGCCCTTGCAGTTATAAATGCGTTAGATTTTAACAAGTTTGAAATACATCCTATATATATATCAGATAAAGGTGAGTGGATTAGAGGGGGAGCATTACAAGAGCCAATTAAGGAAGTAAGTGTACTTAAGCTTGAACAAGGAAGTTTGTTTTCCCCAGTCTCATTAAACTCAGATTTATTCCCTACAACTGTTGAAGCGGAAAAGCTAGATGTGATTTTCCCATTATTACACGGACCTAATGGAGAGGACGGTACTGTACAGGGGCTTCTAGAGTTATTGAATATTCCGTATGTTGGGAATGGTGTTTTAGCATCTGCAGCTGGAATGGATAAAGTAGTCATGAAAAATTTATTTGCACAAGCTGGTTTAGCACAAGCAAATTATGTATCTTTTATTAAGAGCGATTTTGAAAGTAACCAAGAACAAGCCTATAAGGAAGTAGAAGAACAATTAGGTTATCCTTGCTTTGTGAAGCCTGCCAATTTAGGGTCAAGTGTAGGGATTAGCAAATGTAAAGACAGAGCTGAGCTTGAGGTTGCCTTCAAGGAAGCGTTTGAATACGATCGGAAAGTAATTATCGAAGAGGGGATAGTTGGTCGGGAAATCGAAATTGCTGTAATTGGAAATGACAATCCACAATGCTCTGTAGTAGGAGAAATTGCCCCTAAAAAAGAATTTTATGATTATAAGGCAAAATATGAAGATGGCGACACAGATTTAATTATTCCTACACAGTTATCTCAAGATGAATATGAAACAATTAAAGACATGGCAATTAAAGCCTTTAAAGCAATTGACGGCTCTGGTTTAGTTCGTGCAGACTTCTTTCTAACTGAGGATGGGAAGGCAATAATCAATGAAGTAAATACAATGCCAGGATTTACACCTTACAGTATGTTCCCGTTATTATGGAAAGAGAGTGGTATTAACTATCCTAACCTTATTGAAGAGCTCGTTGACTTAGCGCTTGAACGTTATGAACAAAAACAACAAATCAAATATACATTTTAATCATCTTTTTATATAGAGTTTACAAAAGCTGGAACTGAATAGGGATCATATCAGTTCCTCTTTATTTTGTGAAAAAGAAATGTTACATATTAGAAATGGTAAGAAAAAGGAGTGAAGAGATTGATACGAAGAACATTATCTCATATTGAAAAAGCGGTACATGGCTGGGGGTTAGCTGAACCAGATTACAATCTTGAAATTTATGGGGTCACAACAGATTCCCGTGCAGTAATTAAGGGGAATTTGTTTTTTCCGCTTGTTGGAGAAAAATTTAATGGGCATGAATTTGTTGCAAGTGCATTAAAAAATGGTGCAAGTGCAATTATATGGCAGGAATCAGAAGGAAACCCTCCGAAAGATGTTCCAGTCATTTTTGTTAAAGATACATTACGTGCATTACAGCTGCTTGCAGAGGCTTACTTAAATGAAGTGAAACCAAAAATTGTAGGAATTACGGGAAGTAATGGGAAGACAACAACGAAGGATATGGTCGCATCTGTTCTTGAAACAACCTATAAAGTTCATAAAACAAAGGGGAATTTCAATAATCATATAGGTTTACCAATAACTGTGCTAAATATGGAAGAGAAGACGGAGATAGCCATATTAGAAATGGGCATGAGCGGTAAAGGAGAAATAGAGCTGTTATCAAAAATTGCAAAACCAGATGTAGCGATTATAACGAATATTGGTGAAGCACATCTGATGGATTTAGGCTCAAGGGAAGGAATTGCTGATGCTAAGCTAGAAATTGTAAAAGGTTTGAAGGAAGACGGCATCTTAATTTATCATGGTGATGAGCCACTTCTAGAAGAAAGAGTGCAGGCTTTACCTATTAAAACCATTACTTTTGGGGAACGCAGCCAAAACGACTTTGTTGCAACGAACATGAAGCAAGCGATTAACGGCACAAGCTTTCAAGTAAATAATGTAGAATACACAATACCTGTTTTAGGTAAGCATAATGTTCTAAATGCTTTAGCAGCATATGCAGTCGCAAAGCATTTCGAAGTACAGGAGGATGCAATAATTCAAGGATTTAGCCAATTAAAGGTAACGGGAATGAGATTAGAGCTCATAGAGACAGAGCAAGGTGTATCTTTCATTAATGATGCATATAATGCAAGCCCTAGCTCAATGAGGGCTGCAATCAATCTATTGGTGGATCTTGACGGTTTCAATCAAAAAATCGTTGTTTTAGGAGATATGCTTGAATTAGGAGAAGAAGAAAAGGAATATCACTATCAGATTGGGGCTTCTATTGATTCTGCTAAAATAGATTATGTGTTTACATATGGCTCATTAGGGAAGGAAATTGCTAGAGGTGCGGAAGAGAAATTTTCTCCAAATGTAATTCACCATTTTGATGATAAAAATGCGTTAATTAAACAACTAAAATCATATCTGCAACCTAAAGATATTGTTCTTGTTAAAGCATCACGTGGTATGAGGCTTGAAGAAGTAGTCAATGCACTAACTAATTGAAAAACATGTGGATGAAATTTTTATAAAAAGTGAATGATAACATTGTGGAAAACACCATTTCCTTACCTTCGAAAAATGACATTTTGCCATATAAACGTGTGTGTATGCTTTCAAAGGGAGGTTTACATTTCATATGATAGGTTGCCTTTTTATTCATGGCTTTACCGGTGCGCCGTATGAAGTAGATCCATTGGCAAATGATATTAGGGAAAAAACAGGATGGATTGTGCGAGTTCCAACTTTACCTGGGCATGGGGAAACCCTTTCATTAAAGGGACACACATATGATGAATGGGTTTCCCATGCTGAACAGGAGCTTTTGGCCTTAATGGAAGAAGTTGATGAAGTATATGTTATTGGATTTTCCATGGGGGGGATCATTGCCTCTTATTTGGCTGCAAATTATCAGGTGAAAAAACTCGTTTTACTAAGTGCTGCAGCATATTATGTTAATCCAAAGCAGCTTTTATTAGATTTTAAAGACATGCTAAAAGATTTCTGGTCGGGGAAGCTAAGTCAAAATGAGCTTTATAACCGTTATAGAAGGAAGCTTTTTGAGACTCCATTACGTGCAACGCTTGAATTTCAAAAGCTTGTCAAAAAGGTACGCCCTATTTTAAAGGAATTAACATTACCTGTCCTAATTATTCAAGGTGAGCGTGATGGGATTGTCCCTGTCAAAAGTGCCTATTATTTATATGAAGCAATTCCTTCCAAGGAAAAGAAGCTTAAGCTACTTCCTACTTCTAAACATCATGTTTGCTATGGAGAGGATTATGAAGTATTAAGAGAATCTGTAGAAAGATTTCTCTACGAGGAACAAATGAATAACGCCCTATTGTCATAATGTTAGTTGAAGTGAAGGTAAGAGACAAAATTTTTCTATCCATGCATATTTTTAGAAGTAGCTGTCTTACATTAAGTTGAAATAAGGGGCTTGTAGTGGTATGATTACTTTTAAAGTGTTTGCGGGCTTTAAATAAGGTAAACTGCTGCCCTTGTAAGAAAATAAAAGGGCTTTTTTGTGTGAAGGTGAGGGAAAGGAAAGCTTAAAGGCGTACTTTAATGATTAAGCCACATTTGTTGAGTAAGCTTTGTTTGAATCAATCCCTTTGAATAGACTTCAGCTTTTTATCCTTCTATAACAGGACGTTAAGGAGTATCAGATGAGGATTTAAGGCTGAAATCTGTCCATTACTATCAGATAGTTCGGCGATAGTTTGTTTTCTTTCAGTTAAATAATGGCAGGTACCATTGTTAATTGAACACAATTTTATTTAAGCGGTTTTTTCATCACTGTTTTCATGATGAATCATTATTAAATAATCTTTCTTATAGCTTTTAGATAAAGCTAAAGTTGAATATATAACATCGTTTCATTATGAATACGATTAAGAAACCTATTACCTATAAGGTCTGTAAATATTTACAGCAAACGATATAGAAGGAGTATGAATACATTGACATTAACGTTTCAAGATTTAGGTTTAAGTTCGTCACTTATGCAATCAATAAGTAAAATGGGCTTCGAGGAGCCATCACCAATTCAAGCACAAACCATTCCGTTAGGCTTGCAAAATAAAGACGTAATTGGTCAAGCACAAACAGGAACTGGAAAAACAGCAGCATTCGGAATACCTCTTATCGAAAAGATCGATGTGAAAAAGGAGCATATTCAAGTAGTTGTCGTTGCTCCAACTCGTGAATTAGCGATTCAAGTTTCGGAAGAGCTTTATAAAATTGGATATCATAAACGCACACGCGTTCTTCCAATTTACGGTGGCCAAGATATTAACAGACAGATTCGTTCATTAAAGAAAAACCCGCATATTATTGTCGGAACTCCTGGACGTTTAATTGACCATATTAATCGTAAAACTATTCGTCTTAACGCGGTTCACACAGTCGTCTTAGACGAAGCAGATGAAATGCTAAATATGGGATTCATCGAGGATATTGAATCAATTTTATCAAATGTACCTGAAGATCGTCAGACATTATTATTCTCAGCTACTATGCCAGATCCAATTAGACGCATTGCAGAGAAATTTATGCAAAATCCAGAGTTAGTCAAAGTAAAAGCAAAAGAAATGACGGTTCCGAATATTACACAATATTATTTAGAAACACAAGAAAGAAAGAAATTTGATATTTTAACAAGACTTCTTGATATTCAATCTCCTGAGCTGGCGATTGTCTTTGGACGCACAAAACGTCGTGTAGATGAGTTATCTGAGGCATTAACATTAAGAGGCTATACAGCTGAAGGTATTCACGGGGACTTAACTCAAGCAAAACGTATGTCAACATTACGTAAATTTAAAGAGGGTGCAATTGAAGTTCTTGTTGCAACTGATGTTGCTGCACGTGGTCTAGATATCTCTGGCGTAACACATGTATATAACTTTGATGTGCCACAAGATCCTGAAAGTTATGTACACAGAATTGGTCGTACTGGACGTGCTGGTAAAACAGGTATGGCGATGACATTCGTTACACCACGTGAATTAGATATTGTTAAAAATATCGAGCGCACAACAAAACGTAAAATGGATCGTATGAAGCCACCAACATTGGATGAGGCAATCGAAAGCCAACAACAAATGACTGTTGAAAAAATCCGCTCAATTATCGAAAGCGATAATTTATCTTTCTATAAGCGTACGGCAGAAGAGCTTTTAGAGGAATTTGATGCTCAAGATGTAGTGGCAGCAGCGATTAAATACATGACAAAAGAACCTAACTCTGTTGAAGTGAAGTTAACAGAAGAGGCTCCGTTGTATTCAAAATCAAAAGGTAAAAACCGTTCTTCTAATAACCGCAGACGTGGCGATTATAATCGAAGTGGCGGACAAAAGAAATCGAATAATCGTTCTTACGGTGATCGTGATCGAAGCAAAGGTAATAATAACAAGCGTCGTTACTCTAATTCAAAATAATGAAAAGGTCGAATCCAATTTCTTGGGTTCGGCTTTTTTTATTGTGTCATAAAAATGGATTTAATTTATTTGGGAATGCTAGAGGGGAGAAGAATTAATAAATATACCAATTATCTCTATTGGTTAAATAGGGGTGCTTTGAGATGACGATTATTCGATTAGGTTATGTTGCGATGAGCATGAATCTGCAAAATTGTTCTCCTTCTAAGACGATGACATTTACACAATTTCAAAAAATTAAGGACAGAGAGGCGGCAATTGCAAAGCTTGAAAGGATTGCCCAAATAAATCTTGAGAACTGCCTTCGCTTATTGAAGCATAATGCTGCTCACGACATTCACTTTTTTCGGTTTAGTTCTAAATTAATTCCTTTAGCAAATCATGAAGAGCTTCCTGATTGGGACTATATGGTGAGTTTAATCCCTTCCTTAAAACGAATTGCCGATTATTTAAGGCAGCATCCGATGAGGGTTGATTTTCATCCAGATCATTTTGTCGTACTTAATTCAACAGATCCATCTATCTTCAAAATGTCTTTAAAGACTTTACAAATGCATGAACGTTTACTAAAGGGGATGGAAATTACTCCAAAGCATCGCTGTGTTTTGCATATAGGTGGTGCCTATAATGATAAGGATAAGGCGTTAGAGCAATTTATCAATAATTGGGGACATATTCCGGTTAAAATTCAGGAAATGTTAATGCTGGAAAATGACGATACTACTTTTCATGTAAATGATGCCTTATATTTATGTGAAAAGCTAGGGATTCCACAAGTATTTGATTATCATCATCATTTAGCCTATCATGATGACGAAAACTGGGAGCATAATTGGCAAAGAATTCTTTCGACCTGGAACGGTTCAAGTTTACCACCAAAAATGCATATTTCCAGTCCGAAAAGTGAAAAAGACTTTCGCGCCCATTCTGAGTATGTCGATGACAAAATGTTTATGAAGTTTTTAACAACGATTAAGGGAAGCCTTGATAAGCTTGATTGTATGATTGAAGCAAAGCAAAAAGATAATGCACTCTTTCAGCTTGCAAACGATTTACGGAAGTATTCAGAAATCGAGTGGGTCGATAAAACAACCTTTAAAATCCATTAAATTATAAAGTTTACATAAAATAGAAAAGGTTAGGAAGTCATTATGATATAATAAACTGAGTTTTTATTGGTTATATCATATGTTAATGGTGTTTAAAGGGGAGAGTGTATTGCGAGAATTACCTCGAAATCAAATAAGCTTAAAAGCACTAGCTGTTTGGAAGATCAGTGCAATGATTAGTGCGATTATTTGTTTAATTATCGGTATTGCTATCGGATTTGGTATTTATTTTTTTGAGTTTCCTTTTTGGATTACGATAGGTTTAGCGGTGGTATGGGTAATTTATTCAATTTTAGCGATTATTATCATCCCTAAGCTGCGGCACCGCGTCTGGCGTTATGAAGTTCATGAGCATGAGATTGATCTTCAATATGGTTTTTTTGTTGTCAAACGAGTTCTTATTCCGATGGTAAGAGTACAGCATGTTGATACACATCAAGGTCCTTTATTGCGGAAATATCGATTAGCCTCCATTGAAATTTCAACAGCTGCTACAACACATGAAATTCCAGCTCTGGATATTAACGAGGCTGAGGTGCTAAGAGATCGAATTTCAAAGCTAGCTAGGGTGACTGATGATGATGTTTGAACCTAAGCGTATTCACCCGGTTGGCATGATATTAAACCTAATCAAGGCGATTAAATCTTATATTGCTTCATTTATTGTTCTATTTTTCGTTGGAGGAAATATAGATTTCAATATTTATTTCTTCCTTGGTATTGTCGCAATTTTTGCCTTCATGCTATTATCTAGTTTTCTAGAATGGTTGAAATTTAAATATTGGATTGAAGACGGGGAATTTAGAATAGAGCATGGAGTTTTTGTGAAGAAAAAGCGCTATATTCCGATTGAACGGATTCAATCTATAAATATTCGTGCCGGAATTATTCAACAAATCTTCAGATTAGTCAAAGTTCAAATAGAAACAGCGAGCGGTGGCATTGAGGCTGAAGCTGTCTTAACAGCGATCAAGAAAGAGGATGTACATACTATTGAACAGGCCATTTCGATATATAAAAATGGGGCCACACTTTCACAAGATGATGACGAGAAAGAAATCGAACTTCCAACCTATAAAATTAGCAAGAAAGAGCTGCTTATTGCAGCATCTACATCAAGTGGAGTAGGAGTTATTTTATCAGCTATTGCGGCTTTTATATCACAATTTGACGAAATTATCCCATATGAGAAGATATATGATCAGTTTGATTTTTTAGCAAATGCTAGCTTCACAATCTACGCCATTTTAATTTTTATAGCATTCGTAATTACATGGATATTAAGCGTTATCGGAGTCTTACTGAAATATGCGTATTTTACGGTAACGAAGGATGAAAAGGAAATAAAAATTTCGAAGGGGATATTTGAGAAGCAACAGGTCTCTATTCCAATATCGCGGATTCAAGCAATTAGAATTGTTCAAAATCCATTAAGAGAACTATTGGGCTATTCAACGATTTATATCGAAAGTGCAGGAGGTAGTGCGAGTGATCAAGGACTATCAACAGTATTATTCCCTGTCGTCAACCGAAAGGATGTGCAAACACTGCTTGCTCAGTACCTCCCTTCATTTACAAACGAGCAAACCGTATACCCTTTGCCTAAAAAATCTTTACAACGATATTTGTTTAGAAAACTATTACCGGCGGTAGTTATTTGCATTCCATTAATTATTGTTTATTTGCAGTGGGGATTATTATCAATTGTTTTACTTCCGATAAGCTACTATTGGGGTTACCTTGCGTTTAAAAATGCTGGATGGGTGATTAATGATAATCGACTCCAATTAAGCTTTCGAGTGATTTCGAAAACTACCGTATTAATTCAGCGAAATAAAATACAATCGATGAAAAGTAAAACTTCTTATTTTCAAAGAAGAAATGGGCTGCAAACGATTAGTGTGACAATTAAAACTGGAGTATTGGGTAAATCATTTGTTGTAAAGGATCTGGATGAAAGGGACGCTGATTCAATCGTTGATTGGTACTCTTATTCATAAAGAAGGAAAACAGACACGAATGCTTTTTCGTGTCTGTTTGTTATGAATACATATTTCTAATGTAGTTATGAAACCTAATTAAATTGAACGAGAAAACCAATTAAGATGAGGATGGCAAGAACTATCCACGCAATATGTTTTGCTTTGAGTTTATTTATTGTAAAGCTTCGAGACTGTGGACTGTAATATGTTTGATGAACAAAACGGCCACTTTTTTTGACAAAGAGAGGAGCTATAAGAAAGCCCCCAAATAAACCAAATAGATGGGCAACAACATTTGTATTTGAATTAAAAAAGGTCATAATAACACCTATAACTAGGATACTAATAATAACTTGAGAATTTGCTTGGTCAATTAAGCCCTTTCTAAAATAGACAATAAAAAGATAGACTCCGAACAACCCAAATATTGCTCCAGATGCACCTAAATGGGAATAATTGAGTGGTTCAATCAGGTAGGTTGCTATGTTTGCGATAATACCAGAAATACAATAGATGAGAATAAATTTAACCTTCTTTAGCATTCTTTCTAACGCAGGTGCAAATAAAATGAGAGAGATTGTATTAAAGAATAGATGACTAAAGGTCATGTGAAGGAAAATAGGTGTAATTAACCGCCAATATTCTCCATTTGCAATCCCTGCATTGTAACCGTCTAATAAGCCTAAAAAGAGTTGAATAGCTGGAATGGGCAATTGAAATAAAAACCAGAATACAAGATGTATGCAAACAATAATCGATACAATTGGGTACAGAGAAAGGAAAGTGCGGAAATTTTCAGTTCTAGTAAACATAATTCGCCCTCCTGAATTTTGTAAGGTTGTCATCATAAACCTTTATGTAAATTAGCCCATGTTTATTAAAAATGTATGAATTAAATGGGGAAACTTCTAGTAAATGACTTTATGGTTGTAAGAAATCCACAAATTAAGGTCTCAACTTTATACTAACACGAATATGTACAAGTTGGATAAAATAGTACTATAAATGGTTGTGTGGAAGGATGTTACGTTAGATGATAATGGGCATTGGTTTAGATATTATTGAATTAGATAGAATTAGAAGAATTATTGAACGACAGCCTGGATTTATAAAGCGGATTTTAACAATCGGGGAAATTGAGAAGTTTATGACTCTTTCAATGGAAAGAAAGGTAGAATTTTTAGCAGGACGATTTTCTGTAAAAGAAGCCTTTTCAAAGGCATTAGGTACAGGTATCGGGAAAGAGATAGGATTTTTAGATATTGAGGTCTTGAATGATGAAAGAGGCAAGCCTTTTATCAAGGTGCTAAAGGAAATAAAGGAGCCATTTACGATTCATGTCACGATAACACATACAAGGCAATACGCCGCGGCTCAAGTTATTATAGAAAAATGAAGCTCTAAACATAAATAGGTTTCATTTCTCTTTTATTATGAATCAATCCTAAACTATTTTCTGGACAAAATATCTTGCATATTAGGAAAGTTTGTCTCATATATTTGGTAATGCGATAGGGAAGACAAGTTGTTTTAGGAGTTCATCTTTTAATCTTTGGCTAAGCAAAATAATGTACAGCAAGTCTCTTCAGCTGATGAAGGTGAGGTTCTAGCAAAACGATTTCTTCCTTTTTAACGTTATATGAGGCAAAGGGGTTGGACATGTTGAAAAAAAGCTTGGTGTTATTATTAGTAGGGCTTTTAACAGTATTCGTTCTCGCAGCATGTGGCGAGAAATCACAGTCAGATGTAGTTCGGGCGTTAGAAAAGAAGATGGATGAAATGTCAGGGTATAAGGCCAAAGGGAAGATGACGCTTCAAACAGGTAGTGAGCCACAGGAATATGAAATTGAAGTATGGTTTAAAGGACCGGAATATTACCGAGTAAATCTTAAAAATTCTCAAAAAGAGCAAAGTCAAATGATTTTGCGTAATGATGAAGGTGTGTTTGTATTAACTCCGGCATTAAACAAAAGCTTCCGTTTCCAAAGTGAATGGCCGCAAAACAGTAGTCAAGCTTACCTTTATGAATCATTAATTAAAGATATTGTGAATGACCCGGAAGCTACTTTTAGTGCAGCGGAAAACAAATATGTGTTTGAAACAAAGACGAACTATCAAAATAATAAAATGCTGCCTACACAAGAAATCACCTTTAATAAAAAAGATCTATCACCATCTAGTGTGAAAGTGATGGATACAGATAAAAATCCACTAGTTATTGTTGAATTTACAAAGTTTGAATTCAATGCATCATTTGACGATAACTCATTCGATGTCGAAAAGAATATGTCTAGTGCACAAATTGAAGTACCAACAATGGCATCTGGTGACAATGAGTCATTTGCTGTTAAGTATCCTCTAGAAATGCCAGAAGGATTCTCATTAGTTGAAGAAAATGAAGTGAAAACTGAAAATGGCAAACGAGTTATTCTTACTTTTGAAGGAAATGAAAAATCATTTACTTTAATTCAGGAAAGTGCTGAGATTGCTGCACCAGCTTCAGCCTCAACATCAACATATGTGAACGGTCAACCGACAGATTTAGGATTCACAATTGGAGCGATGTCTGATACAGCATTGACATGGACTCATGACGGTGTTGACTACATGTTAGCATCTGAAGATTTATCAGAGGATGAAATGCTTATGGTGGCAAAATCAATCCAAGGACAGGCGGCAAAATAATCATTCGGGTGGCAGAGTCCACCCGTTCTTTCATTTATTTCGTTGGATGTAAAAGGAAGGAACCTTCCTCGATTGCTTATTGTAGTGGAGTAACCTATTAAAATAAGGGCTGCGTATCAAATTTTAAATCATTGTAAAATCCTCCTAATTTTTCCCTCAAAACTATTTGACAATTTTGCATTGTAATCAAATAATAAATGGTGTAGTAAAGTCAGGCTGAGGAAGTGTAATTGTAAATGCAGCAAGAATTTTATCGAGATACGTGGATTGATGTTGATTTAGATGCAATTTCACATAATGTTAAGTCAATGAAAGAGCATGTTGGTAAAAATGTTAAAGTCATTGCAGTAGTCAAGGCAAATGCTTATGGTCATGGCTCCGTTCAGGTAGCAAGAACAGCGATAGAATCTGGAGCATCCATGTTAGCTGTAGCGTTTCTTGATGAAGCGATTGCGTTGCGTAACAGTGGGATTGAGGCGCCGATTTTGATACTTGGTGCAACAAGGGCGAGTGCTGTCCAGTTGGCTATTAAGTATGATATAACATTAACGGTGTTTTCTTTAGATTGGCTTGTTGAAGCAACGCAATATATTCAAGAGGGTACTGTAAAAATTCATGTCAAATTAGATACGGGAATGAGTCGATTAGGAATAAGGGAAGGAAAGAGCCTTTTAGCGATATTCGACTATGTAAAAACATCCTCGTGTTTTCATATTGAAGGAATTTATACTCATTTTGCAACAGCAGATGAGAAAGACGTAACATATTTTAATGAACAATATAAGAAATTCGATGAGTTTTTAGACCTGATTCCACACGATGAATTACTTGTTCATTGTGGAAATAGTGCAACAGGACTTCGGTTTCCAGAGAAGGTATATAATGCTGTAAGACTAGGCATTTCCATGTACGGCTTAACACCTTCACTTGAAATAAAGGATGAATTGCCATATAAACTTAAAGAGGCTTTTTCTTTAAAATCCAAATTAGTGAATGTTAAGAAGGTTCCAAAGGGAACAAAGGTAAGCTATGGTGCAACATATGAAGCGAAATCAGAGGAATGGATCGGGACGATTCCAATTGGATATGCTGATGGTTGGATTAGGGCTTTAAGGGATGTAGATGTACTTGTAGCAGGTCAACGAGCTCCATTGGTTGGGCGAATCTGTATGGATCAATGTATGGTCAAGTTGCCCCATGAGTTACCGATTGGTGAAACAGTCACACTGATTGGTAGACAAAATAATGAAAAAATCTCTGTTGATGAAATTGCAAGTCATTTAAATACAATAAATTATGAAATAACATGTATGATCTCTATGAGAGTGCCTCGAATTTTTTGGGAAAATGGACAAAAAATCGATGTAGATAATCCGATCATAAAAAACCTTTAATATAAAATCCTAAACTGATATAAATGTTCCAAATAAAATGAATAAATAACATGTATATGTCGATAATAGAGAAGGGTTAACAAACAAGGTTGTTGAATAATAAAATAGTTCCTTATGGTTCATGCTTTTTATTGTAGACTGGCTAACCACCTCGCTTTGTTATAATGGTTATATGATAAAGCAAAAGTGAAGAAATCCAAGGTAAATAAGCCAATCATGAATAGAGGGTAATGAATTCCTTTGTTTTGATTGGCTTATTTATCTGTGGTTAGTGCTGTGTTATCTTTTTTATTAGTGGAAAATGGTCGTTTAGTCACAAATCTTTTTGAGCAAAGGATTTATTAAAGTGGTATACTGACTATCTTTGGTGATTTCTACAAGGTGGAAGCTTTAAGGCGTTCTCGCTTTATTTTCCAGCTGCAACGCCTAGCATACAAAGAGCACACAATCCTCCTTATGATAAGCTAACACCGAAAAGATCTTGCTCTTCGTGTTTTTTATCTCAGACGGATTGCGCTGGTTCATACTCGCTGACCAAACGGTTCCACTTTTCTAGGGAAAATGCTTTGCTTATTGGGAAGTAAGTGTTATTATTAAACTTGGAATGAATTATAGGATGGTAAGTTTTGTGGAGGTGTGTGTTTGTGTCTGAATCCAGCGCAACAACAGAAATCTTAATTCAGTTACCTCAAGCATTAGTTTCAGAATTAGATGGACTGGTTAAACAGGAGAACGGAAACAGAAACGAGCTTATTTATCAAGCAACAAAGATGTATATTCGTGAGCGTAAAATGCGCCATATTCGCGAATCTATGAGACGTGGTTACATGGAAATGGCGAAAATTAATTTAAATATTGCATCTGAAGCATTTCTGGCAGAATCTGAGGCTGATCATACCGTTGAACGCTTAGTAAGCGGGGGTTAATCATTTGATTGTTAAACGCGGTGACGTATATTTTGCTGATCTTTCCCCTGTTGTAGGCTCGGAGCAAGGTGGCGTACGTCCTGTATTAATTATTCAAAATGATATCGGAAACCGCTTTAGTCCTACAGTTATTATAGCGGCAATAACGGCCCAAATTCAAAAAGCAAAATTGCCAACTCATGTTGAGATTGATGCAAAGCGTTACGGATTTGAACGGGATTCAGTAATACTCCTTGAACAGATTCGAACGATTGATAAGCAAAGGCTAACAGATAAAATTACCCATCTTGACGATGAAATGATGGATAAGGTGGACGAAGCCTTACAGATAAGCTTAGGACTCATTGATTTTTAGGGAAAAATAAATTTAGTTTCAATAAAGAAAAAGGTTGCTGAAATGGCAACCTTTTTTATTTATACTAATTTAAAATATGATACCTTAAAAGGTAAGAATCAGTAAGGCTAAGATAATGATTTAAAAGAAAAAATTATAAGCTATTTAGCGTATTTCTTTTTTTAGAATAAAATCGATATAATGAAGAGGGTACAAAGTGGTTTTAAATAATAGGGGAGATTAATATGCAGGAATCATTAAGCCCGTTATATAAATTTATTCTTAAACATAAAAAAGAAATTTTATATGATTGGGTAAACGTGATGGAAGAAACCGTATTACTAAAAGCGTCAAATACCAATAACTCTCAAGTGATTTTTACTATTTATAATGAATATATCAATATAGTAGTCCATTATTTACAAAACCCAAAAGAAGATATGGTTAGCACAATCAGTGATTTTTCAAAGAAAATTGTGCAAATAGGGTGGTCATTACAGCTAGTTTCAATGGCCCTAATAGAATTTAACAAAGTTTTATTTGATATGATGACAATAAATCAATCAGCTGAAGAAAAAATGAAGCTTGTATTTGATTTCGATAAGTGGTTAACACCTCTGAATTATGAGGTACTTAATCAATATGCCGAGTCGTGGGAAAAAATTGTAGCACTTCAAAAACTAGCATTAAAAGAATTGTCAGCACCATTAATACCAATTTTTGATAATATTAGCGTTTTTCCGTTAGTTGGGACGATTGATACAGAACGAGCAAGGAACATTATGGAGAATTTGCTATTTGGTGTCGTTAAGCATCGTTCAGAGGTGGTATTAATAGATATTACTGGTGTTCCGATTGTTGATACGATGGTGGCCCATCACATCATTCAAGCTTCTGAAGCGGTTAGACTCGTCGGTGCTAAATGTTTACTCGTAGGAATTAGACCTGAAATAGCCCAAACGATCGTTAACCTTGAGATTGATTTAAGTCAAATCATTACGAAAAACAGCTTACAAGCTGGCGTTGAATATGCACTACAATTAACGAATCGTAAAATTGTTACATTGGGGGAAAGAAAATGAACACCAGAATACCAATTTTAAAATTAGGAAATTGTTTACTCATTTCAATTCAATGGGAGCTTGATGATCAAACTGCACTTCAATTCCAAGAGGATTTGTTACATAGAATATATGAAACTGGTGCAAACGGAGTAGTGATTGATTTAACTTCGCTAGATGTCATTGACTCCTTTATTGCGAAAGTACTTGGGGATGTTATAAATATGTCAAACTTAATGGGAGCAAAGGTTGTGTTAACGGGGATACAACCTGCTGTAGCAATCACTTTAATTGAACTTGGGATTCGGCTAGAGGGAGTGCAAACAGCTTTAGATCTAGAAAAAGGCCTCGAAACATTACGGCGGGAGTTGGGGGAGTAAGCATGGAGAACCAATCCTGTGTGAAGATTACCACTGAGTGGGATATTGTGGCGGCACGTCAATTAGGACGTAGCGCAGCAAAAGAGATCGGTTTCGGTCCGGTAGATCAAGCAAGAATTACAACAGCGATATCAGAACTAGCCCGTAATATTTACTTATATGCAGGACGTGGTGAAATACAAATTGAACTTATTGAGCAAAATGGCAAAAAAGGATTGAAGATAATTGCGGATGATCAAGGTCCTGGAATACAAGATATTCGCCAAGTTATGGAAGATGGTTATTCGACATCAGGAGGGTTAGGTGCAGGGTTACCTGGTGTTAAGCGCTTAATGGATAATTTTGATATTAACTCTGAAGTTGGAATTGGTACAACGATTCATGCGGTGAAATGGTTGCGGTAGGAGGGGTTGAATGGATTTTAGACACTTTTTAGAGGAAAAGTATGTAAGTCTATTAAGAAATTACATAAATAATCAAACTGAAACGGCTTTGTATCAGGGACAAAAGTTTAGTAGAAAATCGATTGAGCACCAAGTACCCCCTGAGGAAATTATTAGTACACATCGTAAAGCTCTTCAGGAATTATATCCGCAAATCCAGAGTGAAGTCCTCACCTCATTTGATTTTTTACTAGAGATTATGATGGGGTATGGCTTAGCTTATCAAGAGCATCAAAGTTTACGAGATCAACAATTAGAAATAAAATCAGAAATTCAAATTGCTGCAAATGTTCAACGCTCCTTATTAGAAACATCAATTCCACATGTAAATTCATTAGATATAGGAGTTATAAGTGTTCCTGCTAAGCAGATGAATGGAGATTTTCATCACTTTGTACAGGATGATGAGGCAATTAGTGTTGCAGTAGCTGATGTGATTGGGAAAGGGATTCCTGCGGCTCTTTGTATGTCGATGATTAAGTATGCGATGGATAGCTTGCCAGAATCACGAAAAAGCCCAAATCAAGTTTTAGAAAATTTAAATAGAGTTGTAGAGAGAAATGTAGACCCAAGCATGTTTATTACGATGTTTTATGGTATGTATAACATTGAAAAACATATATTTACATATGCATCTGCTGGTCATGAGCCAGGCTTTTATTATTTCGCAAAGACGGATACATTTGAGGATTTAAACTCAAAAGGACTCGTTTTAGGTGTTAATAAACAAGTAACGTATGAGCGGTATGAAAGACAGATTGAAGTGGGAGATATGATTGTATTATTAACTGATGGAGTAACTGAACTAAGAACGGAAAGTGGTTTTGTTGAAAGGACGTTTATCACCAGCTTAATACAAAAATATAAACATTATTCTTCGCAGAAATTAGTGGAAAAAATATTCAAACATTTTGAAAAGATGCAGGACTTTCACTTAAGGGATGACTTTACTTTAATAATACTAAGAAGAGTGGTTTAATCTATAGATTTTTCGGGTATGGAAAAGATACTAAAGCTCTTTCTGAGGTGAAGAAGGATGGACATAAAAATTGAAATTACGAATAATAGTGATGAAACGAATATATCGATTACAGGTGAAATTGATGTATATACTGCTCCAAAATTGAGGGAGTCAATTTTCCCGCTTGCGCAAATGCCGAATCCTTCTATTGTTGTGAGTCTTGCGAATGTTTCTTATATGGATAGTACAGGATTAGGAGTGTTTATCGGTTTGTTAAAAATGGTTAGAAAAAATGAAGGTCAGCTCAGACTAATTGAGCTGTCAGAACGATTGGTACGTTTATTTAGAATAACAGGCTTAAATGACATCATTGATATATCTTCTAAATCAAAGGGTGGAGTACAATGAATCAATTAGTGGATTATATAGAAATGAAGATTCCCGCAAAGCCAGAGTACGTAGGAATTATACGATTAACCCTTTCAGGAATTGCCAGTAGAATGGGATATTCATATGATGAAATTGAGGATTTAAAAATTGCCACTAGTGAAGCATGTACAAACGCAGTACAGCATGCCTATAAACATGATGAGGGTGGAGATATTGTTGTAGGCTTTGGCCTTTATGAAGATCGCTTGGAAGTTATTATTGCAGACGATGGTAACAGCTTTGATTTTGAACAAGTGAAAAGTGAAATCGGCCCCTTTTCTGCTTCAAGTCCTATAGACCAGCTGCCTGAAGGTGGATTAGGTCTGTATTTGATGGAAACGCTCATGGATGAAGTCCGTATCCTTGATAAATCAGGTGTTACAGTCTTCATGATTAAGTATTTAAGTGAGGGGCGAATCAAACATGGCGCAACTATCTCAAACTTCGAAGCTAACTAAAGAAGACATAAATAAGCTCATATTAGAATTTCAACAGAATGAGGAAGAAATGGCTCAATCCGTTCTTGTTGAATACTATTCGGGCTTAGTCGATACGTTGGCAAAAAAGTATTCTAAAGGGAAAGGGTTCCATGAAGACTTAAAGCAAGTGGGGATTATTGGGTTGCTAGGTGCGATTCGGAGGTATGATCCTTCTGTTGGAAAGCCATTTGAAGCTTTTGCGATTCCAACGATTATTGGAGAAATAAAGCGATTTCTTAGAGATAAAACATGGAGTGTCCATGTGCCAAGACGAATCAAGGAATTAGGACCGAAAATGAAAGCAGCGGTTGATGCTTTAACAAATGAAAAGCAACGCTCGCCTAGAGTCGAAGAGATAGCAAAGTATTTAGATGTTACAGAAGAAGAAGTGTTAGAAACGATGGAAATGAGTAAAAGTTATCATGCATTGTCTGTTGATCATCCAATCGATGCTGATGCGGAAGGAAGTACGGTAACAATTCTTGATATAGTAGGTGCGGAAGATCAAGGCTATGAAAGGGTAAATCAAAGGCTCATGTTAGAAAGTGTTCTTCATGTTTTAACAGAACGTGAAAAGGAAATTATTGATTATACGTTCATTATGAATAAAAGCCAAAAGGAGACGGGCAAAAAGCTGGGGATTTCGCAAATGCATGTTTCTCGGATACAGAGAAGGGCCATCCAAAAATTGAAAGAAGCGATCGATGGAGATTTGTTTAATTCGGAGATGGAAAAATGATAATTCAGGAATCAAATAGTTTTGTTCAGACGTTAGCATACCAAATACCTAAACAAGGAAAGGATTGCTGTGGGGATAGTTTTTTTCTAAAGGCTACAGACGAATATTTGATTTGTGCCTTGGCTGACGGACTAGGAAGTGGTGAACGCGCAAATGAATCATCCTCTGCAATAAGTACTTTAGTTGAAGAGAAACATGATGAAAAGGTTGAAGTGTTAATTGAGCTATGTAATAAGGAACTAAAAAATAAACGTGGTGCAACAGTTTCCATATTGAAAATAGAATTCCAGACAAAGCAGTTCACATATAGCTCAGTAGGTAATATTCGCTTTGTTTTTTCTTTGCCCTCAGGCTCATATATTTATCCGATACCGATTTTAGGATATTTATCAGGGAAGCCCCAGAAATATCGAACTCAAACGTATTCCTATGAACAAGGGTCTAAATTTATCATTTATACAGACGGTCTTGTGTTACCTGCTGTTAAAGCATTGTTGGAAAAAAGCCATTCTGTTGAGGAATTATCTCAATCTTTGAAACAATATACAAACAATCGCAATGATGATTTAACCTATATAGTCGGTCAACTATTTTAGTTTTGGGAATGGTTGAACGGCTTTTATTTTTATTTAATCGTAGCAGTAGTAGTCTTAGCAGCGGATTAGCGCAATGTTCTCTCTAGGGTGCTAAGGTGGAATGAAAGGTAAAGAGTAAATTTTTGCTTTAGGCATACTAAGTCCACTGTTTTCCTTTGTTTGGAAAACGAATTTAAGATAAAATGATATGAGAATGCTGAAATATATTGGAGGCTTATGATGATCGATAAACAGGATTATATCATGCAACATATTAGTAAAGAGCTTTCTATAAATGTAAAACAGATAGCGAATGTTATATCGTTATTAGAGGAAGGGAATACAGTTCCGTTTATAGCTAGATATCGGAAAGAGCAAACTGGTGCACTTGATGAGGTGCAAATTCGCGATATATCAGAAAAGTGGACATACATACAGAATTTAGAGAACCGTAAAGAGGAAGTCCTTCGCTTAATAGAAGAACAAGGAAAACTAACAGAACAGCTTGCTGCAGAAATAAAAAGCTCAATGAAGCTGCAACAAGTTGAGGATTTATATAGACCATATAAACAAAAAAGACGTACTAAAGCAACGGTTGCAAAGGAAAAAGGATTAGAACCACTTGCTAAATGGATTTTACAATTGCCAACTGAAGGAGATGTTTTTCATAAGGCAAACGAATTTATAAATGAAGAAAAAGAAGTTCACACGGCTGAAGAGGCAATACAAGGAGCAAAGGATATTATTGCTGAGCAAATTTCTGATGAGCCAAAGTACCGCCAATGGATTCGCGATGTGACATTTAGAAAAGGGAAAATAGCTTCTGTCGTAAAAGATGAAGAAAAAGATGAGAAAAATGTTTACGAAATGTATTACGAATATGAAGAGCCTATCTTAAAAATTGTTCCACATCGTGTCCTTGCGATAAATCGTGGTGAGAAGGAAGAAATTCTTCGGATCTCAATATTACCACCTTATGAGCAAATTATAGAATATCTTCAAAAGCAGGAACTGAATAAAACGACGATTGTGAAGGAGCTTATAGTTGAAACAATTGAAGATGCGTATAAAAGGTTAATTCAGCCTTCAATTGAAAGAGAAATACGAAAAGAATTATCTGAAAAGGCAGAGGACCGTGCCATTCATATTTTCTCTGAAAATCTAAGAAATCTATTATTACAGCCGCCTTTAAAAGGAAAAATGGTATTAGGAGTAGACCCTGCGTATCGGACAGGCTGTAAATTAGCAGTAGTTGACCAAACGGGGAAAATGTTACATATCGGTGTTGTATACCCTCATCCTCCAGTAAGTAAAACAGAGCGAGCAAAGACTACTGTTATAGAGGTTCTTAAAAAATATAATATTGAAGTAATAGCAATCGGAAATGGAACGG
This sequence comes from Bacillus sp. (in: firmicutes), assembly GCA_031180805.1. Lineage (GTDB taxonomy): Bacteria > Bacillota > Bacilli > Bacillales > Bacillaceae > Metabacillus. The sequence continues at coordinate 43,652 of JAPSLL010000032.1, forward strand.
CGTCAAGAGAAACAGAACAATTTATCTCTGATATTTTAAAAGATAGCAAAAGCGAAGCCTCATATTTAATTGTTAACGAGGCAGGTGCAAGTGTATATTCTGCATCTGATTTAGCGAGAGAAGAATTCCCTGACCTTCAAGTAGAGGAACGAAGTGCAGTTTCTATTGCGCGAAGATTACAGGATCCTTTAGCAGAGCTAGTGAAAATTGACCCAAAATCAGTTGGAGTTGGCCAATATCAACATGATGTTTCTCAAAAGAAGCTAAATGAATCATTAACATTTGTTGTTGAGACTGTAGTTAACCAAGTTGGAGTAAACGTCAATACCGCATCGTCTTCATTGCTTCAATATGTTGCTGGTCTTAGTAAATCAGTAGCAAATAATATTGTAAAAAGAAGAGAAGAGCTTGGTGGATTCTCCAATCGTAAGCAATTAAAGGACATACCAAGACTAGGTGCAAAAACATATGAACAGTGCATTGGTTTCTTAAGGGTGTTAGAAGGTGATCAACCTTTAGATCGTACAAGTATCCACCCTGAGCATTACAATGAGGTAAAGAAACTACTAAAACAGCTTGGTGTAACAGAGTCAGATTTAGGTAGTGATAAATTAAAGGAACAAGTAAAAAACTTAAATTTAAAGGAAACCTCTTCAATTCTCGAAATTGGCGAATTAACTTTAAAGGATATATGTGATGCGCTCATTCGCCCTGAAAGAGATCCACGCGATGATGTTCCTAAGCCGCTATTAAAGAAGGATGTTCTGAAATTGGAGGATCTTAAGGAAGGTATGGAGCTCCAAGGAACAGTACGTAATGTTGTAGACTTTGGAGCATTTATTGATGTCGGAGTAAAACAAGACGGACTTGTTCATATATCAAAGTTAAGTAATAGCTTTGTTAAACATCCGCTAGATATTGTATCAGTTGGTGATGTTGTAACTGTATGGGTAGATAGCGTTGATTTTAAAAAAGGAAGAGTAGCATTAACGATGGTAAAAGAATAAAAAAAAACACTGCCTACGAGCAGTGTTTTTCTCTATAGAAAAACCAACACTGATTAAGTAATCTGATTTGATATCGATTTTTTTCTAAGAAAGCACGTCGCATTTGGCTTTGTAACCATGATGGCATTGCTCTTACCTCCTTATCCATTATAATGGAGTATGGGTGTTTATAATGTATGCATAAGACTAGGCTGATGTTACTAAAAAAGTGAGGAAATAATTTTGGATGATAAAAAGCTGCAACAACTAGTTGAGGAAATTTCATTAAGGTTTTTTAATAAAAAATTTACCCACAAAGCAACATTCAATAAAAGACTTAGAACTACTGGTGGACGTTACATATTGAATACCCATAATATAGATATTAATCCAAAGTATTTAGAAGAGCACGGACTTGATGAAGTGATAGGCATTATTAAGCATGAGCTATGTCATTATCATCTTCATATAGAAGGAAAAGGATATAAGCATCGTGACAATGATTTTAGAGAATTGCTAAAGAAGGTAGGTGCACCAAGATTTTGTACACCATTAAAATCCGAACCCAAACTCGTTAGAAAAATCCTTAAATATCAATGTCAAAGCTGTCAGCAAATATTTAATCGGAAGAAAAAAGTAGATACGACTAAATATGTGTGCGGGAAATGTGGTGGGAAAATCTATCTGATGAAATAGGGTTGACGAAAGAGGTATAGCTATGATAAATTATAAAAGCCGTCGCTGATGGCATGTAATTGAATAAAAAATAGATAGTATTGACATGATAAGTGATACTAACTATAATAAAAGAAGTCTTTTATATTGTTCCGCAGTAGCTCAGTGGTAGAGCTATCGGCTGTTAACCGATCGGTCGTAGGTTCGAGTCCTACCTGCGGAGCCATATGGGGAAGTACTCAAGTGGCTGAAGAGGCGCCCCTGCTAAGGGTGTAGGTCGTGTAAGCGGCGCGAGGGTTCAAATCCCTCCTTCTCCGCCATACATTATGGCCCGTTGGTCAAGCGGTTAAGACACCGCCCTTTCACGGCGGTAACACGGGTTCGAATCCCGTACGGGTCATTTTTTATACGTGGAATCTAATAGGGAGTGGACATATCTTATTTCCATGATTCGTCCACCTCCTATTTATTTCCTTGACTTTATTTGGTCCGGTAGTTCAGTTGGTTAGAATGCCTGCCTGTCACGCAGGAGGTCGCGGGTTCGAGTCCCGTCCGGACCGCCATTTTATTTTTTATTTGGTAATAATTACAACTTGAAGTTGTAATTAAGATATGGTATCATATAATTCTTGTTGTTTTAATTTGCTTAAAGCAATATTCGATGGGCTATAGCCAAGTGGTAAGGCAACGGACTTTGACTCCGTCATTCGTTGGTTCGAATCCAGCTAGCCCAGCCATTTTTATTCTTTGTTTTAAAATACTATATTTTATTATTGTAATGAGCCATTAGCTCAGTTGGTAGAGCATCTGACTTTTAATCAGAGGGTCGAAGGTTCGAGTCCTTCATGGCTCACCATTTACACACCTTGCGGGTGTGGCGGAATTGGCAGACGCGCTAGACTT
>JAPSLL010000091.1 GCA_031180805.1 Bacillus sp. (in: firmicutes)
TCGAGATGACGCCAGATTATTCTCAAAGTGCCGTTGAGCAATTGCGACTTCGTTATAAAATGGCAGCAAAAGTGAGTGAAATGTATTATAACGCAGGATTTTCAGTAGTTGTACAAGATACCTATTTAGGAAAAGAGACAGCTTCTTTTCTAGACGAATTCGAATCTACCCCCATTTACTTTATAACACTAAATCCAAGCGTCGATGCAATTATTGAAAGGGAGAAAAAGCGAAATAAGTCAGGCTATACTACTTGGCACGTTGAACCTCTTTATAACGTACTCATCAAAGAAAACCCAAGAATAGGACTATGGCTAGATTCGTCGGATATGACTCCTGAAGAAACGGTATCTGAGATTGTGAAGCGTATATCTGAGGCTCGAATTTATTAGGGTTCAGATAACGGGTGCATATCGTTTTATTATTGGACTAACTAGCAGAATAGTTGGTAGAAAATACTGTTACATAGTAAACGATGTGCACAAAAAAGATTGCCTATCGTTATAAAAAAGGATATTGCAAATTTTCCTACTACCTGACATAGCTTATCCTCGGAAAAGAGTACCTCATACGATGTTTTGAAAGGAAGAGCAATGTACCTGGATTTATGCGACATTCATCTTCCCGCAAATTGTTTGTGAATTTATGCTTAATTTGTCAATTCGGTAAGAGAAGCTAATGAACTAAGAATAAGAAGCTTTATAGTCTAAGCTTTGGTATCATTAAATCATGTTCTAACCAATCAACACTTATTAATAGAAATCATCTTCTTGTAAACATCTTATTCAATACAGGTAATCTCATCGCTCCATTGTTCCGTGTAGAAATATGTCCACTAGCTTTCTTCCCACGTCATAGCTTGATTCATATTGGCTCATTGTTTCTTTTCTATTTCCGATTAAGAGCATAGATGAGAAAAGCTGAGCTAGAAGCATTGGATCATTTTTTCTAAAAAACTGTTTGTCCATTGCATTCGCGAAATAATCAGCCAATAAGCGATAAATCTGTAGTTCTGCCTCTCTAATCTCCTGAATTTGCTCTTCGCTTAAGTAACCTTCTGCCTCATTTATAATCGTTTGCAGCTCGGCATGTGGATTCGCAAGCCTTGCCTCAGCTACTCGCACAAGCCCTGACTCTACGCTCTCAGCTTCACGAAGTAAAAGCTTTATTTTTTCATATACATTGTTTAACATTGTCGTCACAGAAGCTTTAAATAGTTCCGGCTTACTTGTGAAATGATAATAGATGGATGGTTTTGATACATTGCAAGCGTTGGCAATTTGTTGCAAGGACACTTGTTCATACCCTTTCTCCATAAAAAGCTTTGATGCAGTTCTAATAATCAGATCATGTATGGGCTCACATTCTTTATCGTGTTTTGGCCTACCTGGTACTCTATTCGTATGATTTTTCATAATTACCTCCATGAACATTTTATGACAAATGCTCGTATTTATCAAAATCAACTTGTAATTATACTTACCAGTAAATATAATTTAATGGACTTCAAACAAATTCCTATCATTAATCGTGAGGTATCAAACGAATGAAAAAGTTAAGTTATCTAACTACAATTTTTATGTTTTTCGCAACATTTGGAGGTGGAGTTGTAACTCGTACCGAATCAGGACTAGGCTGTGGGAATGAATGGCCTTTATGTCATGGGAAATTTGTTCCTGCCCATACACTCGCCTCCATTATTGAATATACACATCGCCTAGTTAGCTCGACAGCGGGCATTCTTTCGATCATCACACTCATTTTATTTGTGATTTACTATCGACATCGTAAAGACTTAATATTATTTGCAGTCCTAACCGTTGTTTTCGTCAGCATTCAAGGAATAATGGGTGCTCTCGCTGTCGTGTTTACTCAGTCTCCACCAGTTATGGCTTTACATTTAGGCTTTGCTTTTATATCACTTGCCTGCTCTTTAATGACAAGTCTTGGAGCAAGACAGGAAGAAAAATTGGGAGGATTAGCAGTATTTAACCAAATGCCGAGAACAAGTAATCGTCTTCGTAACTATGTTTGGATAACGACTGTTTATTCTTATGTAGTCGTCTATACTGGGGCATTTGTCAGTCATACAAACTCGGCAGCAGCCTGCTCTGGCTTTCCACTTTGTAATGGAGTGATTTTTCCAGGCTTTACAGGTGCGGTAGGAATTGCCTTTCTCCACCGACTCGCTGGTCTCATCCTTGTCATTTTCATTCTTGTACTTTGCTTGCTCCTATATCGTTTTTATTGGAACATTCGTGAGCTTAGAATTCTCGGATACTCATCTGTTGCCCTCATTTTGTTTCAGGTTGCATCTGGTGCAAGTCTAATGTTCACAATGAACAATCCAGAGGTGTATATGTTTGTCGTGCTCGCTCATGTGACGAGCATTGCTGTACTTTTTGGTCTTCTATCCTACATGAGTTATTTAGTGTGGAGACTAAGCAAACCAGTAACGTCATAAAATAGTATTTTCATTTCACTGTAATAGAAATGGGGTTAAACATTATCATGTTAAAAATCAGCCATAAAAGCTTAAGGTTTAAAATTATCCTTGGCGCATGTTTGTTCATTCTTCTCGCTCTAGCATCGTTGTTTATATACCTGAATTCTGTTACCTACCACCCGTCGGAACAAGCACTTTCTGACTTTCAAAGTGATAGCAAGGTTCGGGTAACTGAGGTAAAGGATGGGTATAAATTTGAATCCACTAATGAACAACAAATAAAAGAGCCCAATATCATCTTTTATCCAGGAGGATTAGTCGAGCCAATAAGCTATTCCCCTCTAGCAAGGGAGCTAGCAAAATCTGGCCATCGAGTCTATATTGCAAATATGCCGTTAAACCTTTCAATCTTTGGACAAAATAAGGCAGACTCTTTCCTTGCCGAATACCCCGAGGAATCCTTTGTCATTGGCGGACATTCATTAGGAGGCGTTTTTGCTTCAAGGTATGCGCTTGAACATACCGAAAAGCTCAAAGGAGTATTTTTTCTCGCTTCATATGCAGATGAAGACGGCGCTCTCAAAGATACAAATCTATCTGCACTGCAAATCACAGGTAGCAATGATGGAGTTCTTAACAAGAAGCAATGGGAAAAATCAAAAAAAAATCTTCCTAAAGACACAGCTTATGTCAGTATAAATGGAGGAAACCACAGCCAATTCGGGTCATATGGCATGCAGGAAGGAGATCATAAACCAACGATCTCAGAGAGCAAACAAATAGAAACAACTGTTATGGCAATGGAAGAATGGTTTATGCAAATGAATATTACTCCATAAGTTCTCATTCCAAAATAATAGATATAACCTTTGCAGTAAATTTTTCTAATGACACGCAATTACAGAGAAATACGATTCACCCCAAATATGCGTACAGTTATTCCCATCGTTCATTCCTCCGAATGTTCCCTAGAGTGAACGCAGCTACTTTTAATAGCTCTTGAATTAGAATTATCTCCAAGTGAGAAAAGGAATTTTTCTTTTAGGAACCAAAGACCTGAATAAGGTCTTTTTTTTCAACAATTAGTCAAAACTAGTAATATATCAACGATTGATTAACCAACAATAATACCAAGGAGGTTTAACCTAGCCACTAGCTATTTTTCTTTCAGATAAAGTAGACTTTGATAATAGAACCTCAAATAGTCTAAATAGCCTACAAAGCTCATAAATTAAAAATCACTTCATTTATAAAAAGGATCCCAATAATATCAAGATATTTGTCGTTATTTCGATTAATTTCTAATTTAGTCGATTTATGTAAAATATAGTAAAAATTACCCATTGATTACAATTTTTTCACTTGTTAGAATAAAAGTAAGAAAATTTCAGAAAAAAATAACAATTATCGTACGATAATAGCAAACCCACTGAAAGGTGGCGACGCAAAGCTACAGGGGCTAAGGTGGAACATAAACCACTATGCCAGCCAGTTGCCGAATACGACGGGTCCCCGTCTATTTCATCATGGACGGGGTTTTTGTGTCTATTTAGCTGATATTTTTGTCGAAAAAAATAGATTATCGTAAAAGTTCTTCGAATAATCTAAATAACCGATAACTTTCATAATTAGAAAGAATGTCAATTTATATAGCATTTTGCTATAGATTTCAGAAATTTTACTAACTGCCTTTTTCCATTTTAAAAAGGACTGTGCAAGTCGCTATTGAGAAATAACGTAAAAAATACTTATTGTTGAAATTTTAATACTTGTTACAAATAATAAAAATTTAAAAAAATAATTATCGTACGATAATAGCAAACCCACTGAAAAGTGGTGACGCAAAGCTATAGGGGCTAAGGTGGAATAGTATCCACTATGCCAGCCAGTTGCCGAATACGACGGATTTCCCGTCTATTTCATCATGGACGGGATTTTTGTGTCTTTAAGGAGGTGAGGTACATACTGCGTCTAAAATGATGACATTCGGTGTAGCGCAAAATAGACTTTGAATTAAGTTAAATCTAATCTACTAAGGAATTCTAAAGGAGGATAATCAAATGATTAGTACAAAAGGTATTCAAACAGATGTTAAAGAAACGATAGGGTTGGTAGAATCAGAAAAACCGTATAGCCAGTATGCCCCAGACATGCATGTATCTGTAGGCTGTATTCCATGCACAAGGGCACACCTATCTGCCGTCTCTGCCGCGCTTAAAGAAGGAGATGCAGAGACAGCCCGAGAAGAAATCGCGGCACTTATTGAATACGACTTAACACCTGAAAAACTTGCAGCTACACCAGAGAAAGACCGTGAAATCTTAGCAAAGTATGCGGAAAGCATTACCTTAATCCAGGAGGAACTTGCCCAACCTGTACCGGAATTGACAAAGATCGCTGCGTCACTAAAAGAGGCATTACGCTTTGCTCGTGCAGACGGTATGGAGCATCCTGAAGTACAGCTTCGTCTCGAGCGTTCGGAAGAGCATGTGAATGGCTTGGAAAGGATTCGTTTCGCGCCAGAAAATTTACAGCTTCTAGATTCAGAGATGTACGCGAAAATTAAACAGCTATTGCCGGAAATACGTGAAGCTAGGCATATACTTTTGAATGGTCTCGTCACGCCGGATGACCTCGAAATGGTGGCAGCGCAATTTGCTACCATCTCTCGTAAGGTCAATGGAAATGCTGACCCTGACACATTAGAAATCGTGCAAAAGGAAGCAACCGAACTAAATTCAAAATTTCGTTGGGATGTACTAAAAGCTTGGGGAGGTAAATCCTATGAATCAACTAGACAATGAGAAAGTGTATGAGTTGAACCAGGAATGCAGAATCGACGACCATCGTTCATGTGTGTTGGCTACAGTTGTAGGCATGGCGGCTGACATTAGTTCCAATGAAGGTCTTGCTCTATCACCTCAACTCCAACATATTGTGGATACTCAGAAACTAACTGAGAGTACTGTACACTCAGCACTTCAAGAATGGATGAATACAGTTCCTGAGTCACAAAAAAAAATTGCAGAAGAATTGCTTAACACCGTTTGTGTATAATGACTAAAAATGCTGTTCTTATTGTAGGGAAAGGTTATACAATCTAAGAATCGAATCTTGCCATTTTTACGTGATTTTATAATTTTAGTTGACTTAACAATGAAAAAAATCCCTAAATCGGAGCTTCTTTTTAGACCTTTAATGTACATTTTAATGTGTCGGATAAATTCGGATATGGGCATATCGATTTATCCGACATGTCTATATTTATTCATTTCTTCGCCAAGGGATAAATATAGACATGTTAGCCTGTGGTTTACTTTACTCGATTCAGCATACTTTTATTCAACGGTACCTTCACGTTCCATAGCAATCTACCATTTTCATAACGTTATTTTAACGATTCTTCTAATACGACAGGTTCCTCGTCAATTTCTCAAACTAGGCGAGTCCGTTTTAAACTCCAAACTGTTTTAAATGATGGTCAAGATGCTTGTAGATTCCTTTCCCCCATTGCTCAGGAGTGAGTTTCCCAAAAAAGGGATGGGGATGACTTGTGCATTTTTCAGGGCCGTTCTTTTGGAATGTAATAATTTTTTGCTTTAGTTTTTCTCTTTCTATTTCAAACTCTCTTTTATCTGCTATTAAAATAGTTGGAATTGTCGACATATTTTTTGGTGCTGGCTTATCGTTATAAAAGATAGGTTTGGCGAATCCTCCTACTACTATACCTAACCAGCCTCTCTTCGGAAATGAGTATCCCATTGCGATATCTTGAAAGGATGAGCAATGGGCTAGCATTTGGGCAACATCCATCTTCCCCCAGATTGGTTGTGAATTTGCACTTAATCTATCAATCCGATTCAGTATTTCATCTGTGTGCTTGGAAACAAATATAGAGTTCATTATAAATAGCTCCTTTTGTTATTTATTTACAATTCAACATTAACACTATCTTTCCCTTTTTCCTTAATAAAATTTTCTCTACCCTAGCCGTTATGGTATTTGCTAATTCTATATGATATATTTGTAGCATAACTTATTAAACGACTTTAATAAGTTTTTAAATACTTTTTAAAGATGTTTAATAAGTCCGTTTTAATTGATGTTATTCCAAGAGAGCTCCTCGACTTTTATTTGGAGAGGCAATGCTTTGGAGGAATCACTTGGATTAACCATCAGAAGCAAAAACTAATAAAGAAGGAGAACCAATAGATGAAAACAGAAAAAGAAAAAATGCTGGCTGGTGAAATGTACAATCCAGCTGATCCCGAATTAGTAAAAGAACATCTGGAAGCAGGACGCAAGGTTAGAATCTATAATCAAACACTAGAAACTGAAAAGGAATTACGAACAATATTATTAAAGGAATTGCTCGGTTCAACTGGAGAAAATGTATATATGGAGCCAAATATACGTTTTGATTATGGCTATAACACCCATGTAGGAGAAAACTTTTTTGCTAACTTCGACTGTACCATTTTAGATGTTTGTGAAGTCCGATTTGGGGATAATTGCATGCTTGGACCTGGCGTACAAATTTATACAGCAACACACCCTCTTAACCCAACTGAACGTAATTCAGGTAAAGAATATGGAAAACCAATTACAATTGGAAACAATGTATGGATTGGCGGAACTGCTATTGTAAATCCAGGAGTAACGATAGGAAACAATGTTGTTATTGCCTCAGGTGCAGTAGTTACAAAAGATGTACCAGACAATGTAGTGGTTGGCGGGAATCCGGCAAGAATTATTAAGGAAATTGACTGATTAAAAGATGTGAAAAAATCATACCTTTTCAAAAATATAAAAAGCACCTAAAAATAAATTGTAATCTACAAATTTATCTTTAGGTGCTAGTTTCATAACTTTTTAGATTATTTTGCTACAAATCTTCTTCTCACTAACAGCCC
>JAPSLL010000033.1 GCA_031180805.1 Bacillus sp. (in: firmicutes)
AAACTGCAATTTTAAGTGCAGTTTTTTTCATTAGGTTCCTTTTTTAGATGTTGTTTTTAAAACTAATCTGTGTTTTGGAAGGAGTAAAGTTCGAAACTTCTGCTTAAAGGAGCGAACTAGGTGAGACATAAACATGCGTTTTATACTGTACAGTAAGCTAGTATAGCGGAAATTAACCACTGTACTACTTTAAAAAAAGCAGTTATCAAAAACAGCCTTTTATTAAGTTAATTTGTAAATTTAGTATTTGATTAATTAAAGGTACAATCTTAATTCAATAGCGAATTGGAATGGGGTCTGCTTAAATTTAAAAAATCCTCCGAAAATCCTATTAATTTGAAGTTTCTTATAGTTTGAGTTACGATATAATGAATTTACAAAAGGTGATAGAGTTTCGTGAATAGTAGAAAAGTGATTTTTATTAAGAAGTCTTTTCGATTATTCGTACTTTATTTTGGCAGTCAATGTTCTGCTGAAGATTTTTTTAAAATAGAGAGAAAATGGAAATGAGATTTCGTAAGGAAAACGCCACACGAAATAAGTTTTCGAGATATAATAGAAGTAAAAACAGATTGGTTGTTTGTAGGGGAATAATGAGTGTTGGAGGACTTTATGAGTAAGAAGATTTTAGTTGTGGATGATGAGCAATCGATTTTAACATTGCTACAGTATAATTTAGAGAAGGCGGGCTATCTCGTCCAAACTGCTATGGATGGTGAAGTAGGGATACAAAGCTGTATAGCTGATGAACCAGATTTAATTGTTTTAGATCTCATGCTTCCAAAAATGGATGGACTTGAGGTTTGTAAGGAACTTCGACAAAGAAAAATAATGGTTCCAATTTTAATGTTAACTGCTAAAGACGATGAATTTGATAAGGTATTAGGTCTTGAACTAGGCGCTGATGATTATATGACTAAGCCATTTAGTCCGAGAGAAGTTGTAGCAAGAGTTAAAGCTATTCTTAGACGATCATCACATACTCATCAAGAAGTAGAACTAAAGGAACCTGATGAACCAGAACAAATGATTATCGGTGATTTAAAAGTTTTACCAGAGCATTATGAGGCTTATTATGTGAATGAGAGATTGGATTTAACACCAAAGGAATTTGAGCTTCTTGTTTATTTAGCGAAACATAAAGGAAGAGTCTTGACGCGTGATCAACTTCTTAGTGCTGTTTGGGATTATGACTTTGCTGGAGATACAAGAATAGTTGATGTTCATATTAGTCACCTCCGCGAAAAAATTGAAAGAAACACGAAAAAGCCGCTTTACATTAAAACAATAAGAGGATTAGGCTATAAGTTAGAGGAGCCTAAAATGGATGAATAAATTTCGTTCCCGATTGCTTTTTGGATTATTTGTATTAATTGTATCGGTTCTTGTCGGTTTAGGTTTATTATTAGGACAAATTTTTCAAAACTATTATATTAATTCTTTTAAGGATATGTTACAAAAGGAAGCGAAACTAGCAAAAACTCTTGTGTTTGAGAAAGGGTTATCGAATGAAGAATCCACAAGTTTTGTCCTTGATTTGAGTGAGTCATTTACTTCGCACATTACAATATTAAATGAGAATGACGAGGTAATTTATGATGCAGGGCAAATAGAAAGGGCACATGATCATCATCAAATGATTGAAAACGTCCTACCGGTTATGAAAAACAAAGAAGAAGGACATTATGCAACAGATCCGACTAATAAAATCGGCTATTTTGGGTTACCGATTATTGAGGGAAATACGTATAAAGGGATTGTCCTAGTTAACACTTCAATTGAAGAACTAAATAAGATGATTCAACAAATGTGGATATTGCTAGTCGTGAGTTTAAGTTTAGCTTTTATCATTATCCTTTTTATTGGCGTAAGAATTACACGACAATATACTCGCCCTATTGAGTCTGCCACAAAGGTTGCTATGGAGCTTGCGAAGGGAAATTATAAGGCACGCACTTATGAGGATCATCTCGATGAAACAGGAATGCTTAGTCAATATATAAATATACTAGCAAGGAATCTTCAAGATATGACACGTGCTCAAGAAATGCAGCAGGACCGTCTCCAAACATTAATTGAAAACATGGGAAGCGGCTTAATTTTAATTGATGGAAGAGGCTATATTAATTTAGTTAATCGAGCTTATAAAGAGCTATTTGAAGTGGAATCTGCAAAATTTCTTTATCAGTTATATTATGATGCGTTTACTCACAATGAAATTATTGAGCTTGTTGAAGAAATCTTTATGACTGAAGTAAAAGTAAGAAAGCAGCTCCAGCTACCGTTAAATATAGAATTTAAGCATTTTGAGGTATATGGAGCTCCGATAATCGGAACGAATGATGAGTGGAAGGGAATCGTCCTTGTCTTCCATGATATAACTGAATTGAAAAAATTAGAGCAAATGAGGAAGGACTTTGTTGCAAATGTTTCTCATGAACTCAAAACTCCAATAACATCAATCAAAGGGTTTAGCGAAACTTTGCTAGACGGAGCGCTCAATGATAGGGAAACTGCTGAATATTTTTTATCGATTATTCTTAAAGAAAGTGATCGATTACAAACATTAATCCAAGATTTATTAGATTTATCAAAAATTGAACAGCAAGGCTTTAAACTATCTATTCAAGCTTGTGATGTAAAAGAAATATTAGAGGATATAGAAGTCATCCTTAAAGGAAAAGCAAAAGAAAAAGAAATAGAATTAACGTATACCGTTCCAGAGGGCTTTTTCTTTGTTGAAGGGGATTTGTATCGATTAAAGCAAATTTTTATAAATTTAATTAACAATGCATTAACGTATACACCAAAGGGTGGCTCAGTTCATGTTCAAGTAGAGAAAGATGCTGGAGCTGTTATTGTTACAGTTTCTGATACAGGAATTGGAATAAAATCAGAAGAAATTCCGCGAATATTTGAACGTTTTTATCGAGTTGATCGTGCCCGAAGTAGAAATTCTGGAGGAACGGGTTTAGGATTAGCAATTGTTAAGCATTTAGTGGAGGCTCATAAAGGCTTAATAACAGTGAATAGTCAACTTGGTGAAGGAACTACTTTTACTGTAAGATTAAATGAAAAGTTTGAGTCAGAAATCTAAATGGTTTAAATTTCGACATACTTTACAAATAATTTACATGAGGTTTATCCTATCTTAATATACAGTTGATATGATACAAAGTGAAAACCCCTTCATCCAAGGAGCCAATCTTTTGGACGAGAGCGTAAAGCTCTCGTCCCTTTTTTTTATGCAGTAAGATTTTTCTATTACTGAGTAATATTTGAAACTTTCTCCGATGAAATACGTATGAAAGGTGAGGTAAAAGTACGTAAAGAAAGTAGGGGTAGGATGTTAAGTATAAAGAGAATTTTTACCATCATCGGATTTGCAATACTGCTTATTTTACTGTCGATTATTGTATTTACATCTTGGTATACAGTTGATGAATCCGAACAGGCGGTAATGATTACACTCGGTAAAGTTGAGGAAGGTGTAAGTGAGCCTGGTTTACATTTAAAATATCCATGGCCAATTCAATCTGTAGAAATCCTATCAAAGGAAACATTTAGTTTACAATTTGGATATAAAGAATCAAAAGACGGAGAAGTAAAGGATTTTCCAAAAGAGACTAAAATGATTACCGGTGATGAAAACATTGTTTTAGCAGATATGGTTGTCCAATGGAAAATAACAGAGCCTGGTAAATATTTATTTAATGCTGAAAATCCGAAAGAAATATTAGGGGATGCAACATCAGCATCTTTAAGAAGTATTATTGGTAGCTCAACAATAGATGATGCTTTAACATCTGGTAAGGTGGAAATCGAAAAACAAGTACAAGAGCTTTTATCAACACTTATAAAAAATTATGATATCGGAATTACAATATTAGCTGTTAAATTGCAGGATGTTGACCTTCCTAATGAAGAGGTGCGTAAGGCGTTTACAAATGTAACGGATGCTCGTGAAACAATGAACACAAGGAAAAATGAAGCAATGAAATATCGTAATCAACGGACTGAAGAGGCTAAAGGGGAAAAGGATGCAATTATTCATGCGGCAAATGGAGATAAAGCATCCCGTATTGAAGAAGCCCGGGGCGATGTCGCACAATTTAATGCTATTTATAACGAGTATGTCAATAATAAAGACATAACGAAAACAAGACTTGTGCTAGAAACAATTGACCAAGTATTACCTAATGCAGAAATTTATATTATGGAAGATGACGGTAATACAATGAAATACTTACCAATAAAAGAAACAACTACAAACAAGATGGTAGTACCTGAAGAAGAGAAACCATCAGATACGTCAGAGCCATCAGATGCATCAGATGCATCTGATAGTAAAGGAAGTGAAACAAATGGCCGATGAAAAAATAGTGAACATGGGTGAAAAGAAGCTTCCATTTATTAAAGGATATATCCGTGCGGGAATTATCCTTTTGATTACGATTATTTTGCTTGTAATCGTATTAACAAATATCTTTATTGTTAAGGAAAATGAATTTAAAGTGGTGAGGCAATTTGGTGAAGTAGTTCGCATCATTGAACAGCCTGGATTAAATATTAAAATACCGTTTGTTCAGTCTGTGACAACTCTCCCTAAATATCAAATGACTTATAACGTTCAGGAAGCAGAGATTAACACAAAGGACAAAAAACGACTCATAATTGATAACTATACAGTTTGGAAAATAGATGATCCGAAAAAGCTTATTGCAAACGCTCGTACCCTTGTAAATGCAGAAACAAAAATGGCGGAATTCGTATTTTCAACAGTTCGTTCAGAGTTTGGTCAATTAAATTATGAAGAAATTATTAATGATGAAAAATCGTCAAGAGGCAGTTTAAATGACCAGGTTACAGATATCGTAAATGAATTATTAGAAAAAGATGATTATGGTATAGTCGTAACAGATGTGCGAATGAAGCGAACTGACCTACCAGAAGAAAATGAACAATCGGTTTTTACTAGAATGATTTCTGAACGGGAATCAACTGCACAAGGATATTTATCGAAGGGGGATGCAGATAAAAATAGAATTATTGCGGAAACAGATAGCGAAGTAAAGGAAATGCTTGCAAATGCAGAAGCAAATGCAGAGGAAATTCGAAGTCAAGGTGAAAGTGAAGCAGCTAAATTGTATAATTCAGCCTATTCAAAGGACCCAGAGTTTTATGAAATGTATCGCACTTTGCAGTCGTATAAACAAACGATAAATGATGAAACAGTCATTATAATTCCTTTTGATTCTCCTTATGCACAATTGCTTAAAGGTGCTCAATAAAATTTGAAAATAAGCAATAACAACCAACCGTTTTCCATTCTATTTAGACTCGTGATAAAATAGAATGGGAAATGGTTTTTTTGTTGATAATTTCAATAAATGTTATGTTAGCATATTCGATTAAGGTGAATTGGCAAATGCCACGACTTGTTTGTATATGAAGTAGAATTAAGGGAGGAAGAAAATTTGACAAAAAAAATAGTATTAATAGACGGGAATAGTATTGCTTATCGCGCGTTTTTTGCTTTGCCGTTATTAAATAATGATAAAGGTGTACATACAAATGCTATCTATGGCTTTACGATGATTTTAATGAAAATTCTTGAAGAGGAAAAGCCATCACATATGCTAGTTGCATTCGATGCAGGAAAAACAACGTTTCGTCATGAAACCTTTCAGGAATATAAAGGCGGGCGCCAAAAAACACCACCTGAGTTATCTGAGCAGTTTCCATTTATTCGAGAGTTGCTAGATGCATATCAAATTTCAAGATATGAGCTTGAAAATTATGAGGCGGATGATATAATCGGTACGCTTTCAAAAAAAGCTGAGAACGATGGATTTGAAGTAAAGGTTATCTCTGGTGATAAGGATTTGACCCAGCTTGTCACAGAGCATATTACAGTTGATATTACAAGAAAAGGGATTACAGATGTTGATTCCTATACACCTGATTTTGTTCAAGAAAAGTATGGGCTGTCACCAGAACAAATTATAGATATGAAGGGACTTATGGGAGATACATCAGATAATATCCCAGGAGTACCTGGAGTTGGAGAAAAAACAGCGATTAAGCTATTAAAGGAATTTGAGACATTAGAAAATGTATTGGATTCTATTGATAAAGTTAGCGGAAATAAGCTGAAAGAAAGATTACAAGAAAATCGTGAACAAGCATTGATGAGTAAAAAGCTTGCAACAATTGATTGCCAGGCACCGATTGATATTACGGTTGATGATGTTATGTATGAAGGTTTTGATGTTAAAAAGGTTACGGTAATTTTTAAGGAATTAGGATTTAACACATTACTTGAAAAGCTTGGTGATGAGGCTACTGAAGAGGAAATAAGTGTTGAAGATATCGGATATGAAACTATAGTGGAAGAAAATTTATTGAATAAAGCATTAACTAATGAAGCGGCGCTCTATGTTGAGGTATTAGAAGAGAGCTATCATCAAGCAGACATTCATGGAATCGCTATTCACAATGAGAACGGAAATTATTTTATTCCTGTAGAGGTCGCTTTATCATCTCAAGCTTTTAAAGATTGGGCAGAAGACGATTCGAAGCAAAAAATCGTTTATGATGGAAAGAAAACAGCTGTAGCTCTCCATTGGAAAGGAATTGAGCTAAAAGGTGTGTTATTCGATGTATTAATTGCTGCGTATTTGTTAAATCCTTCAGAAAACTTTGATGATGTCGCAAGTATAGCAAGAAAAAATGGATTAACCATTGTACAGTCAGATGAAGTTGTCTATGGAAAAGGTGCTAAGCGGGCAATTCCTGATAAGGAAAAGCTTAGTGATCATCTAGTACGGAAGGGACAAGCAATCTACGATTTAAAAGAAAGGCTTGTCAATCAATTAGAGGAAAACGATCAATCCTCACTTTTCTATGATTTAGAAATGCCACTTTCCGTTATCCTTGCTGAAATGGAATCAACTGGAGTAAAGGTTGATATCGAACGCTTAAAGGAAATGGGAATAGATTTAACAGAACAATTAAATGCATTGGAAGAGAAAATTCATAAGTTGGCTGGAGGAGAATTTAATATAAATTCACCTAAACAATTAGGTGTTATTCTCTTTGAAAAATTAAATTTACCTGTTATTAAAAAAACGAAAACAGGATATTCAACCTCTGCTGACGTCTTAGAAAAACTTGAAGACCAGCATGAAATTGTGAGAGAAATTTTACATTATCGTCAACTAGGTAAGTTGCAATCAACTTACATTGAAGGGCTATTAAAGGTTGTCCACAAGGATTCTCATCGTGTTCATACTCGTTTTAACCAAGTATTAACGACAACTGGCCGACTAAGCTCAACAGACCCAAATCTTCAAAATATTCCAATTAGACTAGAGGAAGGGAAAAAAATCCGTCAGGCCTTCGTTCCTTCTAAAAAAGATTGGGTGATTTTTGCGGCAGATTATTCCCAGATTGAATTACGTGTGTTAGCTCATATTGCAAACGATCAAAATCTAATTGATGCATTTCAGCATGATTTAGATATTCATACAAAAACAGCTATGGATGTTTTCCATGTAAATGAGGATGAAGTAACTTCAAATATGAGAAGACAAGCAAAGGCGGTAAACTTTGGAATTGTATATGGGATAAGTGATTATGGTCTTTCACAAAGTCTTGGAATTACACGAAAAGAAGCTGGTGAATTTATTAAACGCTATTTAGAATCATTTGTCGGGGTACAGCAATACATGGAAGATATTGTTGTTGATGCTCGTGAGAAGGGCTATGTAAAAACATTGCTACACCGAAGACGGTATATTCCTGAAATTACTAGCCGTAATTTTAATTTGCGTAGTTTTGCTGAAAGAACAGCAATGAATACACCAATTCAAGGGAGTGCTGCAGATATTATCAAGAAGGCTATGATAGACATGGCCGAGAGATTAAAGAAAGAAAATACTCAAACAAAATTATTATTACAGGTTCATGATGAACTTATTTTTGAGGCGCCAAAAGAAGAAATTCCGTTGCTAGAGAAAATTGTTCCAGAAGTTATGGAAAATGCAGTAGAGCTTAAAGTACCGTTAAAGGTTGATTATTCTTACGGTGATTCATGGTATGATGCTAAATGATTTATTAGCTCTAACTAAGGAAGTAAAGGAAGTGACATTATGCCAGAATTACCAGAGGTTGAAACGGTACGTCGAACCCTTTTACAGCTTGTAAAAGATAAAACAATAAAGCAGGTTAGGGTACTTTACCCTAAAATAATTAAAAAGCCTTTTGAGATTGAACAATTTAAGGATGCATTACAAGGGCAAACCATTTATGATGTGAGTCGCAGAGGCAAGTTTATAAAATTTATATTAGATGACTATGTCCTAGTCTCACATTTACGAATGGAAGGTCGATATGGATTGTTTCAGCCTGAAGAGGAGATTGATAAGCATACTCATGTAATCTTTGAATTTCTCGATGGAAGTGAATTAAGATATAAAGATGTTAGGAAGTTTGGAACGATGCATTTGTTTAAAAAGGGAGAGGAGGAAGCTGAGTTGCCATTATCTCAGCTTGGTCCTGAACCTTTTTCAAAACAATTTACTTCATCCTATTTAAAAGAAAGGTTGAAGAAAACATCCAGAAAAATAAAATCAGCTTTGTTAGATCAGACTATAGTAGTCGGTCTCGGAAATATTTATGTTGACGAAGCATTATTTCGCGCAGGGATTCATCCTGAACGGATTGCGAATCAATTAACGGAAAAGGAATATAATGCGCTCCACAAGGAAATTATTGCGACCCTAAATGAAGCGGTAGAAAAAGGCGGGAGTACGATCCGTTCTTATGTTAATACCCAAGGTGAAATAGGAATGTTTCAGCTCCAATTATTTGTTTATGGAAGAACAGATGAGCCATGTAAAACTTGTGGTACACCATTAACGAAAACAGTTGTTGGTGGAAGAGGGACTCATTTTTGTAGGAAATGTCAAAAATAATGGTAATGAAAATGAGGTTGGGACAAAAGATTTTCAACATAAGAAAAATCCGAACTATAATTTGGAATTCCGCTTTAAACTTCGTGTTTTTTTGTAAATGGCAATACTTGTATACATTATTACTTTTTACTGGTAGTTGTTCTGGTTGATTTCCGCTACAGTACTCGCTTTCCGCGGGGTGGGTGGTGAGCCTCCTCGGTGTAAACCTGCGGGGTCTCACCTCTCCCACGCATCCCGCAGGAGTCTCGCACTTACGCTCCAATCAACCTTAATAAAGTTTGCACAAAAAACCGACCTCTTCGTAAAGAGTCTTTTCTTTTATAGTTTTTTGCAATAAGCAATTTTCGGTTTTCATTAGAAATATTTTCGTTATGTCCCAGCCTCATTTTTTTTATCTTCAAAGCTTTATATGGTGCACCCAATTTTTTTAAACCTCCTTCTTTTTTTATTAACATTATCTAGGCGGCTATCATACACTATGTTAGCTTTTAGAAGGAAGGAGCTAGGCATTAATGTTTCAAATATCTTCACTTTTATTATTAGCGTTCGCAGTAAGCTTAGATAGTTTTTCGGTTGGTTTTACCTATGGAATGCGAAAAATGAAGATCCCGTTGAAATCAATTTTCATTATTGCATGCTGTTCAGCCGGAACGATGTTAATTGCAATGGTTATTGGAGACTTACTAACGAGAATTTTCCCAGTATTTGTAACTGAAAGGCTTGGTGGGGTTATTTTAGTTTTAATCGGTGCTTGGGTTTTATATCAGTTTTTTAGACCGGAAAAGGAGAACTCAGAAGAACAAGAATCGGAGACAACGTTAATTATGTTTGAAATAAAAACACTTGGCATTGTGATTAATATCTTAAAAAAACCAATGTCTGCAGATTTTGATAAGTCTGGAACGATAACTGGAGTAGAAGCATTATTACTTGGTCTCGCCTTATCGTTAGATGCTTTTGGAGCAGGAATTGGCGCAGCTTTATTAGGTTACTCTCCCATTGTTATGAGCATTCTAGTTGCATGTATGAGTTCCCTATTCGTTTCATTTGGAATAAAATCAGGCTATTTATTAACGAGGTTCTCTTGGGTAGATAAATTTTCTTGCTTGCCAGGGATTATTCTTATTATGATAGGAATATGGAAATTATAGTTGATGGAGGGCATAGTGTGACAATTGTTATAGGTCTAACAGGTGGAATCGCAAGTGGGAAAAGTACTGTTTCAAATATGATACGAAGACAAGGGCTTCGTGTAGTAGATGCTGATATTATTGCTAGAGAGGTTGTTGAAATTGGGCAGCCTGCATATAAGAAAATTATTGAAACGTTTGATGGAATTCTAGATGATGATAAATCAATAAATCGACAAAAGCTAGGTTCAATTATTTTTGCGGATGAGAAGAAGCGACAACAGCTTAATTCAATTGTTCATCCTGCTGTTAGAGAGGAAATGCTGAAGCAAGTTGAATTTGAGAAACAAAAGAATGCATTAGCTGTCGTATTGGATATTCCACTATTGTTTGAAAGTAAGCTAACTCATATCGTTGATAAAACAATTCTTGTATATGTTGATGAACATATTCAGTTAGAACGATTAATGGAACGAAATGGTTATACAGAACATGAAGCTAGAATGAGAATCGAAGCACAAATGCCTTTAAAGGAAAAGTTGAAGCTTTCAGACTATGTGATTATTAATAATGGATCTTTGGAAGAAACAGAAAGACAATTACAAAACATATTGGATACGCTCATTTGAATTTTATTGTATACTGATTTGGAAAAAGTAGGATGAATTTAATGGTAATTTCCATGTTATTAATGTAAAGGATGATCTATTTATTGCCCCTTAGACTTTTGGAACACTTTCTCTAAAAGTGTTGCAAAACATATACAAACAAAGTATACTATTTTTCGTGAACTTCTTACAAAAGCCAAGGTGTAAGGCTACTTAAAGGGTTAGGACCTCTTAGGACTAACTTTCCCCCGTGGTAGTTGACTATATGCCATTAGCGAAGAATTCATGTAAAAATAGTAAAAGGGGGATCCATGAATATGGAAACAATGGGTAGACACGTAATCTCAGAATTATGGGGTTGCGATTTTGATAAGTTAAATGACATGGATTATATTGAAAGAACGTTTGTAAATGCAGCGTTAAAATCAGGTGCTGAAATAAGAGAGGTAGCATTCCATAAGTTTGCTCCACAAGGAGTAAGTGGTGTCGTTATTATCTCTGAATCTCATTTGACAATCCATAGTTTTCCTGAACATGGGTATGCAAGCATTGATGTGTATACTTGCGGTGATTTAGATCCTAATATCGCAGCAGACCATATTGCGGAATCGTTAGGAGCACAAACACGTGAGAATATTGAAATTCCAAGAGGAATGGGACCTGTAGAAATAAAACAATCACAAGCAAAAGCTTTGTAAATATAAAAAGAAAATTTCCGAGGTGCAGATTATTTAATCAGCACCTCTTTTTATTATGATGATTTTTCAGTATGATAGAGTTAGGGGAAAATTGTAGATACAATAAAATATATTTTATTGGAAAGGGGAAGCTATACATATGAGTTTGATGAATAAATTAAAGGACTTTTTTAGTACCCATCAAGAAACACGTGAAAAACATTATAACCCAAATTTACAAAGTCATTATTATAAACTTACATATAAAAAAGCGGTACAATCAGTAAAGGAATTGATTGAACAAACACCTGGAATGACGATTACATCTATTTCTGAGGATCGCGGTGAAATGAGTGTAAATATCACTTCACCTAGGAAGGCTTTTTTAGTTGTTACAATTGTTTCGGTACGCCCACTAGAAACAGCTGTAGACTTTACCGTTACAACAAATACGTTTTTGCCAACAGATTTTGGTTATAGTAGGAAGGTTATTTTAGGACTATATAACAAACTTGATAAAAAAGAAAACTTTATTGGGACAAATCGAAGTAATTAATCTAAGTCTCTTTTCTAAAATATTTGATCGCAGTGTTAGTGTGAGACTCCTGCGGGATCCGTGGTATAGGCGGGTGCCTGAGCAGGTGTTTACAACGAGGAGGCTCACCACCTACCCACAGAAAGCGAGCACTCGTGCTGAAATCAACCAAAGCGAATATCAATAAAAAGCAACAAAGTTTACAGCATAATATAAAAAACATATTTGATTTGACATTTTTTATGGAGGTGATAAGATGAGATGTCCTTCATGTCAGCATAACGGTACAAGGGTACTAGACTCGAGACCTGTTGATGATAGTAGAGCTATAAGACGTCGGAGAGAGTGTGAAGAATGTTTATATCGTTTTACTACATTTGAAAAAGTGGAAGAAATTCCATTAATCGTTGTTAAAAAGGATGGAGCACGTGAAGAGTTTAGTCGCGAGAAGATATTAAGAGGATTAATTAAAGCTTGTGAAAAACGGCCTGTACCGCTTCAAAAATTAGAAGATATTGTTCATGAAATTGAAAAGGAATTAAGAAATCAAGGTGTATCTGAAGTAAATAGTGAATTAGTTGGGGAAATGGTCATGGACAGGCTTGCTCGATTAGATGAGGTCGCATATGTTCGTTTTGCTTCTGTTTACCGTCAATTTAAAGATATAAATGTGTTTATAGAAGAACTGTCAGATTTAATTAAAAAGGTAAGATAGATAATATGATAGTAAAGAGAGCTATTGAAGAATTCTTCAAGCTCTTTTTTCAATGATGTAAAATGAATTAACTAAAGGAAGGTTGAAGGGGATGGAACAGCAACATTGGAAAGAGTTACTTGCAATTGATCGGTACACTGTAAAAAGTAGTTCTGTCCTTCAAGAATTAGAACGGAAAATAATAACCTTATTGTACCAGCCGTTAATTGGTACAAAGGGCTTCAGCCTCTATATGACATTGTGGGGGGAGCTTGAGCAAAACCGGTTATGGGGAGAGGAATCGACTCACCATAGCTTGATGACACTTATGCAAAGCAATTTACGAGATATTTATCATGAACGTTTAAAGCTTGAAGGGCTAGGTTTATTGAAGACATATGTCAAGGAAACAGACGAATCAAAAAAATACATTTATGAACTGCAGGCCCCATTAACACCTGATGAATTTTTCCAAGATGGTGTCTTAAATATTTATTTATATAATCGAGTAGGTAAAAATAAATTTTATCAGCTAAAACGGTTCTTTTCTGATAAGAAAATCGATGAAGAGATGAAGGAAATCACACGTTCATTTAATGAAATATTTGATTCGGGACAATCAGCAAATATGATTGCAAAAGTAAATCATGAAACGTTAGAGGATTTAACATTAGTAGCTGAACGTGAATATATCCAAACGACAAAACGGGCATCATTGGATATATCTGATCAAGTATTTGATTTTGAGTTATTCCTATCTGGTTTAGCTGATGCGATAATCCCAGCTCGTGCCATTACACCAACTGTCAAAGAGGTTATCAAAAAATTGTCCTACTTATATGGAATCAATGCAGTTGATATGAAAAATGTCGTTATGAATAGTATTACGCAAGATGATAGCATTGATATTGAAATATTGAGGAAGTCAGCACGAGATTGGTACCAGTTTAGACATGGTGACGAATTACCTGGGCTCTTAGATAAGACACAGCCTATTTCATTACGTACTGTAACAGATGAAAAATCGACAAAACGAACGCAAGAGGAAGAGCTTGCTTATCAATTAGAAACAATCTCACCAAGGCAATTTTTAACAGATATCGCTGGTGGTGTACCGCCAAGCAGTGGAGATTTAAAAATAATTGAAGATGTTCTCTTCCTGCAAAAATTAGAGCCAGGGGTAGTAAACGTCTTAATTTACTATGTAATGTTAAAAACAGATATGAAATTAACGAAAGCTTATGTTCAAAAAATTGCTAGTCATTGGGCTCGAAAGCAAATTACAACTGTTAAGGAAGCTATGCAACTTGCGAAAAATGAACATCGCCAATATCAACAGTGGGCTGAGGAAAAAACATCTAAAAAGACTACTGCAACGAAAAAGAAGCCGATTCGAAAAGAAATGCTTCCATCCTGGCTCAAGGAAGAGGAGCAAACTGATAACGGTGAAAACGAAACTAAAGCTGATGTACCTGATCTCGATCGCGAACAATTTGAGGCAGAAAAAAAGAAATTATTTGATCGAATAAAAAAATACAAGGATAATAAAAACAATTAATCCTTTTAAATGTCATTGCAGGAAAGAGTGGTGAACAAAATGGAACATATGAGTAACTCATTTAAATCATTAACGAATCGAAAAGATTTTAAAACTCGATATAATGACATGAAAAAGCAAGTTTTAAATCATCCTGATGTACAAGCCTTCTTAACAAAGCATTCTGCTGAGATAGAGGAAGGAATGGTTGATCGAAGTCTTGTAAAGCTATTTGAATTTATTGAACAGAGTAAAAATTGCCAGGATTGCCCCTCTTTAGCAGAATGCAAGAACTTATTGGAAGGATATCATCCGCGATTAGTCATCGAAGGAAGAATGATTAATATTCAATATGAAAAATGTCCTACAAAGGTAATCCACGATGAGCGTAAAAGACATGCATCACTTATTAAAAGTATGTATATCCCTAAAGACATTTTAGAGGCACAATTTGATAACATCGAAATTGAAATGGATGAAACAAGTCGAATTAAAGCGGTTGGACTTGCACATGATTTTGTTGAACAATACAATAATGGGAAACGTCCTAAAGGTTTGTATTTATACGGATCCTTTGGTGTTGGGAAAACCTATATATTAGGTGCGATTGCGAATGAACTTGCCTCATCCAAGGTTTCCTCAATGCTCGTTTACGTCCCGGAATTTATGAGAGAGCTTAAAGGATCTTTTCAAGATTCTTCCTTAGATGAAAAATTGGATGCAGTTAAAAAGGTACCGGTTTTAATGTTAGATGATATCGGTGCCGAGTCAATGTCAAGCTGGATGCGGGATGAAATTCTTGGAGCAATTCTTCAATATCGTATGTTAGAAAATTTACCAACATTCTTCTCCTCAAACTTTAATTTAAAAGAGCTGCAGCATCACCTCTCTTATTCACAACGTGGTGAGGAGGAGCCTGTAAAAGCAGCGAGAATTATGGAACGAATTAAACATATGGCAATTCCGATTGAGCTTATTGGTAGGAACCGAAGAGATTAATGTTTAGGCTATTTCAGTGATAAGGAATTCTTCTTTTTGAAGGATGTCTTTTCATTTGAAATAGCTTTTTTTACTGATTTCGTAACTTTATTGCTAAGCGGGAGTCCCACATATACGCTTCAAGCACCTTTACAAATTTATAAAAACAACAATTTTTAAGAAATGAACCTTATTATAAAAAGTTCTTTATGAAAAATTTATATTTCCTACTTCTATTTCATTCAGTCCCCCATATACATAGAACTAGGTGTTGGCAAATAGGGGGGACAATCATGCTTGAGATTTTATTAGGGTCTCCGAAAGAGGCAAAATTGATTTATTCAATCTTTCGTTCATTGTGTAATGATTATGAATCAGAATTAAAAATCGTTAACCAACGATGCATTAAAATTAACCCGAAAATTTGGGAGAAATCAATTGAACGATTAATTATTCCTGGTCTTGTTCAATTTATTATAAATCATAAAGAACAGCAATTAATGTTAACGATGATTAAGGAACAATATTATTTTTCAGAGGAAGAAGAGCAGCAGCAAATCATACATATTGCACAATCTATTATGGAAGGTGAACGGGAGGATATTCCAGGTGTAAAACAATTTCCTCAGCGTGAGTTAATTTTAAAAGAAGCGCTAGAACAATTTTTACGACCAGATTTATATTTTAGCTATACGTCTTTTGAAAAGTTTCGATTACACGAATATACTACTGGCTTACGGTCAATTGTTGAGCTAGCAATTGAGGAATATAAGCTTGAACAGGAATATCAAAATTTTATTCAAAGCTTGCGGGATTATCTCGTAAATAGAGAATGTGTTCTCGATGAAATTACAATCGTATATGATACACATTTTCAGGTGTTCAATCATTATGATGAAATGACTGAAGATGAATTAAAAGCCTATATAGATAAAAAATTTATCAGACAACATCCGATGTATATTGATACAAATTTATTAGGGCCAATTGTGTCAATTGCACCGAAGCAAATAAAGCTTTTTTCAGATGATCCTTTCGATGGTATGATCCAAACGATACTTAATGTTTTTGAAGAACGTGTGAGCATACATAGCTTAAGTGAATTTCAAAATTAGTTTAGAGGTTACTCTTCTTGTATTTTCCGCTACCATTGCTATAACTTTATTCGTTTAGCATAGGCTTTTAGCTCCTTTGCACCTTTAGCTCTATCTTAACCGCTTTAATTTTAGCAAGAGTTGCCACTAAAGTGGATAAAAAGATCTTCCTATAGAAATCTTGATTTTTAGCTAAAAAGACATTATAATTTGTGGTAATTAAAGATTAAACAGTTATGATAAGGACAATAGTTTGTATATACGGTTTTCAGAGAGGGAAGGTTTGCTGGGAGCTTCCTAACACGATAAACAAACTTACCACCTTTGAACTTCAGTTGTGAACAGTTTTCTTAGTAATAACTGACGGTCACCCCGTTATCGAATGAAAGCCAAGCTATTCTTGTAAATATTAATAGTTTGGGAATTAGGGTGGAACCACGATCCATTGACTTGAGTATAACTCGTCCCTTTATTAGGGGACGAGTTTATTTATTTTCGGGAATTTTTGATAAAAATATGAAAAGATCCGATAACTGAGGTTCCTTCATATAGGATGTACTTCATGAGATGCTAGTCTTTAAGAGAAAAGCACGATACAAATTAAAGGAGCGAAAGAATAATGTCAGATGTTATTAAAATTCAATTTCCAGATGGGGCAATAAAGGAATTTCCCCTTGGTACAACAACAGAGGAGATTGCTGCTTCAATTAGTCCTGGTTTAAAGAAGAAATCTTTAGCGGGAAAAATAAATGGTCAATTACTTGATTTACGGACACCGATTAATGAAGATGGAAAAATTGAAATTGTGACTCAAGATAGTAATGAAGCACTAGAAATTATGCGCCACTCAACAGCACATTTAATGGCACAGGCGATTAAACGTCTTTTCAAGGATGAATCAGTTAAGCTTGGTATAGGTCCAGTCATTGAAAATGGATTTTATTATGATATTGATATGGAGCGAGCAATAACTCCTGAGGACCTTCCAGCTATTGAAAAAGAAATGAAAAAGATTGTAAACGAAAACCTTGAAATCGTTCGAGTTGAGGTTAGTCGTGAAGAGGCAAAACACCGCTATGAAGAGATTCAGGACCCATTAAAGCTAGAACTTTTAGAAGCTATACCGGAAGGTGAAACGGTTTCTATTTATAAGCAAGGTGAGTTTTTTGATTTATGTCGTGGGATCCATCTTCCATCAACAGGAAAAATAAAGGAATTCAAGCTATTAAGTGTTGCGGGTGCGTACTGGCGTGGAGATAGCAATAATAAAATGCTTCAACGAATCTATGGAACAGCTTTCTTCAAAAAGGCGGATTTAGATGAGCATCTACGAATTCTTGAAGAAGCAAAGGAACGTGATCATCGTAAATTAGGTAAAGAACTAGGTTTATTTACTACCTCGCAAAAGGTTGGTCAAGGGTTACCGTTATGGCTGCCTAAAGGTGCAACAATTCGTCGTATTGTAGAACGATACATTGTGGATAAAGAGCAGCGTTTAGGATATCAGCATGTATATACACCTGCATTGGGAAGTGTAGAGTTATATAAAACATCAGGACACTGGGATCATTATCAAGAAGATATGTTTCCTAAAATGGAAATGGATAATGAAGATTTAGTCCTTCGCCCAATGAACTGTCCGCACCATATGATGGTTTATAAAAATGATATTCATAGCTATCGTGAACTACCAATCCGTATTGCAGAACTTGGACTAATGCATCGCTATGAAATGTCTGGAGCTTTAACAGGTTTACAGCGTGTTCGTGGAATGACATTGAATGATGCACATATTTTTGTTCGTCCTGATCAAATAAAAGATGAATTTATTCGTGTCGTTCGCTTAATTGAGGCTGTTTATAAAGACTTTGGAATTGACAAATATTCATTTAGATTGTCATATCGTGATCCAGAGGACAAAGAAAAGTATTTTGATGATGATAATATGTGGGAAAAGGCACAAGGGATGCTAAAGGAAGCTATGGATGAATTGGGTCATGATTACTATGAAGCAGAAGGGGAAGCTGCCTTCTACGGCCCAAAACTTGATGTACAGGTAAGAACAGCACTTGGTAAGGATGAAACATTATCAACTGTTCAATTAGATTTCCTTCTGCCAGAGCGTTTTGATTTATCATATGTTGGAGAAGATGGTAAACAGCATCGTCCAGTTGTTATTCACCGTGGTGTCGTATCAACAATGGAGCGCTTTGTTGCATTCTTAATTGAAGAGTACAAAGGAGCATTCCCAACATGGCTTGCACCTGTTCAAGTTCAGGTTATCCCAGTATCACCTTCCATTCATCTTGAATATGCTAAGCAAGTACAAGAACAGCTGCAAGAGGCTGGATTACGAGTTGAATTAGATGCTCGTGATGAAAAAATCGGTTATAAAATTCGTGAAGCACAAATGCAAAAAATCCCTTATATGCTTGTCGTTGGTGATAATGAAATTGCTGAGCAAGCAGTTAATGTAAGAAAATATGGTGAACAAAAATCGGAAACAGTTGCATTTGAGAAATTTCTTAATACAATTACGCAAGAGGTTAAGAGATAAATATTAACCATAAAAAAACTCTTGCAACATATTGTCGGATTTGATAGAATGAATTTTGTTGTTAAATAAGTTAAATCATTCTTGCAAAATCTTTGTTATGATGTTATAATTTGCAAGGTAATTGAATAGTCTATCATTAAATAAAGAAGAAGCACCCGCTTCTCACCTGATTGACACATCCGATTGTAGTTGGCAGGTTACGATGAACTCTTAAAGAATACAATCGTAGTGTGGGTGTTTTGTGCATCCACACTTTTTTATTTTTCGTAAATAAAAAAACCAATCAACAAATCTGGATTTAATTATTACTATTCAGTTTATTAAACCTTGGAGGTGGCTAATTATTAGCAAAGATATGATGGTAAATGACGGAATTCGCGCACGTGAGGTTCGTCTAATTGGTGCCAATGGAGATCAGCTTGGAATTAAATCTCGTCAAGAGGCGTTAGAAATTGCTGCTAGAGCTAATCTTGATTTAGTTTTAGTTGCACCGAATGCAAAGCCTCCTGTCTGCCGCATCATGGATTACGGAAAATTCCGTTTTGAACAGCAAAAGAAAGAAAAAGAGGCGCGTAAAAATCAGAAGGTCATCAATATTAAAGAGGTTCGCTTGAGTCCAACAATTGATGAGCATGACTTTAATACTAAGCTTCGAAATGCACGTAAGTTCTTAGAAAAAGGCGATAAAGTAAAAGCTTCTATCCGTTTCAAAGGACGTGCCATTACACATAAAGGAATTGGTCAGAAGGTGCTTGATCGGTTCTCAGCTGAATGTGCAGACGTTAGTACGATTGAATCACATCCAAAAATGGATGGTCGTAGCATGTTCTTAGTTTTAGCACCGAAAAATGAAAAGCAATAATACTTAAGGAGGAATACCTTATGCCAAAAATGAAAACTCACCGTGGAGCAGCAAAGCGTTTCAAAAAGACCGGAACTGGTAAACTTAAACGTTCACATGCTTACACTAGTCACTTATTTGCAAACAAATCTACAAAAGTAAAACGTAAACTACGTAAATCAGCAGTAGTAAGCAAAGGTGACTTCAAACGCATTCGTCATTTATTAGATAATATTAAATAATCGTAAACACCGTAATATAGGAGGGAATTTACATGCCAAGAGTAAAAGGCGGTATCGTTTCACGTAAACGTCGTAAAAAAGTATTAAAATTAGCTAAAGGTTATTTCGGTTCTAAACATACATTATATAAAGTTGCAAACCAACAAGTAATGAAATCTTACTTATATGCTTACCGTGACCGTCGTCAGAAAAAACGCGACTTCCGTAAGCTTTGGATTACTCGTATCAACGCAGCTGCTCGCGTAAATGGTCTTTCATACAGCCGTTTAATGCATGGCTTAAAGCTTGCTGGTATTGAAGTAAACCGTAAAATGCTTGCAGATTTAGCTGTAGCTGATGAAAAAGCATTTGCTCAATTAGCTGACGCTGCAAAAGCACAATTAAACAAATAATTTACGATTAAAGAGCTGACTTGCTATATATGTCAGCTCTTTTTTATAGGCTATTTTTGAACTGATTGTTTAAGTAGAAGGTTTTAAAGCCTGTGACACCTAAAAATCAACTAAATGTATTAGAGGGGGATTTTTAATCGCACGATAGTAAGACAGTCATTTTAACGACTAAATATATGAACTATTATGCAATGAGAGACAAAATCCTTTTATTGATTTGAAGATAAGGAGAAAACGATGGTTTATTTCATTTGTATTTATTTGTTACTTAATTTAATTTGCTTTATTTTAATGGGGCTTGATAAACGAAGAGCTAAACGTGGTGAATGGAGAATTAAAGAATCGACATTATGGACAATTGCAATTTTAGGTGGTGCTTTAGGAGGGACATTAGCAATGAACATATTTCGTCATAAAACGAAACATGCTTCGTTTAAATTTGGGTTCCCGACTGTTTTGCTCGTCCATTTCCTTCTAATTATCTATCTTTTTAAAACGATGGCATAATCATAAATTTCTCTCGTAAACTGTATCGAACACTACATGCATCAAAGATTGCTAACAAGAAAGTGGTGAGGACGATTGACCTTGCAACACCATCTGTAGTAAATGCGATTGAAACGACTGGTTTTTTTGCTCCGATTGTTTTTATATTGTTTCATCTTATCAGGCAATTTTTGCTCATTCCTGTAGCGGTTGTTTGTGTTGTTGGCGGTATTTTATTCGGCGGGGTATTTGGAACAATTTATTCGATTGTTGGTTTGACAGGCTCAAGTATATTATTTTATTTTTTACCAAAGCTCTTTCCTTCGTTTTATCAGAAGCTTGTAAAAATGAAGGAAAAATATATTGGAATGTATACGACATTCTCAATCGGACAAATCATTGTTCTTCGGTTAATTCCATTTATGAATTTTTCCCTAATATGTTTATGTATTTTAGAAAAAACAAAGTCTTTTCGTCGGTATGTAAAAATATCATTCTTAACACATATTCCTTCATGCATATGCTTTACATTTTTAGGTGTGTCATTGCAAAGTTTATCACCTGTCATTTTGGGAGGCATCGTGATTATCTTATTCGTTCTTGTTTATTTGTTAAGAGAAAAGAAAGCGTTTATTAAGTGGGAAGAGTTTTTTGTTAAGGAAAAAGGCTAACGGTGAAAGGGCTCCTTATAGGAACTTTCTTATTAATTTAAGAATATGTGTTTATTACACATTTGGATGTTCCGGCTGATTATTGTGCAAACTAATGAAAAAAAATTGAAGGTGACAAGTCACAATGGAAAAATCGAAAGCTAAGGAACGTCAAAAACATGATGATACGTATCGAATTTTAAATAAGCCTATGGAAGTTGACACAGATGTAAATGAGGATCCAGTGAGAGAAAAACTTTTGGATGATTCCCTTGAATCACTTCTAGAAAATGAAAGTTAAGCTGAATAAAATGATTAAAAGCTGTCGGGGAGACAGCTTTTTTTAAATCTGTTATTCATCTTATTTTTCTCGCTTTTTTACTAATAGCTCCTTTATCGGACTTTTCCAATCTATTTTTGCATGTGGATAGTGCTGCTTTACGTTCTCTTCTATATATTTAAAATCATCAAGTGACAAGCCTTGTAGTTCACTAGTTGATTTTGCCCAAATAAAGATAGAAACAACTTCAAATGAATTAGTGGTTGTACCTAAGTATTTTTCACCTTCAAAAATAGCACCCTTATACGTAACCATAAAATTTTTACGGACATTATTTTTATCATCTAAAAAATAATATTGCTTTTGTTCATGAGCTAATTCTAATTTTCTTTTAGGGTTAACTAAATATTTGAATCCACTATAGATTAGAAAAATTATCAGTGAAATAAATAGTAATCTAATAAGCAACACAATCATAATAGGCCCTCCTGGGGGAGATTTTTTCTCATATATACGAAAAGGTTCGAAAAAGGTTTCAAGTTTTTTTCAATTTGATATAATTTTTTTAGAACGTTAAATAGATATTGGAGGTAGCATTTTGAATATTGAAAGATTATTTTCCTTGCAAGAAGCATTGGATCGTAAAATAGAAACTCAGCATGGGTTGCAAAATGAAAATTTAGTAGAGAAGAAAATATTAGCATTACTAGTTGAGGTTGGCGAGTTAGCAAATGAAACAAAATGTTTTAAATTTTGGAGTTTAAAACCGTCCGCTCCTCTTGATGTCATACTTGAAGAATATGTAGATGGTGTTCATTTTATTTTGTCGTTAGGATTAGAATTAGGCATTGCCCCTGAACAATTAGAGTTAAGAGATATCCAAGGTGAAATTAGTTTAACAGAACAATTTTTAAATGTGTTTGCTGCCATTAATATATATAAAGATAACCAATCGGTGTCAACTTACATAGAACTCTTCAATCAATATATTTATTTAGGTCAATTACTAGGCTTCACTAACGAGCAAGTTGAGATGGCCTATTTTTCAAAAAATGAAGTTAATCATGAGAGACAAAAACAAGGGTATTAAACAGTTGGATATGTGGAACATTTCTTATGATTAGGTTTTTCATGTATACTTATTGTTAGGCTTTTAACTGAAGGAGGCAAATAGATGAAAAAGCTTGATGAAACATTAACAATGCTAAAGGATTTGACTGATGCACGCGGAATTCCTGGAAATGAACGAGAAGTACGTGACGTAATGACAAAATACATAAAGGATTATGCTGACGAAGTAGTGACTGATCATTTAGGGAGTTTAGTTGCTAAAAAAGTTGGAAATGAATATGGTCCGAAAATAATGATTGCTGGACATTTAGATGAAGTTGGCTTTATGGTAACACAAATTGATGATAGAGGCTTTCTTCGTTTCCAAACAGTTGGTGGCTGGTGGTCACAGGTAATGCTCGCACAACGAGTAACCATTTTAACTAAAAAAGGTGATGTAACTGGAATTATTGGTTCTAAACCACCACATATTCTTCCTCCAGAAGCACGTAAAAAGCCTGTAGACATTAAGGATATGTTTATCGATATCGGCGCATCAAGCCGTGAGGAAGCGAAGGAATTCGGGGTTATGCCAGGTGACCAGGTTGTTCCATATTTTGAATTTACAGTGATGAAAAATGAGAAAATGCTTTTAGCTAAGGCTTGGGATAACCGAATTGGCTGTGCAATTGCGATAGATGTATTGAAAAATTTAAAAAATGAGAATCACCCTAACATCGTTTATGGAGTTGGTACAGTTCAAGAGGAAGTTGGTTTGCGTGGGGCAAAAACGTCAGCTAACCTTATTCAGCCTGATATTGCGTTTGGTGTTGATGTTGGAATAGCTGGGGATACACCAGGAGTTTCGGATAAGGAAGCTGCAAGTAAAATGGGGGAAGGTCCGCAAATTGTCCTTTATGATGCATCAATGGTATCCCATAAAGGCTTGAGAGATATGGTCATCTCAACTGCTGAAGAATTAAATATTCCTTATCAATTTGAAACAATTCCAGGTGGTGGAACTGATTCAGGTTCAATCCATATTTCTGCAAACGGAGTACCATCCTTGTCAATCACAATTGCAACGCGCTATATCCATTCACATGCCGCTATGCTTCATCGTGATGATTACGAAAATGCAGTAAAATTAATTACAGAGGTAGTAAAACGACTTGATCGTGAAACAGTAGATAAAATTACTTATGATTGATAATAAAAAGGAGCTAGGATTTTCCTAAGCTCCTTTTTGATGAATAAATTTACTTTTTAAGGCCTTGCTCCAATGTTTCTAACATTTCTTGCTTTTCATTGCTATCGGCATTTTGCCAAATCACTTCAAAAAGTACACCTAGCCCTGGAAGCATTTTTTCCTCGCCACTTTGAATTGCATCAACAATGGTATCTTCTAATTGTGCTTGAGTATTACCTGATACATTTGAAATAACCGCATTTCTTAAATTTAAATTCATTTCGGACTCTCCTTCTGTTTTATACTATTGTGCTACTATTGCCATCTCTGACATCTAGGCACCATACTTTTAGGATTAGCATTTGTCTATCAGGCGAGAATTATGTATGATTGATTAGAGTATTTGGAAATGTTGATTAAAGGAGTTTTATACCTGTGGAAAGAATTGAATCAGTAAAAAATCCAAAAGTAAAGCAATGGAAAAAGCTACATACTAAAAAGGAACGTGAGGCAACAGGAACGTTTATAATAGAAGGCTTTCATTTAGTAGAAGAAGCTTTGAAGAAGAAAGAACAAATTAGAGATATAATTGTCTCTGAGGAAGTTAATCTTCCAGCAACATGGAATCTTGATCAGGTGAACATGAAGCTTGTTACGAAAGATGTAATGAAGGCAATAAGTGATACTGAGACACCACAAGGAGTTGCAGCTATTTGTGAGATGCAAATTCCAAAATCAACAGAAAGCTGGACAAAAATTCTACTTGTTGATAGTGTGCAGGATCCGGGGAACTTAGGGACAATTATTCGAACTGCCGATGCAGCAGGTGTAGATGGAGTTGTTTTAGGAGAAGGAACGGTTGACCATTATAATTCAAAAGTAATCCGTTCAAGTCAAGGTTCCTTGTTTCATTTGCCGATCATAAAGGGGGATTTATCAAGCTGGATTGACCAACAGCACGAAAAGGGAACCCCGATCTATGGAACATCCTTGCAAAATGGAGTAAGCTATAAGGAGATTTCTCCAAGTGCACAATTTTGTCTACTCATCGGTAATGAAGGTAGTGGGGTAGACGAGGGATTGTTACAAAAAACAACGAAAAATTTGTACATACCAATTTACGGTGGAGCAGAATCGTTAAATGTAGCGATAGCAACAGGAATTCTTCTTTATCATTTGCATGGGTAGCTTGCGGTAACAATTCATTTTGATTATAATAAAATAGAAATTACATAAGAATGAAACGTTGACAGAGAATAGTAATTTACCGTTCGTCCAATCAGGGAGAAATGTCATAGACTGAAAGCATTTCTGGATAGAAGTAAATGAATTCACCTCTCGAGTTGACACTTGGACCGTTAAGGAGAAATTCATTTTTCTTGAACGTAAAGGTGCTCCGGTTTTTACCGTTATGGAAATGAAGTGAGTCGAATATTTTTTTAAGTTTCGACTAACAAGGGTGGTAACGCGATATCAACTCGTCCCTTTATTGGGGCGAGTTTTTTATTTTGGCAAAAAAGTAGCATATTTACTATCAATTAAAAATGGATGCGATCTTTGCTTTGCTATTTTGAAATCAATTAAAGGAGGAATTACAGATGCAGGAGCAATTAAAACAGCTTCAACAAGAGGCGCTGGAAAAGATTGAACAGGCGCAGGAATTAAAAGAATTAAATGATATTCGAGTAGCGTATTTAGGAAAGAAAGGACCTATTACCGAAGTATTACGTGGCATGGGGAAGCTTTCAGCTGAAGAACGTCCTGTCATGGGAGCTTTGGCAAATGAAGTTCGTGAAGCAATTGCAACAGCTATTACTAGTAAACAGGAGCATTTAGAGCAAATCGCTGTTGAACAGAAATTAGCTAAGGAAACAATCGATGTGACGTTACCTGGAAGACCTGTTCGAGTAGGAAACCATCATCCACTTACTGCTGTATTAGAGGAGATTGAAGATTTGTTTCTTGGAATGGGTTATCAAATTGCAGAAGGTCCTGAGGTTGAAACAGATTATTTTAACTTTGAGGCATTAAATTTGCCAAAGGGACATCCTGCACGTGATATGCAAGATTCATTTTACATTACGGAAGAGCTTTTATTGCGTACACACACTTCCCCTGTTCAAGCAAGAACAATGGAGAAACACGAAGGGAAAGGACCAGTTAAAATTATTTGTCCTGGAAAAGTATACCGTCGTGACAATGATGATGCGACACATTCTCATCAGTTTACACAAATTGAAGGTCTTGTCGTTGATGAAAACATTCGAATGAGTGATTTAAAAGGAACTCTCGAAGTGTTTGCAAAGAAAATGTTTGGTGAAGAAAGAGAAATTCGCTTACGTCCGAGTTTCTTCCCATTTACAGAGCCTTCAGTTGAAGTAGATGTATCATGTTTTTCTTGTGGTGGTAAGGGATGTAATATCTGTAAAGGTACAGGCTGGATTGAAATGCTAGGGGCTGGTATGGTTCATCCAAACGTTCTGCAAATGGCTGGCTTTGATCCGGAAAAATATAGCGGCTTTGCCTTCGGTATCGGTGCAGAGCGAATTGCGATGTTAAAATACGGTGTCGATGATATCCGTCATTTTTATACAGATGATGTACGATTCTTAAAACAATTTAAACGAGCTTAATAAGGGAGGCTTTCTTCATGTTTGTTTCATATAAATGGTTATCGGAGTATGTTGATTTATCGGGCATAACACCGGAAGAATTAGCAGAAAAAATTACGAGAAGTGGTATAGAAGTAGAAGGTGTAGAGGTTTTAAACGAAGGATTAAATGGTGTAAAAGTCGGCTATGTTGTTGAAAAGGAACAGCATCCAGATGCAGACAAATTAAATAAATGCCAGGTTGATCTCGGAGACGGAGAAGTTGTCCAAATCATTTGTGGTGCGAAAAATGTTGATAAAGGACAAAAGGTTGCTGTTGCAACAGTTGGGGCTGTTTTACCAGGGAATTTTAAAATTAAGAAGGCAAAGCTTCGTGGAGAAGTCTCAAACGGTATGATTTGCTCGCTACAAGAGTTGGGGATTGAATCGAAGCTTGTTGCGAAGGAATATTCAGAAGGTATTTTTGTTTTTCCAAACGATGTAGAAGTTGGTCTTGATGCGCTAGAACAATTAGGCTTAGATGATGCGATTTTGGAATTAGGCTTAACTCCAAACCGTTCTGACGCATTAAGCATGCTTGGTGTAGCTCATGAAGTAGCAGCAATATTAGGTAGAGAAGTGAAATATCCTGAAATAGCTTATGAAAGTATTTCTGAAAAAGCAGAAGCAGCTGTAACTATTCATGTTGAAGCAACGGATGATAATCCATTATATGTTGCTAAAGTAATCAAAAATGTAACGATTGCTCCTTCACCATTGTGGATGCAATCCCGTCTAATGGCTGCGGGAATTCGCCCACATAATAATGTAGTTGATATTACAAATTTAGTTTTACTTGAATATGGTCAACCATTACATGCATTTGATTACGACCGATTCGGTTCGAAGGAAATTTTAGTTCGTCGTGCACATGAAGGGGAGAAAATTGTTACATTAGATGATCAGGAAAGAACTTTATCAACTAATCATTTAGTGATAACAAATGGAAAAGAACCAGTAGCATTAGCAGGTGTTATGGGTGGTGCAAATTCAGAGGTTCAATCTGATACAAAGACGGTTTTATTAGAGTCTGCACTATTTAATGGGCAAACGATACGAACTGCATCAAAGGATCACGGTTTGCGCAGTGAGGCAAGTGCTCGCTTTGAAAAGGGAGTTGATCCGAATCGTGTGCATGCTGCGGCTGAAAGAGCAGCTGCGTTAATTGTATTATATGCAGGAGGAGAAGTACTTGAAGGAACTGTTGAGGTTCAATCTAAATCGTTTGAACCAGCAGTCGTACAAACAACAGTGAGTAAGGTGAATCGTCTTCTAGGTATGAATATTTCTGGAGAAGAAATGAAAGATATTTTAGACAGACTCCAATTTGGTGTTGTTCTAGATAATGACACGTTAACTGTAACTGTTCCAACTCGTCGTGGAGATATTACGATTGAGGAAGATCTTGTTGAAGAGATTGCTCGTTTATATGGATATGATAACATTCCAACAACATTACCAATTGGGCAAGCTTATCCTGGTAAATTAACAGACTATCAACAAAAACGTCGCAAGGTCCGTAGATATCTTGAAGGTACTGGTTTATATCAAGCAATTACCTATTCTCTAACGAGTGAAGAAAAAGCATCTAAGTATGCATTAGAACACTCGGAATTAATCAAATTAGCTCTTCCGATGAGTGAGGAGCGCAGTGTTCTTCGCTTAAGCTTACTTCCGCATTTATTAGATGCATTAAAGTATAATCTTGCTAGACAAATTGACCAAGTCGCATTATTTGAAATAGGTTCTGTTTTCCTTTCGCAAGGGACGGCAAAACAACCACTTGAAAAAGAAAGATTAGCAGGTGCGATAACAGGACTATGGCATTCACATTTGTGGCAAGCAGAGAAAAAGCCTGTTGATTTTTATGTAATAAAAGGAATTCTTGAAGGTCTATTTGATGTGTTAGGATTAACTAGTCAAATCCAATTCAAACAGGTGAAACGTGAAGGGATGCATCCTGGGCGTACGGCGGAAATTTTATTAGCTGGAAAATTTATTGGATTTGTCGGACAGGTTCATCCAACAGTTCAAAAGGAAATGGATTTAACAGAAACATATGTGTTTGAGTTATCTTTAGTTGATTTATTAAGCTACAATGTGGAAGAGACTCAGTTTGAGGTGATTCCAAGATATCCATCTATAACAAGAGATATTGCATTAGTAGTTAATAAAGATACAGTTGCAGGGGATATTGAACAGGCCATTACAGAAGCCGGTGGTAAAATGCTCAAGGAAGTTGTCGTTTTCGACCTTTATGAAGGTGACAAACTTGAAGAAGGAAAGAAATCAGTAGCATTTTCTCTTCGCTATTTTGACCCAGAACGTACACTTACAGATGAAGATGTAACGAAAGCTCATAATAAAGTATTAAAAGCAGTTGAAGAAAAATTTGGTGCAACATTAAGAGGGTAATTAGAAATAAAACAAGAGGTTTCGCATGAGGATTTACTCCTTTTGTGATAACCTCTTTTTAATAATTCACATCTTAGCCAATTTTCTTGCTTTCTCCGTATTGGCAAAGTGTTTCTTTGTGATAGATTCTAAAAATTGTTGGCCATTTGTCTTTAAAATCTTTGCTGCAGCAAGATCAACCTGTGAGCCGGCACCTTTTGGGATATAAATCCCCGCCATTTTAGACAATCGCTCAAATTCTTTGAGAAAAGAATATCTTGCAATAATGGAAGCAGCAGCAACTGATAAATGGACACCCTCTGCTTTAGTTGAAAAATAGATATTTTCTTTGCTGATATGTTTTCCTTTTAAATAATTGAAATACACCCCAGGTTCAGCAAATTGATCGATTAAAATCCCATCAGGTTTTTCAGGTGTTATTTTCTCAAGTAAGTGATTTATCGCTTGATTGTGCAATAATGCTTTCATCTTACCTTGTGACATTCCCTGCTGTTGTAACTGATTGTATTTCTCGTTATGAAGAATTAACAGGCTGTAGGGAATGGAATGAATTAAATCCTTTGCAATCCCAACAATCTGTGGATCCTTTAAGTTTTTTGAATCTCTTACTCCGAGTTCTTTTAGTAAAGGAATTTGTTCCTTTTTTACATAAGCAGCAACTACAGTAATTGGTCCAAAGAAATCTCCAGTCCCTACTTCGTCTGATCCGATAATCGATTGATCGAAAATATTGCTCGGGGGCTGGTATCTTGCTGGTGTTTTGCTAAGATTTGGCGCAGATATCTTTGCCTTTTTTTCTAATTGCTCTCCCCATTTGGCACTTTCGAGCTCAGCATTTTTTCCTTGAAATAATACTTTTCCGGATTTGTAAGCAGTTAACGTACAGCCATTTACTTTTGCTGAAAAAATGGCTCCTTGTGGTGTTTTTTCAGTTTTATTTGCAGAATAATGAGTTTCCATTTGTTTTATAATTGAGCCATTTACTTGTATTACTGATTGGGCCATACATAAAAACATCCTTTCACATAATAGCTTAACAATTTTATGTCATATAGGTAGTTTTACCTGGTTTTTCCATATTGTTATGTAGATAACTTTATTATCCGATTATCATTGTAAGCTCCTTATCTGAATTTCTTTCCATATCGTTAAGTCTCATGGTATGATAAGGAATAGGATTTGCAGAAATGGAGGATTTATCGTTGTCAAATCGCCCAAAAACGAAAACGACAGTAGATATATATGGTCAACAATATTCAATAATCGGTTCTGAAAGCACAAGCCATATTAGAGCCGTTGCTTCTATAGTAGATGATAAAATGAGAGAGATAAATAGTATGAACCCTTCTCTTGATATAAATAAACTAGCCGTCTTAACAGCCGTAAATGTTGTCCACGAATATTTAAAGTTAAAAGAAGATTATGAAAAGCTAGAGAAACAATTATTAGAAAAGGATTGAAGCTAAGAAATGCTTGATTTAGTATTATTAATTATTTTTATATTTGGGATACTGGTCGGCTTAAAACGCGGTTTTATCCTTCAATTTGTTCACCTAACGGGATTTATTGTAGCATATATTGTAGCATATCAATATTTTGATGACTTTGCACCAAAATTAAAGCTGTGGGTCCCTTATCCCATGTCAAATGATGGTCCAGTTATACTTTCCTTATTAAAAGGTGAAGATTTAGAGGGTGCTTATTATCGTGCAGTTGCCTTTGTGATCTTATTTATTGGAACAAAAATCGTTATGCAAATTATCGGTTCGATGTTGGACTTTGTTGCATTATTACCAATATTAAAGCAATTAAATCGTTGGGCTGGGTCAATATTAGGCTTTTTGGAATCATATTTAGTTGTTTTTATTTTACTATTTATCGGTGCACTCCTTCCAGTCGAACAACTTCAGCAATTATTAGATCAATCGATACTTGCAGACCTTATTGTCAATCATACACCTTATTTTTCAGATAAGGTAAATGAGCTTTGGATACAGTATATGTCATAAACTTCTCTCAAATGGGAAGTTTTTTTGTCGTGATTTATTTCTCTAATTGAATTTTGAAGGCAATTTAATAATACATGTATTTATTGTACTTTTTCTCTGTTTATTAGTATCATTTTTATCGA
Source organism: Bacillus sp. (in: firmicutes) (assembly GCA_031180805.1). Lineage (GTDB taxonomy): Bacteria > Bacillota > Bacilli > Bacillales > Bacillaceae > Metabacillus. The sequence continues at coordinate 31,115 of JAPSLL010000033.1, forward strand.
GGTGAAAAGAGTGGATATTCATAAAAAAGATGTTATTCGTTTATTAGAAAAAATCGCAGTATTAATGGAACTTAAAGGAGAAAATCCGTTCAAAATATCAGCTTTTAGAAAAGCAGCAAATGCTCTTGAAACAGATGATCGTAGCCTTGCTCTTATCGATGATTACACAACGATATCGGGTATTGGTAAAGGAACTTCTGCTGTAATAAAGGAATATATAGAAACAGGAAAATCTGAAGTATTGAGACAATTAGAGGAAGAGGTGCCGCAAGGACTGCTTCCGATGTTAAAGCTTCAAGGATTAGGTGGCAAGAAAATTGCTAAGCTGTATAAAGAGTTACAAATTGATAGCATTGAAGCGTTAAAGCAAGCGTGTATTGATAATAAGATCCAGTCATTGGCGGGCTTTGGGAAAAAATCTGAAGAGAAAATCCTAGCAGCTATTGAAGAACTTGGTAATCGTCCTGATCGTCTACCGCTTGCATTTATGCTTCCAATTGCAAATGAAATTGAAGATTATTTACGAAAATGTGAAGGGATTGAAAGTTTTTCTCGTGCTGGTAGTCTTCGCAGAATGAGAGAAACTGTGAAGGATTTGGACTTTATTATTGCAACAAATGAACCAGAAAAGGTCCGTCAACAGCTATTAGAAACTCCAAAGCTATCTGATGTAATAGCAAGCGGTGATACGAAGGTCTCAATTCAGCTTAATTACGATTATGAGGTAAGCGTAGATTTTCGGCTAGTTAAACCAGCTGAATTTGCAACAACCTTACATCACTTTACAGGTTCAAAGGATCATAACGTAAGAATGAGACAGCTCGCAAAAGAGCGTGGTGAAAAAATAAGTGAATATGGTGTTGAAAATATTGAAACAGGAGAAATAAAAACTTTTGAAACCGAAGCAGACTTTTATTCGTATTTTAGTTTGCCGCATTTTTCTCCGGAAATAAGAGAGGATGGAACAGAGGTTGATACATTTCACCATGAAAATAAACTGATACAGCTAGAGGATATAAAGGGAGATTTGCATATGCATACGACTTGGAGTGATGGTGCATATACGATTAAAGAAATGGTAGAAGCTTGTCGTGAAAAGGGATATCGCTATATTGCAATTACAGACCATTCTCAATATTTGAAGGTAGCAAATGGGCTAACACCTGAACGTTTACGGGCACAACGAGATGAAATTCGAGAATTAAATAAACAATATGATGATATTACGATATTAGCTGGAGTGGAAATGGATATATTACCTGATGGTTCACTTGATTATGATGATGAACTTTTAAGTGAAATGGATATCGTTATTGCTTCAATTCATTCGAGTTTTTCACAATCTCAGGATGTTATTATGAGTCGATTGAAAGCAGCACTTAATAATCGCCATGTAGACATTATTGCACATCCTACCGGTCGATTAATAGGCAGAAGAAATGGTTATGATGTCGATATTGATATGTTAATTGAATTGGCAAAGGAAACAGATACTGCCTTGGAATTAAACGCGAATCCTCACCGATTGGACTTAAATGCAGAACATTTAAAGAAAGCACAGGCTGCAGGTGTTAAACTTGTTATTAATACAGATGCTCACAATAAAGAAATGTTGATGGATATGGCAATTGGAGTTTCAACAGCCAAAAAAGGCTGGGTCGAGAAAGATAATGTTATCAATGCGTGGGATTTAGACAAGCTTTCTGCATTTTTACAGCGTCATAATCGATAAATTTAAAGAAAAGGACCAACTGAAACGCTAATTAGAGAAGCGCTTTCGTATATTAGGAGGTTTTCCACTTTGCAAGAAAAAGCATTACATGTATTAGAATTTGATAAAGTAAAAGAACAACTTATCAAACATACATCTTCTTCATTAGGAAAGGAAAAAGTGAAGGCATTATTCCCTTCAAGTCAATATGAAGAAGTTGTTAAACTTCAAGAGCAAACTGATGAAGCCGCTAAGGTATTACGTTTAAAGGGAAATATTCCACTTGGCGGTTTAGTTGATGTTAGACAAACAGTAAAGCGTGCAAAAATAGGTGGGTTATTAAGTGCAACAGAATTAAATGAAGTATCTGGCACCTTATATGCGACGAAAAATATGAAACGTTTTATTGAAAAAATGGTAGAAGAAGGGATTGAATTACATCATCTACCAGACTTAGCTGAAAAAATGGTTGTATTGCAGGAATTAGAACGAAATATTACGCAATGTATCGATGACAATGGTACAGTTCTAGATAATGCAAGTGAAGCATTAAAAGGAATCCGACAACAGCTGAGAACAACAGAAGCGAGAGTTAGGGACAAGTTAGAGTCGATGATTCGTTCTTCTTCGGCAACAAAAATGCTTTCAGATGCAATTATTACAATTCGAAATGACCGATTTGTTTTACCAGTTAAACAAGAATATCGTGCATCATATGGTGGAATCGTTCATGACCAATCGAGCTCAGGTGCGACGCTTTTTATTGAGCCTCAGGTAATCGTTGATTTAAATAATACACTTCAACAAGTAAAAGCAAAAGAAAAGATCGAGATAGAGAGAATTTTGAGAATGCTGTCCGACCAGGTTGCTGAAATTAGTGAGGATATTCTCCAAAATGTATACTGCCTAGGTGAAATGGATTTTATGTTTACAAAGGCGCGTTATGCGAAGGAAATTAAAGGGATTAAACCAAGCGTAAATAATGATGGAATAATTCGGATGTATAAAGCGAGACATCCACTTTTACCAATTGATGAGGTAGTCCCAAACGATATAGAGCTTGGAACAGACTTTACAACGATCGTTATAACTGGGCCTAATACAGGTGGGAAAACAGTAGCATTAAAGACATTAGGATTGTGTACGTTAATGGCACAAGCGGGACTACAAATTCCTGCCTTAGAGGAATCCGAAATTGCAGTATTTAATGCTGTTTATGCAGATATAGGCGATGAGCAATCAATTGAACAAAGTTTAAGTACGTTTTCGTCCCATATGGTCAATATCGTTGACATACTGGATAAAGTGGATCATAAAAGCTTAGTGCTTTTCGATGAGTTAGGGGCAGGAACAGATCCTCAAGAGGGAGCAGCACTTGCAATTTCGATTCTTGATGAAGTTTATAATCGGGGTGCAAGAGTTGTTGCGACTACTCATTATCCAGAGCTTAAAGCATATGGATATAATAGAAGCGGTGTAATTAATGCAAGTGTCGAATTTGATATTACAACTTTAAGTCCAACATATAAATTATTAATCGGAGTTCCTGGACGAAGCAATGCATTTGAGATATCAAAAAGATTAGGACTTCAAGAACGAGTCATAAAGATGGCAAAATCGCAAATGAGTGATGAACGAAACGAGGTCGACACGATGATTGCCTCGTTAGAAACAAGTAAAAAATCGGCAGAGCAAGAAATGATTGAGGCTGGAAAAATACGTAAAGAAGCTGAGAAGCTGCATAAGGAGTTACAGCAGCAAATTATTGCTTTTAATGAGCAAAGAGATTCATTATTTGAAAAAGCCGAACGTGAGGCAGAGCAAAAACTAGAGGCTGCAAGAAAAGAAGCTGAGGCTATTATTCAAGAGTTAAGAAGCATGAGAAAACATCAGCATGCACAAATAAAAGAGCATGAGCTTATTGAGGCTAGAAAACGTCTAGAAGGCGCAGTCCCTGTTTTTGAAAAGAGTAAGAAGGATGAGAAAAAAGAACCAACGAAGCAACATAGCTTTTTACCAGGTGACGAAGTTAAGGTCATTAGCTTTGATCAAAAAGGCCATTTAATTGAAAAAGTAAGTGACAATGAATGGCAAGTACAAATGGGGATTATGAAAATGAAGGTAAAAGAAAAAGATCTTCTCTATATAAAACGAGCTAAACAAGAAGTCCAAGAAAAACCATTAGCTACAGTTAAAGGGAAGGATTATCATGTCTCTTTAGAATTAGATTTGCGTGGGGAGCGCTATGAAAGTGCGTTATTAAAGGTTGAAAAATACTTGGATGATGCTGTGCTAGCTGGGTATCCTAGAGTATCAATTATACATGGTAAAGGAACAGGAGCACTAAGAACAGGTGTAAAGGAATTGCTGAAAAACCATCGTAGTGTTAAAAGCACTCGCTATGGAGAAGCAGGAGAAGGCGGAAATGGTGTAACGATTGTCGAACTCAAATAGTGGGGAGAAGATAAGATGAGTAACTTTTGGGAAAATGAATTAGTTGAAACAGCTGCCTATTATAGTGTTGTTGTTCTGTGTATTATCCTATTTTTAGCCGTTTTTGAACTTGTGACATCTTATAAAAATTGGGAAGAAATTCAAAATGGGAATTTTGCTGTAGCGATGGCAACCGGAGGGAAAATCTTTGGGATTGCCAATATATTTAGATTTTCAATTGCTCAACATGATAGTTTATTACAAATGATCGGGTCTGGTTGCTTTGGCTTTATACTATTGTTATTAGGATATTTTATCTTTGAATTTATGACGCCTAAATTCAATATAGACAAAGAGATTAAAAATGACAATCGTGCGGTTGGATTTGTTTCACTCGTGATATCAGTCGGTCTTTCATTTGTCATTGGAGCGGGGATATAAGGAGATTGGGAAATGGAAACATTAGCGAAGGTTATGTTTGTGATAAGTGGATTATTTATTATCATTGGAATTATCTATTTAGTATTTTTCTAAAATCAAAAAAATATAGATGATTTTGGCTTGACATCAAGTATGTCAGGCCTTTTTCGTTATTTCTAAATTTATCTGCTGCTATTTCAGCTTTTTTAATATTTCTGAAAATAAAAAAGTCTGCTATACTTTTATATGAAGGTAGGGGGTAAAGCAATTAATTTAAAAATCTGACTTAAAAATATGACAATAATATACACATTATAGTCTCCTATCCATCTGCGTGATACTAAAATAATAGTTATCAGTTAGTTGGTTTCGATTTCGAACAACGTAAAGGAGGAGATAAGATGGAAAGCCAAAAGCCATGGTTACAACATTACCCAAACGATATCCCTCATCATATAAATATTGATGAAAAGCCACTCTTTTATTATTTACAACAGACCGCTAAAGAATTTCCAACGAAAACTGCTATCCACTTCTTAGGGAAAGAATTATCTTATACTGAGCTTTATATTCAATCATTGAAATTAGCAAATTATTTGCAGTCAATCGGATTACAAAAAGGTGACAGAGTATCCATTATGCTACCTAATTGCCCTCAGGCTGTCATCGCGTATTATGGAACAATCCTTTGTGGCGGAATTGTTGTCCAGACGAATCCGCTTTATATGGAACGAGAGCTAGAATATCAATTAAAGGATAGTGGCTCAACATATATCATTACGCTTGATTTATTGTATCCTAGGGTATCTAAAATGAAAGCGTTAACAAATCTGAAGCATATCATTGTTACAGGTATTAAGGATTATTTGCCATTCCCAAAAAATTTGCTTTATCCACTTGTACAAAAGAAAGAAAAGCAAGTAGTAGTAAAAGTTGAACATCAAGGAGATACACATTTATTCAAAAAAATTATGCTAACTGCATTACCTAACGTCACAATTCCGGATATTAATCCAAAGGAGGATATAGCGATCCTCCAATATACAGGGGGAACAACAGGCTTTCCGAAGGGCGTCATGCTTACACATGAAAATCTTGTTGCAAATACACAAATGTGTGCTGCTTGGATGTATAAGTGTAAAAAAGGCGAAGAGTCTGTATTAGGGATTATTCCATTTTTTCATGTTTATGGGATGACTGCAGTTATGAATTTATCCATCATGCAAGCATTTAAAATGATTTTACTGCCGAAGTATAATCCGACAGATACGTTAAAAACAATCCAAAAATTAAAGCCAACCCTTTTTCCTGGTGCACCAACGATTTATATATCTTTATTAAATCACCCTGAATTAAAAGAATATGATTTATCATCAATTGATGGCTGTATTAGCGGATCTGCGGCTTTACCTGTAGAAGTTCAAGAGCAATTTGAGGGAATTACAGGAGGTAGACTTGTAGAAGGATACGGTTTATCAGAAGCTTCACCAGTTACTCATGCAAATTTTTTATGGAGTAATAGAAAAACAGGAAGTATCGGTGTGCCGTGGCCGAGTACAGATGCAATTATTATTTCGTATGAATCAGGTGGGAGAGCAGAACCTAATGAGCTTGGAGAATTACTCGTTAAGGGACCGCAAGTAATGAAGGGGTATTGGAATCGACTTGAGGAAACTGAAGCAGCTTTACGAGATGGCTGGCTATATACAGGTGATATTGGCTATATGGATGAGGAGGGTTATTTTTATATTGTAGACAGGAAAAAAGATATGATTATTGCAAGTGGATATAATATTTATCCTCGAGAGATTGAAGAAGTGTTATATGAACATGATAAGGTCCAAGAGGTAGTTGTAGCTGGAATTCCAGATCCTTATCGGGGTGAGACTGTAAAAGCATACATTGTTCTAAAAGAAGGGGTAACAGCAACTGCTGAAGAGTTTAACGAGTATGCGAGAAAACATTTGGCAGCATATAAGGTACCGCATATTTATGAATTTAGAAATGAACTACCAAAAACAGCGGTCGGAAAAATATTAAGGCGTGCTCTTATTGAGGAAGAGAAAGAAAAACTAAAAAACGCAAATTAAATGAAACGATGAATGTTGCATTGGCATTTTTAAATGTGGAATAGGGGACGGATTGTCTTCTATTCCTACTATTCAAATACTTTATAGGATAAATAATTAAAGATACTTGACAGAAATGGGCTTGAAAAACTAATATTAACTTATGAATGATTGCTCATTCATTTTATGTAAGCTTAGTAGAAAATCTTGGTTAGAAAATATTAGAATAAGTCATTGCATGGAAAAAGGGGAGTATTACGTTGAAACAGAAAAAACCTAAATATAAACAAATAATCGATGCAGCAGTCATTGTGATAGCGGAAAATGGCTATCACCAAGCACAGGTTTCTAAAATAGCAAAGCAAGCAGGAGTAGCCGATGGAACAATCTACTTGTATTTTAAGAACAAGGAGGATATCCTCGTTTCCCTTTTTCAAGAAAAAATGGGGGAATTTATTGAAAAAATAGAGGTTGAAATAAAATCCGTTGAGACAGCAGCAGAAAAACTTTATAAGCTCATAAAAACACACTTCTCATTATTAGCAGCAGATCATCATTTAGCGATTGTGACACAACTCGAGCTTAGACAATCTAATAAGGAATTAAGACTTAGAATTAACGAGGTACTTAAAGGTTATTTAAATGTTGTGGATAAGATTATCCGCACAGGTATCGAAACTGGTGAATTTAGAGATGAAATTGATACTAGATTAGCAAGGCAAATGATATTCGGTACGATCGATGAAATCGTTACGACTTGGGTTATGAATGAACAAAAATATCATTTATCAGAACAGACGCAAAAGGTTCATCAATTACTTATAAACGGTTTTGCCAAATCAAATTAACGATTAGCGGTCTTAATCTATGTACATTTCTTTTTCTTCCTGTCATACATTAGATTATAAACTAGCCGATTTAGATGGAGGGTATCATGAATTACTTAAACCTAAAGAAAAATGAAAACATTGCAATGATTGAAATCAATCATCAGCCAGCAAATGCTTTGTCTTCAGATGTTTTAAAGGAATTATCAATGCTCATTGACGAGCTTGAATATGATGATGATGTTAGGGTAGTAGTACTTCATGGCAAAGGAAAAATCTTTTCAGCAGGAGCAGATATAAAAGAATTTGTTCACTTTTCCTCTGAGGGTAATTTTTCGATATTATCCAAAAATGGGCAAAGCGTTTTTGAGAAGATTGAATCGTTGCGAAAGCCAGTCATAGCTGCAATACACGGTGCCGCTTTAGGTGGAGGGCTTGAGTTAGCGATGGCATGTCATCTTCGACTTGTCTCAAATGATGCAAAATTAGGACTTCCTGAATTACAGCTCGGGATTATTCCGGGATTTGGTGGGACTCAGAGACTTCCAAAATATATTGGGAATGGACGGGCATTAGAAATGATGCTAACTAGTGAGCCTATTACTGGTGAAGAAGCAGTAATGATCGGATTGGCAAATCACTCTTATCCTGAGGAAATTCTTTTGAATGAAGCAAAACGTTTAGCTGCTAAATTTGCAGCAAAAAGTCCAAAAACAGTTAGTGCAGTTCTCTCACTTCTTAATGAAGCTAATTCAAAATCAGATCAAGAAGGGTATGAAAAAGAAGCAATTGCTTTTGGAGATGTATTCGGTAGTTCTGATGCAAAAGAAGGAATATCAGCATTTATTGAGAAAAGAGAGCCGAAATTTACAGGGGAATAAATGACGTAATCAAGGGCTTGGTGAATGGTAAGTAAAGTTTAAGGTTTACAATTAAACAATGGGGGAATGGGTAATGAATATTTTCGTACTTATGAAAAGAACATTTGATACAGAAGAAAAGATTGTTTTACAGAATGGTCAAATCGTTGAAGATGATGCTGAATTTATTATAAACCCATATGATGAATACGCAATAGAGGAAGCGCTAAAATTACGGGATAACCATGGTGGAGAGGTAACGGTCATAACGATTGGAAATGATGAATCTGAAAAACAATTACGTACAGCATTAGCAATGGGCTGTGACAAGGCAGTGCTGATAAATATTGAGGATGATATCGAAGCGTGTGATGCTTATACGACATCTCGAATACTTGCAGAGTACTTTAAAGATGTTGATTTTGATATTATTTTGGGAGGAAATGTTGCGATTGATGGAGGATCTGGTCAGGTAGGACCACGTTTAGCAGAATTATTAACGATACCATATGTGACAACAATTACGAAGCTTGAAGTTAGTGGAAATACTGCAACGATTGTACGTGATGTAGAAGGGGATTCGGAGGTTATTGAAACGACATTACCGTTATTAGTAACTGCACAACAAGGGTTAAATGAGCCGAGGTATCCATCTTTACCTGGGATTATGAAAGCTAAAAAGAAGCCTTTAGATGAGCTTGAAATTGACGATTTAAATCTTGATGAAGATGAGATTGCAGCAAAGACTAAAACGATTGAGATATATTTACCGGCTAAAAGGGAGGCAGGAAGAATACTTGAAGGGGAATTAAATGAACAAGTTACTGAATTAATTTCACTTCTTCATAACGAAGCAAAAGTTATATAACTAGGCTTAACAGTTTACGGGATAACATGAATAGGGGGAATAATGATGGCGAGAAAAATTCTTGTTTTGGCAGAGACACGTGAACAGGTATTGCGTAATGTTTCTTATGAGGTCATCGCTGCGGGGAAGGAGATTTCAGAAGGCGGAGAGGTTGTTAGTGTATTAATTGGAGAGAACATTTCATCATTAGCAAGTGAGTTAATTCATTATGGGGCAGATCGTGTCATAACAGTAGAAGACGCAAATTTATCTACCTATACTCCAGATGGATATGCACAAGCTTTATTAGCAACAATAAAGGAGGAAAATCCGGAAGCAATTATTATAGGTCATACAGCATTGGGTAAGGATTTATCACCAAAAATTGCTGCAAAGCTACAATTAGGATTAATTTCTGATGTAACTGCGATTGAAATAACAGGTGGAAATGTTATTTTTTCAAGACCGATTTATTCAGGTAAAGCCTTTGAAAAGCAAATTATAACAGATGGACTTATCTTTGCGACAATCCGCCCAAATAATATTAATCCGTTACGTAAGGATGATACAAGGACAGGTGAAATTCATTCACTATCGGTAGAAATTAAAGATTTACGGACAATTGTAAAAGAGGTTGTTCGAAAAGCAACTGAGGGTGTTGACTTATCGGAAGCAAAAGTGATTATCGCTGGTGGTCGAGGAGTGAAAAGTGAAGAAGGATTTGAACCACTAAAAGAATTGGCTAATGTCCTTGGTGGTGCTGTAGGTGCATCGCGCGGGGCATGTGATGCTAATTATTGTGACTATTCATTGCAAATAGGTCAAACAGGTAAGGTTGTGACACCTGATCTGTATATTGCTTGTGGAATTTCCGGGGCAATACAACATTTAGCTGGAATGTCAAATTCAAAAGTTATTGTCGCAATCAATAAAGATCCAGAGGCAAATATTTTTAATGTGGCTGATTATGGCATTGTTGGTGATTTATTTGAGGTTGTACCATTATTAACGGAAGAAATTAAGGCATTAAAGTTAAATGTAAATAGTTAAAAGTCTAAAATCAAAATTAAAAAACTAATAATGATGAAATTCATGTTTTGAACTGGAAACATAGGGGAAAATAGATTTGAAGCAAAATGATAGCTAACTTTTAAAGTCGATGCTATACTTTAATCATATTTACCCCACAATTTTAGGAGGAATTACAATGGCAATAACACATGTTACAGATGAAACATTTACAAATGAAACAAGCGAAGGTGTTGTACTAGTTGACTTTTGGGCACCATGGTGCGGACCTTGTAAAATGATTGCTCCAGTATTAGAAGAGCTTGATTCTGATATGGGAGATAAAGTGAAAATTGTAAAAGTTGATGTTGATGAAAACCAAGAAACAGCAGGTAAATACGGTGTAATGAGTATTCCAACACTACTTGTATTAAAAGATGGAGAAGTTGTTGATAAAGCTGTAGGCTATCAACCAAAAGAAGCATTGGCTGATGTTTTAAATAAACATGTTTAAAAAAATTGGATTGACATTTGTCAGTCCTTTTTTTAATCTGCTTAAAGGAAAACTTTGCATTCATTACGTATAGTTAACATAGCTGAAATGAGCGAAATCTGATACGATAAAGAGGTGTTTTTTTGGTTATGGACTGTAATCCGCCAATATAATTTAATCTAATACGATTATGTTTGCGGATTAACGTCTATAAAATTTGAAAAAAGGAGTGTTTGCTATGATTGATCATATAAAGGAAAAGCTTGCACTTCTTCCTGATCAACCAGGATGCTATATCATGAAAGATCGCCAAGGTACGGTCATTTATGTAGGTAAGGCAAAAGTATTAAAAAATCGTGTTCGTTCGTATTTTACAGGATCACATGACGGAAAAACACTTCGTTTAGTGAATGAGATTGTTGATTTTGAATACATTGTAACGTCCTCAAATATTGAAGCATTAATTTTAGAATTGAATCTTATAAAAAAATATGATCCAAAATATAATGTAATGCTAAAGGATGACAAAACATATCCGTTTATTAAAATAACAAATGAACGTCATCCTAGGTTAATTGCAACGAGACAAGTGAAAAAGGATAAAGGAAAGTACTTTGGTCCTTACCCAAATGTACAATCAGCGAGAGAAACAATTAAATTATTGGACCGGTTATACCCTCTTCGTAAATGTTCAACAATGCCAGATCGGGTATGTCTATATTATCATATGGGCCAATGCCTTGCTCCATGTGTAAATGATATATCAGAAGAAACGAATCGAGAAATGGTTGAGGAAATTGCTAAATTTTTAAATGGTGGATATAAAAAGATAAAAGAAGAGCTTCAGGAGAAAATGACTACGGCTGCAGAGCAATTAGAATTTGAACGCGCACAGGAGTATCGAGATCAAATTATTCACATTGAAGCAACGATGGAAAAACAAAAAATGACAATGAATGATTTTGTTGATAGAGATGTTTTTGGGTATGCTTATGATAAAGGATGGATGTGTGTTCAAGTATTTTTTATTAGACAAGGGAAATTAATTGAACGTGATGTGTCAATGTTTCCAATTTATGATAGCCCAGAACAAGAATTTTTAACTTTTATCGGGCAATTTTACTCAAAAGCAAATCATTTTTTACCAAAAGAGATTTTACTACCTGATAGCGTTGAAATTAAATTAGTTGAACAGCTGTTAGATGTATTAGCTCTTCAGCCAAAACGCGGTAAAAAGAAGGATTTAATATTACTAGCACACAAAAATGCCAAAATTGCCTTGCAGGAAAAATTTTCTCTGATTGAAAGAGATGAGGAACGTACCGTTAAAGCTGTTGAAAACCTTGGAGATAAACTAGGCATCCATACACCTCACCGAATAGAGGCGTTTGATAATTCAAATATTCAAGGAACAGATCCAGTATCGGCGATGGTTGTATTTGAAGATGGTAAGCCTGCAAAAAAATATTACCGTAAATATAAAATCAAAGGTGTAAAAGGACCGGATGATTATGAATCAATGAGAGAGGTTGTACGACGAAGATATAGTCGTGTATTAAAGGAGGATTTACCACTTCCAGATTTAATTATTATAGATGGTGGTAAAGGGCATTTAGCTGCAGCACAGGATGTCCTGGGAAATGAGTTAGGTCTAGACATTCCAATCGCAGGTCTTGTGAAGGATGATAAACATAGAACTTCAGAACTAATAATCGGCTCACCTCCTGAATTTATTCCCCTTGCTAGGAACAGTCAAGAATTTTATTTATTGCAAAGAATTCAAGACGAGGTTCATCGGTTTGCGATTACCTTTCATAGACAGCTTCGCGGGAAAAGTGCCTTTCAATCTATTTTGGATGATATTCCTGGTGTCGGTGCACAGCGGAAAAAAATGCTTCTTAAGCATTTTGGGTCATTGAAAAAGATGAAAGAAGCAGATATTGAACAATTCAAAGAAGCTGGGATGCCTGAGAATATTGCAAAGCAAATCTTTGAGCATTTGAGTGATAAATAGATTGAAATTTTTGTGGTATTGCTAAAGTGCTTGCGCTTTTCATTAAAGTTTGATAATCTTGTTAGTAATTTCATAGTATGATCGTTATTTATTGAATGAAGGTAGAGGTGCGAAATTCAAGAGTAGCCAGTTTGAGGAGGATGGTCTCCAATGAAAGCTGGTGAAAGGGAATTTTGCCGAAGCTGTTATAGTACCATTGCTATAATGGCTGGTTTTACATTTAACAGATGTAAAACTGTCAAGAAAATGTAATTTCTTGGAGAGCTATCTCATTGTGAAAGCGAAGTTTATTATTTTCGTTTTGTATGGCAATGGGATATTAATATCTCATTGCCTTTTTGTTTTTGTTGCTTTTTTAGAAAATGAGTAAACGGTTAGTAGTAGCTTTTATGCCTTCTATCATACATGACTGATCATTTGAATAATCAATGAAGGGTGAGATTGTGTTGGGAATCATTGTACAAAAATTCGGTGGAACATCTGTTGGATCTGCTGAAAGAATAATGCATGTTGCTAATCGTGTAATTCAAGAAAAACAAAAAGGAAATCAAGTGGTTGTTGTTGTATCTGCAATGGGAAAGTCAACAGATCAATTAGTTGATTTAGCAGGAAAAATAACATCAAAACCAAGTAAAAGAGAATTGGATATGCTCCTTACGACAGGAGAACAAGTAACGATATCACTTCTAGCATTAGCCTTAATAGAAAAGGGATATGAAGCAATTTCATATACTGGATGGCAGGCAGGTATTGAAACAGAAGAACAGCATGGGAATGCAAGAATTACAAATATTAATCCGGAAAAAATAAAAACAGAATTAGATAGAGGAAAAATCGTTGTTGTCGCTGGATTTCAAGGAGCTACAAAGGATGGCCAGATTACGACGCTTGGAAGAGGTGGTTCTGATACAACTGCAGTAGCTTTAGCTGCTGCTTTAGAAGCAGATAAATGTGATATTTATACGGATGTAACAGGAGTATTTACTACTGACCCTAGAGTAGTGAAAAATGCACGGAAATTAGCGGCAATATCATATGATGAAATGTTAGAATTAGCTAATTTAGGTGCAGGTGTACTTCATCCACGTGCAGTAGAATTTGCAAAAAATTATAAAATACCTTTAGAAGTACGTTCAAGTATGGAGGATGAAAGAGGAACAATAGTTGAGGAGGAAACGAGCATGGAGGAAAACTTAATCGTAAAGGGAATTGCATTTGAGGATCAGGTCACAAGAGTATCGGTTATAGGACTTCCGAATGAATTAACTACACTTTCTACAATTTTTTCAACATTGGCAAGTCACGGTTTAAATGTTGATATTATTATTCAGAGCACAACGAATGATAAAAAAACAACCATCTCCTTTTCAATAAAAACAAGTGATCTTGACGAGACGATTTCAATTCTTGAGCAAGAAAAGAGCAGTTTGAAATATGAAAAAATTGAATCTGAATCCAATCTTGCAAAAGTCTCAATTGTAGGATCAGGTATGGTGTCAAATCCAGGAGTTGCTGCTCGGATGTTTTCAGTTTTAGCTGATAATGGAATTGATGTAAAAATGGTTAGTACCTCTGAAATTAAGGTATCAACTGTCATTTTAGGAGAACAAATGGTTACAGCAGTCGATGCTCTACATAGTACGTTTGAGCTTTCGAAAGAAGCTGCACAAGTATAAAAAGAAAGAATAGGGTCTATCAATGGATAGACCCT
>JAPSLL010000034.1:0-27859 GCA_031180805.1 Bacillus sp. (in: firmicutes)
TAGTAAGCCTAGAAAAGATCCCAACAGAAGTAGAAGGCCGAATTGTCGATGTAAATGATCAACCAGGTGAAAACCCAGGTGAAAACCCAGGTGAAAACCCAGGTGAAAACCCAGGTGAAAACCCAGGCGAAAACCCAGGTGAAAACCCAGGTGAAAACCCAGGCGAAAACCCAGGCGAAAACCCAGGTGAAAACCCAGGCGAAAACCCAGGTGAAAACCCAGGCGAAAACCCAGGTGAAAACCCAGGTGAAAACCCAGGAAATAAACCGGGTGAAAACCCAGGAAATAAGCCGGGCGAAAACCCAGGAAATAAACCGGGCGAAAACCCAGGAAATAAGCCGGGCGAAAACCCAGGAAATAAGCCGGGTGAAAACCCAGGAAATAAACCGGGTGAAAACCCAGGAAATAAACCGGGTGAAAACCCAGGTAATAAGCCAAATGAAAAACCAGGTAATTCAAATAAGGCAAAAGAAATTAAAGTGCCTGCAGCTAAGAAAGGCAACAAGTACACAATTAGTGATGATGCACTTAAAAATCTTGAAGAAGAAGGTATAGTTGTAATTGAAGTTGACAATAAAATAAATGCAACTTTAACACTTACTAAAGACCAAATTCAAGCTTTAAAAGATGCTAATGCAACAATTGTTGTAACAAATGGAAATGTCGACGTACAAATTCCTGCTTCTATCCTTCCATTAGCAGATAATCTAAATATTAAAATCGAGAAAATGGAAGCGAAAGGTTCACTAGTTGCATACGATTTTACAATTGAAGCTGACGGCAAAGCGTATCATGAATTCAATGAAAAAGTTAAACTTACATTCAAGGTTGATTCGAAACAATTTAAAAAACCTAACAATGTAAAAGTTTACTATTGGAATGAAGCGGAAGGAAAATGGGAACTAATCGGCGGAGAATACAAAAATGGTGAAGTCTCAGCATATACTGATCACTTCAGTACGTATGCTGTATTCGACGGCGAACCAAATTCAACTTCGACTCCATCTCAAGCTGATCATGTACTTCCGAATACAGCAACGGACAACTTTAACATCATTCTTGCGGGATTCATGTTCGTTCTAGCTGGAGGAGTTTTATACTTCGTAAAGAGAAGAAAGACTGTTTCAAATTAATATGAAGTAATCAAAAAAAGGCGTGCTCATTTGATGCACGTCTTTTTTGGTTATTTAAATAATCACTAATTCCTAGTTTTCTTAAAGACGTACTCCGTTAATAAACTAGTAAAGTTCTCTGCAGCCTTCGATAAATAATGATTTTTTAGCGATATTAAAGCCGTTGATGCAGATAGCTCTGTTTCCGTAATTTTTGATGCGTGAATATTGTCGCATTTGTATTGGTTTATGACAGTTTCGGGAACAATTGCTCCTCCTAAATTACTTGCTACTAAATCTAATAATAGGGAAATATCAGAGCATTCGGCAATAATGTTTGGCTTTAGCTGTGCTTTCGAAAATGCCTCTAAAATCATATAGTGAACGCCCAGTCCTTCTGTGCTCGGTAATATCAACGGGTGGTATTCAATGTCAGCAAGTGTAACCTGTTGATGAAAAGGTTGCTTTTTTTGTGAAGTAATATAGTAAAAAGGTTCTGTTTGAAGATGGAACACGGAAAAATCATTTAACTCGAGCGGTAAGCGGATAATCGCTAGTTCAACAATTCGGTCTCTCACTAATTGACAAAGCTGGGAAGACTCATTTTGATGAATTTTATAAGTAATCTTAGGATGCTTTTTGTGGAATTGCTGAAGTAATCCTGGTAAGCCTGCTACTGAAAACGTATTGATTCCTATCGTCAGTTTTCCGCTTTCCCCACTACCGACCTCCTTAACTTCGATTTTCGCTTCTTCCATTAACTGAGTCATTTGCAGTGCATACTTATATAAGGCTTTTCCTGCTTCTGTCACTCCTAAAAACTTCCCATTTCTTTCTACTAATTTTGTATCAAGCTCATCCTCCATTGATTTTAGCTGCTGGCTTAACGGTGGCTGGGAAAGATGAAGTCTTTCAGCGGCAGCAGATATTTTTCTTTCTTCTACAATTGCTATGAAATATCGCAGTTGTCTAATATCCATTAGTGAAAAAATACCTCCCTATATGAAAAACTTAAGTAAAACTAATTTTTTTAATATTTTTCATATACTAAATTCTAAGGTACCATGATTTTAAATGAAATGGAATTTTTCGCAGCAGCCTATACTGTGAAGCTTTTTTAGGAGGAATTTTCCTTCATTATCTTTTCAAGGAGTGTTATGTAATGAATCACGAACAATTTATGAAACTCGCAATTGAGCTAGCTTACGACAATACGAAAAACAAAAAGGGGAAACCATTCGGTGCAGTGATTGTGAAGGATGGGGAGATTGTTGCAAAGGGAGTAAACAATGTTTTTGAAACACACGACCCTACTGCACATGCTGAACTTCTAGCAATTCGTCAGGCTAGTCTCACCCTTGGTACATCTGACCTTTCCGACTGTGAAATATATGCAAGCGGGGAGCCGTGCCCGATGTGCTTAAGTGCGATTTACTGGGCGAACCTTAAATGTGTTTATTATTCCTATACTGCACAGGAGGAAGAGGAAATAGGCTTAGGAACGAAATACGTTTATGAGCAAATTGCTCTTCCAAAGGAACAACGAGATATAAAATTAATAAGGCTAGATAAGAATCATGGAGAAAAGAATTCTTTTACTCTTTGGAAGGCAATGAATATGGGAGAGTAACAAAATATTTGAATTGAGGCGAATCATTTATGTGGAAGTGGATGATGGCATTTATCTTTGTACTCTTGCTTCAAGGGTGTATTTCTAACATAAGTAGCGAACCGAAAAAACAAGGGAAGGAGGAAGTAAACGTGGGAGAAGAATTAAATAACCAGCTGCTTCAAGCTGCAGAGGATGGAGAAGCAGATACGATAGGCAAACTCCTTGAAAAAGGAGCAAATATTAACGCACAGGACTCACAAGGACGGACAGCGACGATGATTGCGACTTATAACAATGATGTGAAAACGGCAAAAGTTCTTATCGAGGCTGGAGCAGGTGTAAACATCCAGGATGATATGAAAAACAATCCCTTCCTCTATGCTGGAGCAGAAGGATATATAGAAATTTTAAAGCTTACTATTGAAGCAGGGGCAGACCCAACAATAACGAATAGGTATGGAGGAACAGCTTTAATCCCTGCCTCAGAGCATGGATATGTCGACGTCATTCAGGAGCTTCTCACCAGTACAAAAATTGATGTCAATCATGTCAATCATCTAGGGTGGACAGCTCTATTAGAAGCGATTATTTTGAATGATGGAGGAAAAAGGCAGCAGGAAACAGTGCAGTTGCTGATAGATCATGGGGCAGATGTGAACATTCCAGACAATGATAAGGTGACTCCTTTACAGCATGCACGTGAGAAAGGCTTTAAAGAAATTGAAAGTATGCTATTAAGAGCAGGAGCAAAATAAAAAATAAATAGGTTGTTGTTTTATATAAATCGCTATTTGATATGTCGTACTATTAAAATGCTAATCTACACAGGAAACCCCCGATCCAAATCACAGTTTTGAATCGGGGGTTGTTTACATTATTAAATATTCTCCTGAATTAACCCATCAATAATATTTTCCTTTTTAATCTTTTGAATCGAATAAAGCATTGCAGAGCTAACGATGATAAATATCGCTACAATGACGAATAGGACATTCATCCATGGGAGGCTGAAGCCATATTCAAACGTATTTTGTAATGACCAATACATAAGGAACATGACAACTCCACTTATCGGAAGCCCGTACAGTAAAGCCTTAACACCATAAAAAATACTTTCGTAATAAATCATTTTATTGAAGCCTTTTGGTGTCAGACCAACTGATTTTAACATCGCAAATTCTCTTTTTCGTAAGGAAATACTTGTTGAAATGGTATTGAAAATGTTTGCGATTGAGATTAAAGAGATTAAGGCAATAAAGCCGAACGTAAACACAGATAAAAACATAATAAGCTGCTGTTCATTTTGCTTTGCTTTAAAGACATTGTATACATAGACATTTGAAGAGGTGGCATCTTCAATCTCTTTTTGTGTCGCGATCGGGTCAGAACTATTCAAGAATAGATAATGCTCGACCATTTCTTTTACTTCTGCATTACCATTAATTAGCTGATCCATCGTTTTTTGCGGAACGATGATATTTAACCCTCCTAGACCTGCGGGTGTTACTCCCATTGGAACCTCGTCTGTTAATACACCAATTTTTAGTTCAGGTAATGCAACATGCTCCATCGTTTCATAGTTTTTTAAAACAAGCTCAATTTTATCACCAGGTTTTGCGTGAAGAATTGCTTTTGTTTCAATAAATTTACCTAATTCATAATCCTGATAGGATGTTTTATCGATTATAATCGCTGTAGGTTGATTTGAAGCTGTAAAACTCTTTACATCCGCTCCTACCACATCTGCATAAGTACGGAAGGATGAATCATCTAGACCATACAAATTTACATAATACTCATATTTACCGTCTTCGATTTGTAGGTCTTCTTCTTTAATTTTTTCAACTAACAAATCAGGAAGTGCATCTTCAGGAATTGCTGCATTAAGCTGAATTCTCGTTTGAATGCTAGTCTCTGTTACATTCTTTAGATGTGTGAACGGTTCTAAATCAAGAGGTGACATGTCGCTACTAGATACTGAAATATCAAAATTAACTCCATCCTGTGATAGCTCTGCTGACTTGCTGATGCTATTTGTAAAAAACGAAACAGATAAATAAAGAATAATGCTGATAACGAGCGAGAATACAGTTACTTTGTAGCGCTTTTTATTTCGCTTAACATTTTTTAAACCAATTTCTGCCTCGATTCCGAATATTTTACGCACGAGCTTTGAAGTTTTAACGGTTTTTCCCGTTAATTTTATATCTTGTGTTTGACGAATCGCATCGATTGCCGAAATTTTTGATGCCTTTCGAGCTGGCATATACGTTGAGATAAAGATTGTTAGGATGGAGATGAGACAAGCAATAAGTAAAGATAGAGGTGTAACAATGACTGCTAGCTTCTCAGAACTTTCCCCTAATGCACCATGTAGATATTTGTTAATAAACCAAAATGTAGCAGCTATTCCGCCAACTCCAGCAATAACACCGATTGGGATACTAATGATGCCAATAAGAAATCCTTCAAAAAAGACAGAGTTGCGTTTTTGCTTTTTCGTCGCACCAACACTTGAAAGCATTCCTAAATGTCGCGCACGTTCAGAAACGCTTATCGCAAACGCGTTATAAATTAAGGCGACGGAGCCAACGATAATAACGACCATAATAATTCCAGCGAGCGAAAATAATGTCAATCTCAAACTATCATTATCTGTTACACCGTAATAACGCAATAATTCCTCATTATATTCAACCTTGTCGATGTCGTTTTCCTTTTTAATTTTGTTGACCTTACTATAGAGTGAGCCGTTCACTTTATTTACCGCGACAATCGCATCAAAACGATCATTTTCAGTTAATAAAGTAGAATCGATATAGTTTATGACAGTATAACCTGGTGACCAGGTTTGCTCCCATACAGGACGTTTCATAATCCCTACAATTGTAAAGCTGTTCGTTTCTTCAATTTGTAATGTTTCATTTGTCCCGTCCTCAAGCTGTTGTAAAGGATCATTTTGACCAAATGGGGCCTCTGCACCTTCAAGTATCCTTTGGCCAATTTCAACCGTTAGTTTATCACCTAGATTGTAATCAAGTTTAGCGTCTTTGATCAATTCCTCTGAAATGACGACTTCATTTGCTGCCTTTGGAAGACGTCCCTTGCTTAATTCAACCGGAAACTGCTTATAGCCTTGTTTGTTAAATTCTTTTATAAAGATATAAGGTTTGTTTCGATTTTCCGACCCTTGTATAGGTGAATAACCACGGTCGTTTGCAATGACTAATTTGTCTGTCGATTCATCTTTCGCAATCGCTCCAAGCTGTTCCTTCGTAATATTTTTATACTGAACATGCCATTCACCGGTATCTGCTATTGTTTGTCTTTTCATTAAATCTAAAAAGGAAACCCCTAAGGTTGAAACAGCCATAATCATGGCAACGGAAATGATAACACCGATAATTGTGATAAGTGTCCGTCTCTTATTTTTTCTTAAATGTCTAGCTGTTAATTTATTGACGATGTTCATGAACGAATCACCTCGTCCTTAGCGATTCTTCCATCTTCAATTGAAATGACGCGATCGGCTTGCAGTGCAATACGCTCATCATGGGTGATGACGATAAGTGTTTGATTAAATGTTTTGTTAAACATTTTTAATAGCTCCATAATCTCTTCGCTATTTTTACTGTCTAAATTACCAGTAGGTTCATCTGCAAGCATAATCGCGGGATTGCTTATCAACGCTCGTCCGATTGATACACGCTGCTGCTGACCACCTGATAGCTGATTCGGTAAATGACCGAGGCGGTGCGTTAAACCTAGCTTTTCAACAACCTCGTTAAATTGCTTCTTATCAACCTCATGTTCATCCAATAGCAAAGGCAAAGTGATATTTTCTTCAACCGTTAAAATCGGAATAAGGTTATAGAACTGATAAATTAAGCCAATTTGTCTTCTTCGAAAAATCGCAAGCTGTGTTTCGTTTAGATTGTATAAATCTGTATTATCAATGAACACCTTGCCACTTGTAGGGCGATCAACACCACCGAGTAAATGAAGCAAGGTTGATTTACCTGATCCGGATGGACCGATGATGACGACGAATTCTCCCTTTTTTACAGAGAATGAAACATTATCTAATGCCTTAACAGCCGTTTCTCCCTTGCCATACACTTTAGACAGATTTTCTATTTGTAATATATTCATTTCATTACCTCCATATTGTTTGTGACTATAGTATATCTGCCTAAAATGACGATTGAGTGACTCTTAAGTGACAATTTAGTCACCTTTGCTTTTATTACAAGAATCATTTCTAAAATATTGCGATTGGAGCGTAAGTGCGAGACTTCTGCGAGATGCGGAAGTGATTAAATGACCTGTTTGTAAAACTTAATTCGAAAGGTTGTTCCTTTTCCGATTTCACTTTTTACCTCAATATCACCTTGTTGATTTTTAATGATGCTATAAGATAAGGCGAGTCCGATTCCGACGCTTTCCTCTCCAGCATTCTTTCCTTTATAAAATCGTTTGAAAATATAAGGGAGGTCTTCCTTTGCGATTCCTTTCCCTGTATCCTCAATCGTTAATTCGGTATAGAGGGCATTTTCTCCAAACGAGATTGAGATTGCTCCGCCTTCATCAGTATGCTCAATACAGTTTTTCAAAATATTAATTAGTGCTTCTACGGTCCAATTCAAATCAACTTGAAATGTGACTGTTTCATCACCGATTATCTTTAACGACAGCTGTTTAATATCCATCGGAATAAGAACAGCCTGCAACGCATTTTGCACCAAAATGTTAGCAGAAACCTTCTCCTTTTTAAATTGAACGATGTCTGCATCGATTTTGGCGATCTTTAATAAAGAGGAGACAAGCCACTCAATTCTTTCCAATTGTACTTGGATATTGTGTGTAAATTCCTTCCGTTTTGCTGGATCAAGATTAGGACTGCTTAATAAGTCAGCCATGACAACCATCGATGTTAATGGGGTTTTTAGCTGATGGGAAATGTCTGAAATGGCATCTGTTAACCGAACCTTGTCCTGTTGCAAATAAGAGCTTTGCTCAGAAAGCATGAGGGTCACCTTAAAAATATCATTTTTTAAAATGCTTAATTCACCTTCAGCATTATCACGAATATCAAGGCTATAATCGCCATTCGTTATTTTGCGTAAATAGCTTGAAAGCTTCTCAATCTCTTGGTATCGCCATTTCGTAAAATAAAACGATACGAGCATTAAAGCTGCAGCTGTTATAAATAGAATAAAGGCTGCTTGGATAGGGAAAAAGATAGCCGTTATAACCGTTGCTGCAAGGCTAATGATAAGTTGGAGCAATAAAAATAATTGGATTTCGCGATTACGAAGCATCATGAATCACCAACTTTGTAACCTAAGCCACGAACCGTTTTGATTATCTTTGGATTACGCGGGTTATCCTCAAGCTTTTCACGTAGCCGTTTGATGTAAACGGTGAGCGTATTATCATTAACAAATTCTCCAGCGACGTCCCAAATACGCTCCAAAAGCTGATTTCTCGTCAATACTTGTCCAATATGATTGGCAAAAATCAAAAACAGCCGATATTCTAAGGCAGTAAGCAGCATTTCCTCTCCATTTTTATACACTTTCCCTTCCAACGTATTAATTCGAACATTTTCGATTTCAATTACTGTTTTCTGTTTCGTTTGTTGCTGTTTATCATATCTTCTAAAAACAGACTTAATTCGAGAGATAAGCTCACGAATCCGAAATGGCTTCGTAATATAATCATCTGCCCCCATATCAAGTCCCATAACAACATTTACTTCATCATCTAATGCTGTGAGGAAAATAACGGGCTTATCGCTGCGATTTTTAACGATTTCACACAATTCATATCCACTGCCATCTGGCAATGATAAATCAAATAAGCATAAATCAATTTCTGTTAACCTTTCTTTTATAACGGATTTCGCTGACTCAGCATTATAACAAATGACTGTCTCATACCCATCCGCCTGTAATGAATAGTCCAAGCCTGAGGCAATCGTTTTATCATCTTCAACTAATAATATTTTCACTTTGAACACCCTATCATTGGTTAGTTTCTAGATTCATCTTATTTGATTAGCATGCTTTTCGTCAAAGTATGGTGAATTATTAAGTAGTAACAAAATGTCAAAAGTAATAACCGAGAATAAATCTACAAAACACTCATTTGCTGCGAGGTCATTTACACTAAAAAACCATTATGAATAGAAAGAGTATTTTGTTATCATTAGCAAGAACAGGGGACATAACGAACTTGATTTTACTAAGTGTATTTTCATATTGAAAATAAGGAAGATGGGGGAATTCACATTGGAGATTAGAAAACTTACTAATTTTAACGAAAAAGTCAGCAAAGAAATAAGAGAAGTTGAAGGAATATGTAAGAACCATGATGGGGTAAATGGAAATTTATATCTTGATACATCGATGAATTTTCATCAAGACATAAAAAGCATATTCTTACTTTACAAGGATAATAGGTTAGTGAGCTTGCTAACGATGTTTATTCCGATGAACGAGGAAGCAGAAATTTCAGCATATACGTTGCCTGAATATCGAAGAAAAGGGTATTTTAAAAGATTGCTTGAAGAAGCTATAGAAGAAGTGAAAAAATATCATATACCGTATTTAATGTTTATCTGTGAACCGGAATCTAATGATGGATTAGAAACAATAAAAAAGTTAAATGCAGAGCTAGACTTCACAGAGTATTCTTTAAGATACAATAGTTCTTCAAGTGAAATGAAGTTAAAAAATGCTCCGAATATCAGTTTGCAAAAGGCAGAACAAAATGATTTGGATGGAATTATTAGCTTAAGTCAGGAAATATTTAATGATGACTTTGAGGTTGCTAAAAGCATAATAACGAAAACACTTGAAGCGAATAACCGAATCCAATATGTTGCAAAGTTAGAGGGAAAACGAATTGGTATCGGTTCTGTTAGTTTGGAAAATAATGAAGCATCTATATTTGGAGTTGGTGTATCACCAAAATACCAAGGAAAAGGTTTTGGGAGAGAGTTAATAATGTTAATTATAAACGAATTAAATAGCAAGGGAATAGAAAATATAATGATTGAAGTAGACAGTCTCAATGAGAGAGCTTTTAAACTATATAAAAGCTGCGGTTTTCAAGTAGAAGCTTCCTTTCATTATTTTCGAAAAAATGTGAGTTAATGCTTTTCTAAAATTCATGTCAGTTAGTTTTTAAGATTACTGGTTTCCGATTATTTAATATGGTTCGTACGATGAACTGCCTCGTAAATGGTTCTCGCAAAACACTATATACGAGGTATTTTCATTTTTGACTTAAAAACTTGGGAAAAGAGAACTACTTGAATTAAGGTGGGAAGCCTGTCATAGATTGTATGATAGAAGTATTCAAGGATATATCGTTTTTCAAAATAACGCGGAGCCTATAAAAAATCAGAAATTCTACAGCCTATTTGAATCCTTTTGTGACCGTGAAAAGATGTACATTAGTAATGAGAATAATTCATACTAAGATACGACTTGTGAAGAAGTTGACGATACGCCTTTGCAACGCTCAACGATACGTGGGCAAAAAGAAAAAGAAAAAAGAAAAAGAAAAAAGAAAAAGAAAAAAGAAAAAAGAAAAACAACAACAACTAAAAGCTTTTCTCCCTAATAGAGAGAATGAACCTGATTTAGCTATCGATTTCTGATATAGAGATTCAAGAAAAAAATCAATTACTATTACGAGAAGCAAAATCCTGTACAAGAGCATAGGCGCTCAGGTTAAATTCTTTGAAAACGAGGTTAATGAATGTCAGAGGAGAAACCTCAAGTGAAACTTATATTGATTTTTGATTTCTCGAAAAACGATTGCTATGATAAATAAAATAGTGTTTGAAGAGAGAAGGTGAAAATATGGGACTTGAAATAAAAAAGAATATGGCCAAAAAAATTCTAACCGAGGCAAAAGGATATTTAGATGTAGGATTTACACATTCACTAAATCCATACAGTGGTTGTGGATTTTCTTGTTTGTATTGTTATGTAAGGGAAATGCCGATCCAAAAATTTAAAGACCTTCCTTGGGGTGAATGGGTTGATATTAAAACAAATGCAGCCGAAATTTACCGGAAAGAAATAAAGAGACTTCGTAAGAAACCAAATCCGGTAAATATTTTTATGTCTTCTGCAACTGACCCATACCAACCAATTGAGCGGAAAGCACTCATTACACGAGGGCTATTAGAGGAAATGATTGAACATCCTCCTGATTTTCTCCAAATTCAAACACGTGGCCCGCTAATCAAAAGAGATATAGATTTATTAACACAATTGAAAGAAAAATGTACACTTCTTGTATCGATGACGATTGAGACGGATAGAGAAGATGTAAAAAGGATCTTTGCACCTTATGCACCAGGAATCAAACTGCGGTTGAACGTTTTGAAAGAACTCCATGATGCAGGTATATCAACTCAAGCCTCGATTTCTCCTGTTTTACCATTTACCCCTAACTTTCCAAAGGCATTGGAAGGGATTGTAGATCATATCTGGATAGATACATTAAGCATTGGGGATGGTTCGATGGGGAAGCGTTCAGAACGATTAGGTATGCCAAAATTATTTGAGGATCATGGACTATCCAAATGGTATCGAAAAGATATACATGTAGCGGTGGAAAAGTATTTTAAAAAATACGTACCTAGTGAAAAGATAAGAGTTTCAAAGAATGAAGCATTTCCAAGCTATATGGTAAAAAATGATACTAATACTTAGGAAGAAGTGTATTCATTAAAAGGAACATAATCAAGGATCTATTCCTTTTAAATGAATAGATTGGCGATTTCAAGGGTTTTAAAGCTATCAATTATCAAGATACTTTTTAAGCTTTATTAATCCTATTTCTAACTCTTGTAAAGAATTTGTTGAAGCTAATGCAATACGCAAATACTTTTCAGGTCTAGACTGCCCACTTAAAAAACGTACGGAATGAAATACACGAACACCGTGTCTCTGTAAGTCTGCTTCTAGTGCTTGTGCATCCATATCTTTTTGGATTGGGAGCCAGCGAAAGAAGCTAAGAGGATGTTCATGATTCTTTTTAATCGGGAAATAATCAAAATACAACTCATTGGTTGTTTTTGCAAGCTGTTTCTTTTGCGAAACGATTTGATGAGCCTTCCCGGAAAGGATCAGCTCTGTGATCACTTCTGCATCAAAGGAGGATGTTTTTACATTAATATTAAAAATCCCCTTCAGTATTTTCTCGCGTAATGTTTCGCCAAAAACCATATACGCAACTCTTAATCCAGAGCATATTGATTTGGAAGTGCCACAAATATAAACGCTTTGTTCAGGAAGTAATTGATACATTGGTTGCTTATAATCCTCAATAACACCTGCAGTTAAAAAGGCATAAATGTCATCCTCAATTACAATTAACCGATATTTGCGGATCACGTCAGCTAATTCCTGCTTGCGAAAATCCGGAATCATCACGGTAGTAGGATTGCTGCATGAAGGCATGAGAAAAATCCCATGAATATTCAACTGACTACATTGCTTTTCTAGATCATCTGGCAGCATCCCAAATTCATCTCCTACTATAGGGACCAATTGGATGTGTAATATTTTTGCCAATTCAATAAAATTCGAATAGGTGTATAAGTCTGTTGCGATACGATTACCGGGTTCAAAAAGGGAAGCCAATGTAACCGCCAATGCATTCTGAGCACCAGATACAATTGCTACATGATCTTGGTCAGCATGAATCCCGAAAGGTTCCATCCAGTTGAGAGCAGCTGTTTTTTGATGGGGAATACCAGTCGGGTCGTTGTAAGTAAGCAGTTGCTCTACATATTTTTTTTCGCTCACCCTCTGAATACTTTCTCTAATAAGCACATTCGTTTCCTCAAAAGATTCGACAAAGCCTAGTTCGATTAGGTTAGCTGTTTTATCGGCAGAAATCGTAATCGAGCGAGCGGCATTAGGTGCAACAAACGTTCCACTTCCAGTAACCGCATAAATTAACCCCTTTACTTCACACAATTTGTAGGCACGAGTAATTGTTGTGAAATTTAAGTCGAGGAAATCTGCTAATTCTCGTTGTGGCGGCAGCTTTGTCCCTGGGGCTAAAAAGCCATTAACAATATCCCGTTCTAGAAGTGATGCAAGAGATTGATAAAAGGGACGTTTTAAAGTTGTTTTATCAGGCTTCCAAGACATTGGATAATGTTCAAATGAATTGACTGGCATACTCCACCTCCAATTATTTACTGGGATACACACATCATATCATTTACTGTATGTATTTATGAAACCACATTGTATGATTTTAATTGGCTAATATAAAGCATTTAATAGTTCCTATTTTATCAAGAGGGAGTATTTTCGAATATAAGGAGAATTGTAATCCATACAATTAATTTATTTATTGTATGGATTTTGTATGTTAAAAATAATTAACAGAAAACATGCAGGATGTGAATCAGATGAAAAACAGAAATCAAATATGGATCGCTTGTCGTACCGCTTTTCCGTATACAGTGCCGATCTTAACGGGATTTGTCTTCCTAGGAACTGCCTATGGTATCTTTATGAATTCATTAGGGTTTAGTGCAATTTATCCGATCCTGATGAGTTTGCTCATATTTGCGGGATCAATGGAGTTTGTCGCAGCTAATTTATTGCTTGTTGCCTTCAATCCGATTAACGCTCTTTTCCTAACGCTAATGGTGAATGCAAGACATTTGTTTTATGGCATTTCGATGCTAGATAAGTTTAAGGAAGTTGGAAAGAAAAAGCTTTATCTTATTTTTGGGCTTTGCGATGAGTCATTTTCAATCAATTGTACCGTTGATGTTCCGAAAAATGTAGACAAGGGCTGGTTTATGTTTTTTGTCACCTTGTTCAATCATTTGTATTGGGTCTTAGGGGCAACGCTCGGGGGCATTTTAGGCTCGTATGTCAATTTCAACACTGAGGGACTCGAGTTTGTGATGACAGCTCTCTTCGTTGTCATTTTCATCGAACAATGGATGAAAGAGAAAAAGCACCATAGTGCCCTCACAGGTTTGGGGCTTTCAGCTTTAAGCTTAATCGTTTTTGGTGGGGACTATTTCATTATTCCAGCTATGATTGCTATTCTTGGGGTACTCACCCTTCTTAGAAAGCCATTAGAGAAAGAGGAGGTTAACGCTGCATGACAATGACGATAACACAGCAGATAATAACGATCGCAATGGTTGTTTTCGGTACAATGCTTACAAGGTTTCTACCATTTATCATTTTCCCAGCAGGTAAGCCTACCCCAAAGTATGTCCAATATCTCGGCAAAGCACTTCCATCAGCAGTCATTGCCCTCTTAATAATTTATTGTTTTAAGGATGTAAATGTACAATCCGGGAGCCATGGTATCCCAGAATTTCTTGCAGTTGCGGCAGTTGCCCTGCTTCATATTTGGAAGAAAAATATGCTTCTTTCAATTGCAGGAGGAACAATTTTTTATATGGTTTTGGTGCAGCTTATATTTTAATTCCATAGCAGTCGTTGGACGAAAGGACATTCTTTAAAAAGGAGGATGTCCTTTTAAGTAAAGGTTTTAATCAGTAAAATTGGCTCTTCATACTTTCAATTTGTATATCAATTATTATTGGAACATTTATCGCTCTGGGTCACGTCAGCCTTAATTATCATTTTTCTAGAGTATTTTGACTTCCTTTTTAAATATACCTTGTGTCTGTTTTCCCTTAAGTTCCCTAGGGAGACTTTTAGTATCCATCATATAGCGATTTCGTTCTTTTTTCGCCTTTAAATGTAAAATAGACTTTACAAAATGTAAAGTAAAGTATACAATGTGTTTATAATAATTGAAGGATAAAAAAGGAAACATTATATTTTTTTATCCTTGATGTATAGTCAACTTTACAAAATGTAAAGCAGAGTATACAAATTAGCTGAGAATAGTTGGAAGGTGAGAGCAGTGGAACTAACAAATCGTGTAAAAGAATTGAGAGCGAAGCATGGTTATACGCAAAATGATTTAGCTCTTGCAGTTGATGTGACACGACAAACGATTGTTGCCTTGGAAAAAGGAAGTTATATTCCATCCTTGTTACTAGCCATGAAAATTTCGCGTACGTTTCAGTTGCCAATTGAAGAAATATTTTTTATGGAGGGGGAAAAATAAAGATGGTTCAAAAATTTCTTCTGTCTGTCGGAATATTAGGTTTGTTTGGGTGGGCGATGATAGCCTTTTATAATGCACAAATGGAATTTGCCGAAGTTATTAAAAATCCAGAGCCACCTTGGACGGTAACGCTAAATGCTACTCCTATTGCTGCTGCCCTAGTAATAGGTGGAATTATCACAGTGATTTTGCTTATGAAAAGCAAAAAGAAACACAAATCAATAGCAAAGGCATTTTTCTTGCCACCTAATTTTGAAGAAAGTGATGAGAGAGAGCGAGAGATTACTGCCAAAGCGTGCAGAGCTTCATTCGTCACAATGTGGTACACATTTCCAATTATAACTGCACTGCTGCTTATCTATCCGTTTATTTCAGAAAAGCTTCCGTATTATCCAATTATTCTTATCTTGCTGCTGCCACTAGCCCAATTTTTTGCATACTTTCTCTCATGGAAAAAACATTATTAAATGATTAAAGCTTCTTGTTTATAAAAATAGAAAAGAGCGAAAATGATGGAGCTCTGTATAAAGTTAAGTTGGAGCACGGGGCTTTAGTAAGAGTGCAAGCTGTCTATTGCGACAGCTTTTTTCTTATTGTGTTCTAAAGTTATTTCTATACTAAATAGTTGTTGAAATAATAACCGCTAGTAGTATGTAACTTTTTCCATGTTTATTCGTATAATTACATATGCATTGACTAAAAGGGGATTATGATGGAAACAAATCCACAAACGTCGCAAAATATTGAAATAGAAAAAAAGAGAATCACCATAAGAACTGTGCTAAATATATATGGAATTTTCACTTCTTTTGCTTTAATAGTATCAATATTTACTAATCCAATTTCTATGAATGAAAATATGGAATTTATTTATCTTGAAGAATTAATGATGGAAAAGAAAAAGATAAAGGAGTTTATATTATTTATATGTTGTACTGCAGTGGTTTATTTTCCATTAGTAAATCTTTATTACAAGTTCAAAAAGAAAGACAATGCACCTTTTTAATCAACATTTGGGGCCTATAATAAATGGAAAATTAGCTTATACAGTGGTGTAGGTAACGGGGGACGTGTATGGAAAGAATTATTCGGAAATATTCTACAGGAGGAGTTACAATCGAATATTCAATTATTGGGAAAGGAGAACCTATTTTTGTATTTCATGGTGGACACTCAAATTGTCATGAAGAATTTGGGTATAAACCATTAGTAGAGAATGGCTACTCAATCATTACTCCTTCAAGAGCAGGATATGGAAGAACATCGAAAGAAATAGGAGAAAGTTTAACAAAAGCATGTGAGTATTATTTGGAACTATTGGAGCATCTTCAAATTGAACAAGTACACGTTATAGCAATTTCAGCTGGAGGGCCAACGGGGTTGCGCTTCGCAGCTTTATTTCCAGAAAAGGTGAAGAGTCTCACCTTAGAAAGTGCTGTGTCAAAGGAATGGTTGACGAATAAAGATTTAGAGTATAAAGCAGCACATATTATCTTTCGACCATCTATTGAAGGGGTTACTTGGAGGATGCTCAGTTTTTTTAGTCATCTATTTCCAAAGGCTATATTTAAAATGATGGCTCCACAATTTAGCTCCCTTGCTAAAAAGGATCTTAAGCTAAAATTTGAAGATAGTGATGTTGTAGAATTTAAAAAGATGAATTCTCGTCAACGATCTGGTCATGGCTTTCTTATTGATATTAAACAATCCAAAGATATTACTGAGCAAGATTTAAAATCAATCATTAGCCCAACCCTTGTTCTTCATAGCAAAAATGACGGTTTTATTTCCCTTGATCATCCTTATAATGCTGTTGAAAAAATAACCCATGCAGAGCTCTTTCTACTTGATTCATGGGGACATTTAATTTGGATTGGACAATCATCTGAAAAGAACGATGAAAAACTGATTTCGTTTCTGAAATCACAAAGTAATTTAAAGGTCTGATACCTAAAAATTTATATTGGAAGCTTAAGAGATTGTTTTGGAGCTCAATGCTTAAATTTCCTTAAGATAGATTCAATATCTCTAAATTCTCCATTTTTGCATAAATCGATATCTATTTTTCTTCTTTCATATATGGATAAAATAGGATAATATATAATGGATTACAACTAGTAGGAGTTGAATATATGTTTAATCGTATTCGAGAAAAAATGGTTCCAACACAAGGAACAGAAGTTGAGGTAGATAATATCTACTCAATCTTACCTCCACCAGGAACAATTATTGGTGAGGCAACAGAGGAAGAAATGGAAAAAGCTGCAGAGCTTGAAATTAGACATATGGCTTTCATGCGATTACAAGAAATGAATGTACAATTTGATGGTGCTTCTTATAAAGAACTATTAAAAGATTTTCAAGACTTTGAAACCGAATCGAGTAATTTTTGGAGAGCTGTAGCAAAACGTCTAGCAGTTCCGTATGAATGGCCTATTAGAATTGACCATGCAAACGGGCCTATTTATTTAGGAGAGCACGAGGTATATTTAGAAGAAGTAGACGAAGAGAAAGAAGATTGATATAAGGGCTTACCTTTGGGTTAACGCTTTTTTATTTAGCTACCATCAAGAATCTTTGATAACTAGTTAAACTACAATCCTGATTTAAATATGGTTTATATAAGTGGTTCTGGAACTGGTTAGTATTGGTCTAGTCAGATAAAATCACAACATATGAGGAACATGCAAAAGACTGACGTTGTTTTTAAAGGTCAGTCTTTGCATGTTTTTCTTTATTATTTTTGAATATTTTTTCGATAATTATATAGGTAATACCAATTAAAGCTGCTAAAAGTATTGATTTTAAAAAGTAATTAAGTCCGTAATTTTCATTTAAATAATCTAATATAGATGAATAAATTAAAGCAGCGATACCAATTGAAATGTACTTCAAACTAACTCCCTCCTAATTAATTTTAATTTTATACATTTTTATCGTTTATATGTATTTTTTGCTTCATTGCTTTAGTATCGAAATATTATTTTTGTTGCAAATACAACAAAAATCCGTTAAATTAAACCTATACTGTTTTTGTTGCATTTACAATAAAGTGTACACTACTAAGTAGTTAACAATAATGGAAGTTGTCCTTGAAATTGGAATGATAAGTAAGGACTTTAATATTTGTTTATTGGAATTTGTAAAAAGGAAAACAAGAGAAATGATAGATGATGTAAAGGAGCGACATTTTGAAATGACAATAAAGATAAAAAAGTGCACGCTTAAGGATTTACAAAAGTTACAGGAAATTAGTTATGAAACATTTAATGAGACATTTAAGCATCAGAATACACAAGAAAATATGGATGCCTATTTGCAAAGGGCATTTAACTTAAAACAATTAGAAAAAGAATTATCCAATCTGTCTTCGCAATTCTTTTTTGTTTATTTCCATCATGAAGTTGCTGGCTATTTAAAGGTTAATACAAATGATGCTCAGACTGAAAGAATGGGAGATGAATCACTTGAAATCGAAAGGATTTATATAAGGAGCAAATTTCAAAAGCACGGGCTTGGCAAATATTTGTTAAATAAAGCAATCGAAATAGCGTTGGAGGAGAGTAAAAGGAAAATCTGGTTAGGTGTATGGGAAAAGAATGAAAATGCTATTGCTTTTTATAAGAAAATGGGGTTTGTTCAAACAGGAGCCCACTCCTTTTATATGGGAGATGAGGAACAAATTGATTTTATAATGGTCAAAACACTTATTTAACATTTTTGAAAGGTGGACGATTATGTATATACCTAAACATTTTAAAATTGATGATGAAGAGGTAATTTTTGATTTTATCGAAAAATATGGCTTTGCAACTCTATTTTCTCAGCATAAAGGAGAACCATATGCTACACATCTACCACTGATGTTAAATAAGTCTGAAAATGCTTTATACGGTCATTTTGCACGTCCGAACGAACAATGGAAGGATGCAGAAAACCAACAAGTTCTTGCTGTTTTCCAAGGGCCACACTGTTATATTTCACCATCATGGTACGAAACAATGAAAGCAGTACCTACTTGGAATTATGTGTCTATCCATGTATATGGGAAGCTTGAAGTAATTGAAGATAAGAAGGAAATATTCGATTCTTTAAATGACTTAGTAAATAAATATGAAAGCCCTGATAGTCCGTACAATTTAAATGAAGTTGAGCCTCGATTTATCGAGGGATTGAGTAGAGGAATTGTAGCGTTCAAAATAAACATTACAAAAATTGAAGCAAAAGCTAAACTAAGTCAAAACCATTCTGTTGAACGACAAGAAAGAGTTATTAAGCAGTTAGAAAACACTTCGCACCAGGATAATATACAGGTAGCAACTCTTATGAAGAAAAACCTACAATAACGTAAATAAAAGCATTAAACTAAAGAGAGCGATACTTCAATAATGAAGCATCGCTCTTTCTTATTAACTAAAGTGGTGGAAGATTAGGTGATTAATAGCGAAAAATTGTTTTCGAAAAATGACATATATATTTATGGATATTCGCAAATTTTAGGTTATACCCTAAAGTTAATTTTTCATCTAATCTTTTTTAAAAAAATATTGGAATTTGAAACCTTTTACAACTTACAATCGTATGTAAAATTACAGTAATAAACAGTGGTGGTGGTTTAATGGGCACTTTAATAACTATAGGTATAGGAATCATTATCATTTATTTTGGTTATCTAATAGGAGTTAAAAAGATGTTATCTTTAATTATAGGTTATGACGATAATACTTTTTATGGAGATAAAGACAAGTATGCCAAGAGAATGGGATTAACTACAATAATACTGGGATTGCTAGTCATCACAATTCCTTTAATTGTCCTACTTTTCGATGAAGCTGTTATACAGGTTTTCAAAATTATGATCGGTGTGTATGTCTTTATAATGATTGGTATCGCTAATTATTGGCGATTCCGATTTTAGAGCAAATGCTTCATATTATTTGATAATGACTGTGTTAAAAAAGGGGGGAGAACCCCCCTTCGAAGTATTATCCATTTTTCATTAATAAACATGAGCTACCAATGCTTATTGTTAGTCCAATGTAGTGTATTTAAGAAAATATGCACCAAACCCTTCATTTTTTCACAATCTATTTAAAATTAACCGATGTTGATTCTTTCCTTCGGGTAATGATAATTCGCTTCAGTGCCTCTTTTAGAGATGATAAAAATAAATGAGAGTATACCAATTCTTCCTATAAACATTAATAAAATAATAATAATTTTACCTATATTACTTAGTTCAGGTGTAATGCCCATAGATAATCCAGTCGTTCCGAAAGCTGAACATACTTCAAAAAGGAGTTCTATTGGTGAAAAGGGTTCAGTAATCGAAAGAAAAATGACTGCTATAAAACAAATCATAATAGCTGTAATCATAACTATTAATGACTTTTTAATATCGTCATTATGAATTTCTCTTTTGAAAATTTTAATGGATTTATGGCCTCTCGCAAAACTAAACAAAAATAGCAAACAAATAGCAAAGGTTGTAGTCCTTACCCCGCCGCCAACAGAGCTAGGTGAAGCACCTATAAACATTAATATGGAAATAATGAGAAGTGTAGGTACTGAAAACTCGCTTAAATCCATCGTCGCTAATCCACCATTTCTTGTAGTAGAAGACTGAAAAAGTGCGTAGAAAAAGGATTCATGCCAAGATTTATCTGCAAAGTATTTGCTTGCCTCCAATAGTAATATTACGACTGTACCGAATACCATTAGTGAGAAAAAAGTGACTGTTGTTAACTTTGTATATAAAGAAAAGTGGACACGCCTATTTGTTTTTTTATTCGTTAAGTAATCTTTTAGTTCTATGAGAACCGGGAAACCGATAGCCCCTAATGTTAATAGGATGATGTTAATAAACTGAACAAAATAGTCGTGTGCAAAGGGAATTAAAGATTCACCTGTAATATCAAATCCAGCATTTGTTGTTGCACTAACCGATGCGAAGAAGCCTTGTAAATATGCTTCTTGCCATGTTGGGAAATATTTTAAAAAATAAGTTCCTAAAATTACCCCACCAATAATTTCGATAACTGTAATGATTATTAGAATATGTTTTAAAAGACTTACGAGTCCTGAGAGATTCGATTGATTTTGGTCAGTTTGAATTAGTTGCCTCTCTTTTAATCCGATTTTCTTGCGAAATACTAACCAAAAAAATGTTCCAAGTGTCATAATACCAATTCCACCAAACTGTAAAATGAACATAAGAATGAATATCCCTGTTGTACTAAATGTATCAGCTGTAGATACGACACCCAATCCTGTTACACTAATTGCACTAACAGCAGTAAAAAGAAGATCAAGAAACGACCATTCAACCTCAGGTTTTAGAGCAATTGGCAAACTTAATAAAGATAAGGATATAAATACCGCAATGAAATAAAATGAAACAATTATTTGAGCTGGTGATAATTGATTGAAATATAATTTCAATTTTGTCATTCTATTGAAATCCCCTTTGAAAAACCACTATGTAGTTTCCTATCTGTTTTACGTTTTTATTATATGATATATTAGAGAATAAGAGTAATTTTCATTTTATCTTATTTAACTATCGGTGTTAGTAAAGGTTTTTAATAATTAATATCATAAAATAGGTACAATTTTGGTATTAGGTAAGGGTTTGTTTAATAAAACTAAATGGGGAATTATCATACAAAAGATTCCATCGTTATTGGTTGAAGCCAATTATAAGTTTACACAAATCAATATGCTTTGAGACATTCGTAGTTAGGTTTGAAATGGTCAAGCAGTATGGGTGTTAACGTTCTACCTTTGGTACGATTAATTATATATCATCGATATAAAACTCGAGGTAATAATTAAAATGACCAAAAGACAAACATACAAAAATAGCTAATATTACATTGATGGAAATCCACAGTAATAAGTTGGGGAATTATAAGGCTTGCTTACCATATTTTTAGTATGAAGAGGGAAGAGATCCCCTTTATTGAAGTGAAAAAAAGAGTAGTAACTATACAATTAACATTTTTATATAGAAATAAAAAGTTAAATAAATAATAAAGCAATTTGAAAAACAAAAAATTATGGATTGATTAATTTTATGTATTCTTTTTTAATATGGAGAGGTTTCATTCCTAGTTTGTTTTTATAAATAAAAGTAACTTTTTATCTTTTTCCAATCTAGCCCATTTCTTTAGAAATCTCCTTTGCACAAACTGCATCTATGTACATATTTAACTGTAACCCCTTTACATTATTAGATAAAACACCTCGTATTTGTGTATAATCTCCCTAAACCCTTTTTAATCTTTACATCTATAAGAGAAAAACTAAATGGCTAATTATTTTTTACTTTAATCAGAAAGACATATTTAAATATAAGAAACTCGGATAAAATCAGAAAAAACAACAAATATTGATAATAATGAAAGAGAATATAATTTTTATTGTAAGAAATCTGAATGGTATTCTGAATAAAATAGGTTAGAGGAACGAACTGTTTGTATTAGTAAATTCCAAATTGAAATTTTAACAAGATAAAACCATTTGGCAAATAGGTTACCACTCGTGCTAATGGGAAACTTAAATAAGGGGAATAAAAAGCAGAAAGGTAAAAAATCCGTCTCTGCTTAATTATACAATCCGTTATTCCAGGTTAGCGTGCCTACTAAACATCGAATCGGAATTTAATCCTTCTAATTCCATATATCTCAAAATGATTGAATCAAAAAATAGTAATAAGGTTTGTTCAAAAAGTGATGCCATTGGTTGAATGGTTTGATACTTACTAGTTTCTTGGTCTTTAGGTGAACCAGGCATTTTTACAACAATATCGGCTAGACTTCCAATTGTCGATTCAGGATTAATTGTTACAACAGCCACTTTAGCCCCATAACTTTTTGCTTTCTCAGACATTGAAACTAAGCTTTTGGTTTCTCCAGATCCTGAAGCAATAATAAGTAAATCATTTTCGGTGATATTAGCAGTAACTGTTTCACCGACAACATAGGAATCTATTCCCATATGCATCATTCTCATGGCAAATGACTTACCCATAAATCCTGAACGACCAGCACCTGCAACAAATACTTTTTTCGAGGATCTTATTGCTTTCACTAGATTCTCAGCATCAGCATCGGTTATAAATTGAGCAGAATGATTTAATTCTTCCAGTACTTTTGATAGATAGTAAGATGTTTCCATATGCTAGACCTTTATACTAAAGTAGCTTCTTTTACTAATTTTTGCATTTCTGCTGCGACTGCTTTTTTATCATCTTTACCTGTAATTCCACCGCCAACAATAACTAAATCAGGCCCGGCTGCAATGACTTCTGGTAATGTTTCTAACTTAATACCACCGGCTACAGCAGTTTTTGCGTTTGAAACAACACCTTTGATTGTACGTAATTGCTCAAAGGAATTTTCTCCAGCTGCTTGAAGATCGTATCCTGTATGTACACAAATGTAGTCAACACCAAGAGCATCGATTTCTTTGGCACGTTTTTCAATATCTTTTACATTAATCATATCTACTAAGATTTTTGTTCCATGTTTTTTTGCTTCTTCTACAGCACCTTTAATCGTCGCATCATCTGTTGCGCCAAGAATCGTTACAATTCCAGCACCAGCTTCAGAAGCCTTCATGACTTCATAACCACCAGCATCCATAACTTTCAGGTCTGCTAAAACAGTAAGGGAAGGGAATGCTTCTTTTACTTCTTTTACAGCTCTAAGTCCTTCGTTAATAACGACAGGAGTACCAATTTCGACAATGTCAATGTAGTCTTGAACTTCACCTACTACTTGTTTTGCTTCTTCAATATTCACTAAATCTAATGCTAGTTGTAATTGCATTATGATTCCTCCTTCAATTTTAGTTGTTTGAATTTCGTTACAATTTCAATTATATTTGAATTGTTGAAGAATAAAAGTACGCACTTTTAAATCATATAGTGTCTAAAAAGATACTAAGTATAAAAGTGAGTAAGTAAAGGAGGAATTTAATGAGCCGTTTTGATGAGAAGGTATTTAATTGCGAAAAAGAACTTACCTTAAATGTTATTGGTGGAAAATGGAAGATGTTGATCATGTGGCATTTAGGAAAGGATGGAACACTTCGCTTTAACCAAATAAAATCATTAATTCCAGGAATTACTCAACGTATGTTAGTCAATCAGTTAAGGGAACTTGAAGCAGATTTAATTGTCCATCGAGAAGTATATCCAGTTGTACCACCGAAAGTAGAATACTCGCTTACAGAACAGGGGAAAACATTAATGCCTCTCTTAGAGTCGATGTATGAATGGGGAAAGAATTATCGGAAAAAATACTTAGAGCACACTACATTCATAGAGGATGCTATTAAATAATTCGTCCATAAAAATACTAGGTAATGAGATTCATTACTTAGTATTTTTTTGTTTTAGATTTGCCATTAGGCTTCTCATGCGTTTGGGTTTTAGTTTTTGCACTTAGTAGGAAGAAAAGTGATTTTTAGGAAATTCTGTAAAAACAGTGTCGGATTAGTTAACAAATTCATTTAAGGACTTGCTGATTTATATATTGACCAAAAATACCACGGTTATTGGTATTTTTCAAAAGGGATTGAATGGGAATCATTGCTTACCCTTACATTGATTATTCCACCTGTAAATATGATGTTTTTAAATTGGTATCCTTTTGGCGCTACATTGTTTAAACATGCTATGTATTATTTTTATTGGGTACTATTCATGGCTGTATATGAAATGATTGCTTTGCTGCCAGAGCCATGGGGTTATTTTAACTATGGATGGTGGACGATATGGTATTCAGTACTTGTAAATCCTTTTTTACTAATGCTTGTCTTGAATTATTATAAGTTCATTAATCTTGCATTCTGTCGTTAAAAGCACATACATTGAATAAGATGTGATTCAATAAATGAGAGAAATCATTAGAATCCTGAGATGAAAAGTTAGGATTCACATTAGAAGTTTCTTTAAAAAATAGGTGGAAAGAACCCATGAACTGGAAGTGCGCTTCAGATTGTAACAATTCCACCTTTGTTAAGAGAGTACAAGGATGATAAAGAAGAATTAAATAAAAAAGTGATAAAAAGGAGACTTATCCTAAATTGTGAGAAGCCTCTTAAAATTGCCCCTAAATCTGTTTTTCGTATTACGTTTTATCCAACTGTAAGAACCACTTTTCCTCGACCATGGCCACTCTCAATCTCTCGATGGGCATCCGGGGCTAGGTGTAGAGGAAATGTCTTCCTGATATGGATCTGTAATTCCCCTTGTGAGTATAGGTCTACTAGTTCAGTAAGTCGATTCACTGATCTCTGGCTCCGTATAGGGCGAACACAAAGTTCCTTTGCAAGATCGAATGCAACAATCGTGCCGATACGCTCTTTGTTTTCGACAAGTTCCAGTGATGCGAGAAGAGCATCATTCCCAGCAGCATCAAAGGCTACGTCTACACCATCAGGTGCTAACTCACGGACTCTGTTGACAAGATCGGCTCCATAAGTGACTGGGATCGCACCCAGCTTTCGAAGGTATTCGTGATTGCGTTTACTGGCGGTGCCAATGACAGTTGCTCCCCATGCCTTAGCCAGTTGTACTGCGAATGTACCAACTCCACCAGCTGCAGCGTGGATCAATATAGTGTCTCCCTTGTTAACACCAAGCTCCTGTAAAGCGGTGTGAGCGGTTTGACCAGATGCTGTTATTGCACCTGCCTCCTCCCAAGACATGTTCTTTGGCTTATGCACAATCTGGTCGACGTTAACCACCACATACTCTGCATAGCATGCCAGTAAAGCCCATCCTAGGACTTCATTGCCGACAGAGAAATCAGTAACCTTATCCCCGATTTGATTAATAATTCCAGCAAACTCGTTACCGAGAATCTGTGGATACCGTACCTCCATACCTGGTGGTACCCAGCCACTACTACGAACGGCCAAGTCGAACGGCTGGATACCAGCAGCTTTGACCTTGACTCGAACTTGCCCTACACCAGCATGAGGCTTATCAAAATCCATTACTTGCAAAACATCTGGAGGACCAAAAGTAGAAATTGCAGCGGCTTTCATGCTACAGTCCTCCTTACAGATGAATGGTTTAAGATTACGGTAAAAAAGGATTGAATATCAATTGGATAATGGATTTTATTTTCATCCAGTCGTTCGAATTTTAAAATCTCTATTTCTTGATTTAATAGATTATGCGGAAGAATCGTCTGATTTTTATTCATAAATATTTGTCCCTTCATATTATAATAAATATAATCCTAGGATTACGAATGAACATATTCTGCAATTGAGCTATAATTGAATGTCTGCATTCAACAAAGAACCTCGATGGTGAACCCACCTGGTGCTTTCACATAGAAAGTCCAGCGATGAGCCCTTTTTGGTGGTTTTACATCAAATCCATCATTCTTCAAGTGTTGATAGATTTCGTTCACCCGTTCTTCGCTCTCCTGTGAAAAACCTATATGAAAGGACTTTGGATAATTGACTTGGGTACCTTTCATCAAAGCGAGCAATAATCCATCTTCGTCTAACATTACTGCGAATGAATCACCATGTGTACTCTTGGTTTGTAGGTTAAAATATTTCTCCAAAAACTCCCGAGCAGCGCTAACATCAGTGACCGTTAGATTGATATGATTTAGTTTCAAAGGTTACTACACTTCCTTTCTTTATATTTCAAAATACTAAATTCACTTTTAATAAATGCTCTTATAAAACTGAAAGTAATAAAATTAAAATACTCACATCCAAAAAGGATAATCATCTAAAAACTTTGGAAGGAATTTTATTACTTACATGTTATATTCTATAAT
The DNA here is from genome assembly GCA_031180805.1 of Bacillus sp. (in: firmicutes). Classification (GTDB taxonomy): domain Bacteria; phylum Bacillota; class Bacilli; order Bacillales; family Bacillaceae; genus Metabacillus. The sequence continues at coordinate 26,685 of JAPSLL010000034.1, forward strand.
TGATTATTAATAAATAAAAAGACATATTAATATATGAATCTATATACTCGAGTATATGAATGGAGGAATGAAGTACTTGGAACTACTGCAACTGCATTATTTTCTAAAAGTCGCTAAGTTGGAACATATGACAAAGGCTGCACAAGAGCTTCGCATCGCCCAGCCTGCCCTCAGCAAAACTATCGCAAGGTTAGAAGAGGATTTAGGTGTACCATTATTTGAGCGTAAAGGAAGAAACATTCGACTTAACTCATTTGGAAAAGTGTATCTGAAGAAAGTAGAAATGGCACTTATGTTACTTGAAGAGGGGCGAAGAGAGGTTGAAGATTTTGCGAAAATTGAAAGAGGGCGTGTTTTTTTAGCGACAACAACTCATAAATGCTTTTCTGATGTTATAGGTTCCTTTATATCCTCACACCCTGATGTCAAACTTCAAATCACACAAGCTTCAGAGAGGGAAAAGGTACAACAGCTTCGAAATGGTGAAATCGATTTTTGTATCACATTCCCTCCCATTGAGCAGTCGGGAATAGAAGGATTGTCCTTTCTCACAGAAGAAATATTTTTAGCTGTTCCTCATACTCATCGATTTGCTAATCTGAGAAACATAGACTTGAGTGAATTGGCTGATGATCCTTTTATATGTATAAAGAAAGGGAACCCATTTAGAGAAATGACGGATGAATTTTGTCAAAAAGCAGGATTTACTCCGAATATTATTTGTGAGGTTGACGAACATTCTGCAGTAGGTCATTTCATCCGTATGGGAATTGGTGTTGCTTTTCTGCCTGGCACTTTAATTGAAAAAATAGACAATTCGTTTCATTTATTGCATATCAATAACCCTGTTTGTGAGCGTACATACCAAATCGCCTGGCTTGAAGGGAGATATATGTCCGAGGCTGAACGTAAGTTTCGGGAGTTTTTTGTCCAGAGCTTTACTGATTTACCGATGCAATAAACCTTAAATTTTGATTCGAAATTTATGAACCTAGAGCTCTAAATATTTGGAACCAGGGGTAAAAGGATAAACACGACAAAAAAAGTGTTTTCTCAAAATCATCATATTAACTTTGAATAATTTTTGAATTTGATGTTGATAACAAATAGCAACAATTGGTCAGAAGTAGTAGCGAAGTTATTTTATTAATCCTTATACAACGTAGGCGATACAT
>JAPSLL010000034.1:27959-38200 GCA_031180805.1 Bacillus sp. (in: firmicutes)
TTTTCTCAAAATCATCATATTAACTTTGAATAATTTTTGAATTTGATGTTGATAACAAATAGCAACAATTGGTCAGAAGTAGTAGCGAAGTTATTTTATTAATCCTTATACAACGTAGGCGATACATCAAAAACAAAGTATCGCCTTTTTATTCACTAGTGCTATAAGAATAGTTTCCATTCGTATAAAATAAGTTTCCTTGATGAGACTCTCTTAAAAAATGAAATCAACTTCATTATGCTATCGGCTTTAACTCATTGCTTATGGGCAATATATGCATATTCTCTCTTTTAAATCTTCTAAAACTTCTTCTGGAACTTCCCTGACCTTGATGTCCTCACCTAGGAAAAGCAGCCAATTTGTCATTTCGCTCAATTCTTCAGGCTTATTTATATTAATAAAAGTTTTTAAAAGGGCTGTTGTTTGGTAAGGATTAGTATAGGAAATGGATACTTTAAAAGGATGGTACTTTTTGAACTGGGCAATAGCTTTTGGACCAAGCTCAACAACAAGGTTGATTCCATCTTCCTGCTTACTAAGCTCATCTAAAATCTTTTTCTTACTTAATCTTTCTTTCGTCTGGTAGGGTTTGACATTTGTGAGGTTGTCGACTGGAAAAATCCGCCTTCTTTCTTCCTTTAAGTCAAAGCCTTCAATCAGCCAAAAGCTTTTTTCATGATAAAGGTGCAAAAGATAGATTGGATAAGACTTTAATACCTTCTCTTCTTTAACTGTAATCAATAAATAGCTATCTGAGAGAAGGATTTGGATGAGTTTTTCTAACATCGGATGTGGCAGGTCTGATAGATCAAGGAGGTCGGGATTATTTGGGTTTGTTCCTTCAAATAGTAAGAGTTGATTTAAAAGAACAAGGTCATCCTGTTGGTATTCTGAGAGCATACCTAGTAATTTTTCAGCTAAAGACTGCCGACTCTTTAAATAGGGGAGCTGTTGATTTCTTGTGGCCATAAAGGCAATAAAAAGTGCCTTGACCTCATTATCAGTAAAGCGAACCTCTGGCAGGACAGAGTTGTGCATGACAGAATAACCCCCATCCCTTCCGACTTCAGCGACAAGTGGCATCCCCATGGCCTCAATCTCTCTAATATCTCTTATTGCTGTCGAACGAGAGATATTAAATTCTTGCATGATTTCAGAAATTGTAAAGTGGGAGCGGTTGTTGATATACCGCATAATCGTATTAATCCGTTCAACTTTTTTCATTGGGACTCCTAAACAGTATCATTTTTTGACATGATTTAAGTTTATGATATAGCTATCAAGTGATGAATACAAGTCATTTGATAATTAAAAGAAGAGGAAGGTTTTGAATATGACAAAATATACTTTAGTAGAAAAAGACAGCTTTATCGTTTTAGGTTTTGGAATTGAGCTTAAGAGTGACTACACAGATTATGCTGGGATTAACAAGGAAAAGGCAGACTTTTGGAAGGCATTCACCGAAGATGGAAGACTTGATGCTTTAAAAGCGAAAGCGACAAATGACTATGTTTTTGCTGTAAATGAAGCGGTGAATAACAAGATGATGCATTATGCTGGCGTTATGACAGAGGTATCTGAACCAGCACCAGAGGAAGCTAGAGTTATCCAATTTCCTAAAGGAGAATACTTAATTGTTGAAGGTGAAGGGAACACGGCTGAAGAATTAAATAATATCCTTACAGGTATTGCCTTTGGGCAAGTCTTGCCAGAAGCAAAGGATTTTGCCTATGTTGGTGGACCAAATGCAATAGTTGAGATGGGACAGCGAAACGGCTTAGTTTTTGGCGAAATCTGGATTCCTGTTGTTAGGAAATAAAGAGTTAATTGGAGGGATGGGAATGTCATATATCGTAGATGTTAAAAATGTGTCCACAGTTGGTTTAGAATCTTCACCTGTAGTAGAAGCACTTGCTGGTTTACGTGCTAATGAAGCCCGTTACTTTATGAACAAATACAAGCATGAATATACGGTTGTACCAGCTGGCGAAAGTCAGGAGACACTTGATTATGTGAACCGAATTTTGAAGGAAGAACGTGATATTGAGTTTGCGGCCAAACCTTTAGAAACGTCGCGTTTTCAAGTGGAAAATATCAAATTTGCCTACGTCTTTTATGAGGACGGTCTTGCGGTCAATGTCATGTATACGGTTGATGAACCGAAGAAGCGGGCCGTTGGTTTTAAGCTTTCTGAGGGGATGGACGTACCAAAGGAGTTAGAAGGGAAATTTAAGTTTGCTAGGCAGAAATCTAAACTAGCTGGAACAATTCGGGGCTCATTTTTTGTCATTAAAGGAGAATATTGAAATAATAAAAAGCCAATCAATTTTATATGAGTGAAAGCTATTTTCTCTCTTAGGAATAAAATAGCTTTCACTTTGATATTAAAACCGATTGGATAGAGCTATTTTCTTTGGTAATCTTCACCAATGTTCATTGGAGCAGTGGAGTTAAGGCAAGCGTCTTTAATCAAATGGCGTTACTGCAGTAGGTGGTGACGCTTTTTTAAATTCAACGATAAATTTGTAAAATCACCATAAAAAGCATTGCTCTACTAATCAAGCATTCATTCTTTTCTCATATTTGTTTACTTTGCCTTTAAATAAAGTTACGAATTACGACATTTCATCTGTACGATTTTCTAAAAATTTAACGAAATACGGCATAATATTTGTCGACCAAAAATGGTTGATATTTACATTGGAATACCCGATAATTCACCTTAAAGAAGTATATTAAATATTTATTTAAGGGGAAAATATGAGTCAAAAATCAGATGAAATGATACTACTAGATAAAGAGTGGGAGGAATTAATTTTATCTGCACTAGAGATTGGTATAACTATTGAGGAAATTAAAGATTTCTTCAATCAATTTTCTAGCCCTGAATAAGGGTTTTTTTAGTTTGCTGCAAATTTAATTTCATATTTAGATATTGTAGATGCCAATTAACGAGGCATAATAATTTAGCGAGAGCTTATATTGCAGTCCTTCCTAATCTTAAAGGAATTTTTCACATATAAATGTATCATTTAATGATATAACTATAGACAGATATATCATAAAGTGATATATTGAATTTAAACATATGTATCATAAAGTGATATATCACATAAAGATATAGGAGGTGTTTGGTTGAAAACAACTGAGCAATTAACAGATTCAATGTTTTATATTATGGCTGCGTTAACTAAGCCTAGGCATGGTTACGCGATTATGAGCCTGATTGAAGAGCGAACAAAAGGAGCAATAACAATAGGCCCTGCTTCAATGTACACGATTATTAAGAAGCTATTAAAACAACAGTGGATTTATCTGTATGATGAATCTGATCCTAGACGAAAAACCTATCTGCTTACTGAGAAAGGGAAAGCAGTGTTGGAAGAAAATGTGAAGCTAAGAAGGCTGATGATTGATTTTGCGGAAATGGGATTAAGGGAGGTTGAAGAATGAGGAAAACAAAGTATGTTATGTCAGGTGGGTTAGCTTTTTCTGAGAAGAAGGATATGGAAAAATTACGAAGACTTTCTTTAAAAGGCTGGCATGTCAGTGACTTTAAATTTATGGGGTATATTCTTGAAAAAGGAAAAAGCATGGATTATATCTATAGTGTCGATTATCGTTCAATAAACGAGGGGGAAGCAGAAGAGTATTTTGACTTTTTTTCTTCCTCCGGATGGACGCATATTGCATCTGAAGGAGATGTTCACTTATTTCGTGCATTGCCTGGTACAAAGCCTATTTATAGTGATCGTGAGACACTGGTTGAAAAGCATGATAACTCAGGAAGAGCGATAAAATGGTTCGCATTAACTCTGATATTTATAACAGCACTTGCATGGTTTGGAACATTTATAAGCATAGGTCCTTTACAAATGACACTTACTATCATAGCTGGCATTCTTAGTGTCATTGCCATTCCGACCTCTTGGACTATGCTTGCAATATACAATAATAAATGGAAAGCAGAAGGGAAAAAGGGCTTAACCACACTTATAAAAAGTTTATCAATACTATTCCTTATTTTCGTTGCATTTCTAATTTTCTTTGTTGTCGATAATTCAAGCAGTTCAGTTTTCATCTTAGTATATATGATACTTGGAGCAGTGGCATTTCCAACTGCTATTTGGATCATAATGTCCCTTTATCAAAAGTTGAGTGGAAAAAATGCGTAGTATATGAGTAAGACTTAAATATGCGAGATGATCTAAAGAGATGTTGATTAATAATAGCTTATCGAACTGTACTTATTAATCTACTAAGGGCGGATATCTTCCATTGGGAGAGAATGCGCTCTTTTCTTTTTATCTATATTTATATCTAATACGACAAACAAATGAATAACCTCTAGTGCCATTTTTGACACTTATGTAAACGAAAGGAGGATGAATAGTTATTTACATACATACTGTATGTATGTTAAGATGAATCAAACGAAAAAAGGAGATGGTTGTGTTGCTTAATAGTTTTTATCCAGTTATTTTGACTGAAAAGTTGGAAGAGACTACCGAATTTTATGAAATGAATTTTGGATTTACACCTGTTTTCAAATCAGATTGGTATGTGAGCTTAAAGATAAATGAAAATCCAATTCCTTACGAGCTGGCTATTATTGATAGTCACCATCATACGATTCCAGAAAATTACCGTAGAGCAGCACAGGGAATGATTTTTAATTTTGAGGTTGATAATGTTGATGACGAGTATAAAAGACTAATTCTTAGTGGAAACTTGCCCATCATTCAGGAGATGAAAGACGAAGATTTTGGTCAAAGACATTTCATCACGTGTGACCCGAATGGCATTTTAATCGATGTGATTCAAATCATACCGCCTAATGAGACGTATCGTTCTCAATTTAATGAGGAAATATGGTCTGAGAAATAATTTCTGAATTTAATCAAGCAATCAAATAAATAACTTACTAATATAGGTAGGCATAACTATGAGAAAAAATAAAATAGAAACAGATGCAACAGTACAAAAATTACTTTCAACTGCAAGAAAGCATTTTGCAGAAAAAGGATATGCTAACACGGCTTTAGAAGAAATCGTTACAGAGACAAATTTAACTAGAGGTGCTCTCTATCATCATTTTAAAAATAAAAAGGGACTATTTTTAGCGATTTTTGAACTAGTACAAAAGGAAGTGGGGGAGCGGGTTGAACAAGAGGCGTTAAAAAGTGAAGACCCGTGGGAGCAGTTATTAATTGGATGTAAAGCCTTTTTATCAGCTGCAGTTGAAGAACAAAACCTAAAAATCCTTCTAATTGATGGTCCTGCCGTTCTAGGATGGGAAATCTTTAGGTTAATGGATGAACAAAACTCAATGAGGCATTTACGCGAGCAATTACAGGATATGAAAAATCAAGGATATTTAAAGCCATCCCTGTCTGTTGCTGCTATGACTCACTGTCTGTCGGGAGCAATGAATGAAGCAGCCCTTTGGATAGCAGATAATCCAGATGATAAAAACTCCTTAGAAGACACAATTGCAACTATCACGAATCTATTGGAAGGGTTAAAAAATTAAGAGAAAAATAACAAACTTAGTTCCAGATACTTTTATTCATTAAAACATATAAAGGACCTAAAACAGGTCCTTTATACAATTAGTTACATGGTTATAAAATTTTCTTCAAAGATTTCCTTTTCATCATAAATTTAATTCCTATTTTGTTATGAAAAATGGAAACCTAGTTTTTCTTCTATATCTTTTTTGTGTTCCATGTTAGGTTATTGAAATATTCTCTGCTTTCGTTTCCTCTCTTGAGCGTTTATTTCCTTTATAAATAAAATAAAGCGAAATTATCATAAATAGTAACGCGAAAACCCGTTTAATATCTAATTCAATAACTAAACTATTGAACCATCCAAAATGATCAATAATGACACCGATTATAAGTTGACCTGCTATAGCAGCAATATTAGCTGCAATAACCCCAATTCTTGGTACTGCCATAACAGTTAGAAGTAAATACGCAGTTCCTAAGAATGCTGCACTTAATTGCCATTTAGGTGCTTCTAGTAATGCTAGCACATTTCCACTGCCAAAAAATAAAATGAAAATAGTAAGAAACATGGTTCCGGTGAGGAAGGTTAAAAATGTTGTTTCTATTGTTCCTGCCTTTCGACTAAATGTACCATTAATAGATGATTGTGCGCTTAATGTAATACCGCCAATCAATGTGAATAAAATCATGAATAAACCCAAAGTTATGTCCTCCTAGTTAATTAATATAAGTGCGATAATCATTGAGATGACGGCAAATAATTTTTCTTTATTAATCCTCGTTTTCATACTACCAAGCCATCCAAAATGCTCTATAACCATACTCATTACCAATTGCCCGATAATAACAGCAACCATGGAGATTCCGACGCCAACGATTGGAACACTTACAACAATAGATGTTAAATAAACAACACCTAAAAGACCTCCAAGTAAAGACCATTTAGGTGCTTCAAATGTATAGCAAAGCTTTCCTTTTCCAAAAAAGAGCCACAATAGCCCCATAATGATAGAGCCCATAAAGAAGTTATAAAAACTAGTTTCAATTTGTCCGATTGTTTTTCCAAGTTCAGCATAGATAGCTCCTTCAAAGCTAAGCGCTGCACCAGCCAATAAGGCCAGAAAATAAGCTATAAAACGCATTGAGTAATATCTCCTTTTTTATATAATTATATATCTAGAATAATAGATATAATGTGATAAAAAAAACAGAAATCAACAAAGATTAGATCTCTGTTTTAAAATATTTAGCAAGCTGTTGAATAAATTCTTCGTTACGTCTGTAATAGGTCCATTGACCATGACGAACTGATTCAAGCAGACCTGCTTTTTGCATCATGTTTAAGTAGCTAGAAACGGTAGATTGAGAAACATTGGCTTTTTCTTGAATATCCCCAACACATACTCCGCCTTTATAGCTTACCTCCTTAGGTAGGTGAGCGCCTTGTTTTGGGAAATGCTTCTCTGGTTCCTTTAACCACTTTAAAATATTTAATCGTGTTTCGTTAGATAATGCCTTGAATACATCAATAGGTTCCATGGGTATAATTGTATATCTAGATTTCTAGATATGTCAAGTTAAGAAGAAAAATAAAAATGATAGCAACATTCCTATATTAATGGAAGTGGAGTTTGGTATATAAGATTCATAAAACATATAAATTCTTTCTCAGCATAAGCAGCCATACTTATCGAAAAAAATCGGTGGAACATCCTTCGACAAAATGTTAAAATGGATTTGACTTCTTATACAAGAAATTCTCAAAGGCCTCTCATAAAAATGTGAGGGCCTCCTTTTTTTAGAACGCCTTCCAATACCCCGATAATATATGAGATTACCTCCATAATTTAGAAAATTCAATACTACAGAGAAGCTGAAATTCAGGAATAAATCCTTATTAGAGTACGAAAAAAAATAGTGGAAACCTTTACCGGTAGACGAGCTGGACTATAAAAGGAATTCAACATTAATTTTTAGCTAATATGTCAGTTTAGTTGCATAAGAATGTGTTCAGAATTTATTTACCTTAAATGGTTCAAACTACTTTTATGTAATTTTAGAGTAATGATATCATTTCCTTATCATGCAACCAAAAAGTTGCTTACGGTTGACAAGCAACCAATTAGTTGCATATAATCAACTTATGGATTTGGATAAAGACGCTATTTTCAAAGCACTTGGCGACTCAACTCGACGGCTTATATTAGATGAACTTTCTGAACGCAACGAGCTAACGTTGTATGAGCTTACGGCACGTCTCGTTATGAAGCATAACCTTTCTATTACGCGCCAAGCAATAACGAAGCATCTTAATATGTTGGAGGTTGCAGGGCTCGTCATCTCAAAACGAAAAGGAAAATATCGAGTACTTACGTTTAACAAAGAACCACTTAAAAATTTGCTGAAAGGATGGGTAGAGTAATTTTATAAATAATATCGAATGTATGAGTTTTTCTACTTTGTAGCCAGATGGCTAGAGGTGAACCATACATCGCAAAAATCAAAGGAGGCTAACATATGATGAAAATTATTATTACTAGTATATTCGTTCAAGATCAAGACAAAGCATTGGAGTTTTATACAAAAACACTTGGCTTTGTAAAAAAGCACGACGTTCCAAGTGGGGCATATAGATGGATAACACTCGTTTCTCCTGACGAACAAGAAGGTACCGAGCTTTTACTAGAACCTAATGAACACCCTGCTGCCAAGGAGTATCAAGAGAAGTTATTTGCTGATGGCATTCCAGTAACAATGTTTGGGGTTGCAGATATTCAGAAAGAATACGAGCAATTAGTGGAAAAAGGCGTAAAGTTTACTATGAAGCCAACAAAAATGGGCAATGTCACAATCGCTGTCTTTGACGATACATGCGGAAACCTTATTCAGATGATCGAGCAGTAGGAATGTTATGATAAAGGAATTAGTTTCTAAGCGACACTATTTGTAAGCTTAAGATTGGTTATGTGTTATTAGAAAAATGAATCAATTTTATGTTAACCCTGTCCTGATTTTAGGTCGGGTTTTTATTTTTATGAAAAAATAAACGATTGTCTATAAGTCGCTACTATTTTGGTAGCTTTTTTTATTCAATCCTATGTAGGAATTTGGAAAAATAGGGGTTATTTTCATTTTTTTATTGACTAACCGTTCAGTCGATAATAAAATGTAGTTGAATTATCAAACATTAGGGGATGAGGTGTTCGAGTGGATTTATATTATGAAGTTAAAGGAAGCGGAATCCGGCACCTCGGCCGTCATAAGTAATCACCAAGAAATGCTTTGACAAAACTGTCGCAATATAAGTCCAGTCACGGATATCAGAACCACCACTATGAATAAGAATCAAAGGTGTCTCCTTCTCTCTTAAAGCCTGCTAATTATGTTGAGGATTTAAGACTTCTCTTGGAACACCTTCAGATAGAGAATGCAGTAATTATTGGTCATTCGATGGGAGGTCAAATAGCAACCGATTTTTCATTAACTTACCCGGATAAAGTATCTGAGCTTGTTTTAATAGCTCCTGGACTTACAGGATTTAATTACTCCAAAGAATTACTAGATAGCATGAAGAAAGTTAGTGAGGCAGCACCAAATGTTGAGAAGATGGTTCAATTAGCGCTTGCTGTACCGACAAACCGGATTGTGATGAATAGCCCACATCGTGAATTAATGATTGATATGATGCGTCAGCATATATTAAAAACATTTGAGTGGAAAACCTTTGAGATTATTTGGTCTGATCCACCTTCTATAGAAAGGCTTGGAACTATTAAAGCAAATACGCTTTTTATAATTGGAACAGAGGATATTCCGGATAATTATGCAGTTGCTGAATCATTCAAGCGGGTTCCTAATATAGAATTTATTGAAATTGAAGGAGCTGATCATATGGTGACATTAACACATCCGGAACAAGTGTCTCAATCTATAATCAAATTTTTAAAGAGTTGAAGTAGCGTATTCTTCATTTATCTAAGTAGAAATCCTGAAAAGTTGAAATAAGGTTATTAGGCAACTTTAATAAGTGAAGTTGCCTTACGTGCTGTTGTTTCTAGGGTATATTTAAGAAAATCTGCCCTTTCTGTTATAATGATATTTCTACTAAGCTAACCTTTTTAATCTATAATTATCTATCAATCGATTCCATTAACTGAAAGAAGTATTCGGGCTTATACGTTTTATTTAGGTTATACCACGACTCCAATGTATCAGGGGCAAATACATCCAATTTTTTTAGTACTTCCTTTGTAAATTCAAGAGGAGCTACTCCTGATGCAGTAATCAAATTGTCATCAGATACTGCTGGTCCTATCTCATAAAATGTTTCTCCTTTATAATTAGGGCAGATCATTTTAATATACTCTAAGTCATTGCTAGTGTGTTTTCTAGTATCGAGGTATCCATTATTCGCAAGGCCCTCTGTTGCACCGCAAATGGCAGCTACAATCGTGCCATGCTTTAAAGCTTCGCCAATTTTTTTCAAGATAGGCTGATGAATCGCTTCTCCCCAAGTCGTTCCTCCAGGTAAAATGATCAGATCCTTCCTTTCAAAAGTACATTCATCAAGGGAAATATCTGGCTTAATGTGCAGTCCACCCATCGTAGTGATTATTTCTTTAGTAGCTCCAACAGTGACAACGTTTAAAGGTGCTATATCGTTTTTGAAATATCTCCCTGACGTTAGTTCAGCTATTAAATATCCATATTCCCAGTCTGACATTGTAT
>JAPSLL010000034.1:38300-45180 GCA_031180805.1 Bacillus sp. (in: firmicutes)
ATCGTAGTGATTATTTCTTTAGTAGCTCCAACAGTGACAACGTTTAAAGGTGCTATATCGTTTTTGAAATATCTCCCTGACGTTAGTTCAGCTATTAAATATCCATATTCCCAGTCTGACATTGTATCAAATACATAAAGATAAGCCTTTTTAGTTTCCATCAAATAACACTCCAATCACAATTGATATGGACTATTATAAGATGACTTCGCTGACAGTTAGCGTCAGCGAAGTTATCAGCCTTGATAAAATTTTATTAATTCCGTTAGAACTTCAATAAGTTTTTTCTTAAGGCTTTTTGGCTCAATCACTTGAATGGACTTACCATATGGTAAAAGTAAATTAGGTACAAATGTATCGAGCATATTTTTCTCAAGAAGAAATACTGCTTGGTTTGAAGTCCTTTCCTGTAAATAATGTCCTAAAAACCAATGCTCGCAAAGATCACCCAGCGCCGTTTTACTTCCACTGACAACTAAAGAAATAATCTCTTCCTTATCTTCTAAAGCTGGAAGGAGGTTTTTCATAAAAAAATCACGTGCTGAAAAATTTTCTGGCACGGTAAACGTATTTTCAGTTCTCATTATATTTTCAATTCTACCTACTCTAAAACTACGGATATCCTTCCTAAGACGACAAAAGCCAATCACATACCACCTATTATTCCAATAAATCAATCTGTACGGATCAATTAATCGATACGTTGATTGCTCTTCATTATTTTTATGGTATAGCATTTTGATAGAATATCGATCAGCTACGGCCTGCTCTAAATCTTTTAAAAAAGGTTCAACAGTGAGGGAGCGTAATCGATGTATTACTTCAAGACTAGTTAAATGCTGGTTTATCTTCGTTTCCTGCTCTTCATTTGAATAGTTGCTTAGCTTTGAAATAGCCCTGCTTAGTGCTTCGCCTCCGTAATATCCTGCTTCCTCAGCAAAAACAGCAGCATGAAATAAAGCGGTTTGCTCCTCACTATCAAAAAAAAGAGGAGCTTCAATAAAATTATTTAATAACGTATAACCACCGTTATGCCCTGCATCTGAGATGAGCGGTACACCACTTGTTGAAAGTGTATCAATATAACGATACACAGTCCTTATATGAATCTCTAACTTTTCTGAAATTTGTTTTGCAGTCACTTTTTTATTTGAACTAAGCATCCATAGAATTGCTAGCATATTATCAATTTTAGGCATGTAAACCCACCTTTATCGGAAGTTATTATTCATTATATGGCTTTATTTTCCCTAATACAATTGACCTCTATTTCCGGAGGGGTAACTGTTCACAAGGAGTATAAGAATGCAAGGGAACTTCGACTATCTATAGGTTATAAATCTCAGATAGAAATTAAAGTTACTAGAAGGAAATTAATTACTTTTAGTGAAACCTATACAAAGTAAGTTTCATTAAACAATCAAGTATAAAGAAATGAGAGAATGATATGAAAAAATGGGCGAAGTTAGAATCAACGTATTTATATAAAACTCCTTTTGGTAATTTGAGAAGTGATAAGTGCAAACTTCCCAATGGAAATATAATAGAGAATTACTATGTAAATGAATTTTCTAATTGGGTAAATGCAGTAGTTTTAACAGATGATATGAAGGTCGTTCTTGTTAAGCAATATCGCCATGCAGGAGATGACTTCTTTTTAGAGATACCAGCGGGAATAATCGAAGTGGATGAGACGTTTGAAGAAGGGATTCTTAGGGAGGTAAGGGAGGAAACTGGGTACATTTCCAATACTGTCCCAATAAAATTAGGAGAGTTTTATGTTAATCCTTCGACGCAAAACAATAAAGTGATTACTTATTTGATTAAGAATGCAATTAAAGTATCTGACCAAGACTTAGATGAAAATGAAGACATAGAAATTGTTTTGATGGATTTTATTGAAATGGGAAAGGCGATAAAAAATAATAAAATCAAAACACAGCTATTTACTGTATCTGCCTATTATATGGTTAAAGATTTTTTATCTACTAAATAGAATATAAGTGTGCTTTGTACTTAAAAAGGAAAGGATCTATTATTAGTATCTTTGAATAATATGTTATCTTTTTACTATCTTGGCTACCTTATCTGAATGGCTGCTTGTTCAAGTTGGATATATGAAGTTAATAGGCTGGAATACATTGTGGTCTAACCCGGTATTCATTATAGCTTTTTGGTTTTGGTTACCTTGGCAATTACGGTTATTACGAAAAGAGTAACATGTAGATTTCTGCCCGATTTAACGACCCCTATACTTCTATAAACCGACAAAAAATCTTCCAAGGCGGAAGATTTTTTAAGTTAAATCGGGAAATCCTTGTTGGCGCATCGCTTCATAGACTAATATAGCCGCTGTATTTGAAAGGTTCAGTGAACGAACCTTATCATTCATTGGTATCTTTAAAAAATGACCTTTATTTTTTTCATGTATATCCTTTGGTAAACCAGTTGTTTCTTTTCCAAACATAAAATAATGCTCCATTGATCTATCACTGAAATCAAAGGATGAATGTGTTTTTGTACCATACGTTTCAATATAGTAAAACTCACCTTGATTTTTCGCGAAAAAGTCTTCTAATGAGTCATAGTACGTTATGTTTACAGACTTCCAGTAATCTAAACCTGCTCGTTCGATCATTTTTTCATCTGTTGAAAAGCCAAGTGGTCTGATTAAATGCAAGGCAGTTTTCGTTGCGGCACAAGTAAGTGCAATATTTGCAGTATTAGCCGGAATTTCTGGTTGATATAATACAACATGTATTGGCAAGAATGTCACCTCTATTTTTTATTTCGCCCTATAAATTATAGCATATAGTTTGTCGTGATATGTACTTAAGCAAAACCAATTAAGTTTGAAGTTTTTCGTTTTTTACTTTTTTAAAAAAACTTTTGTCTATTTTTTCAATCTGCTATTCCTGGTTAGTATGAATAAATAGTCATAATCGCTACACTATCAAACCTTTGATAGAACACTACGAAACTATTAAAAAACTAATAAACAGTTTTAATATTATTTCTTACATTTTCAGGAAGATGATTAGAAAAATATAACGAATATTTACTAATATTAGGGAGAAATATCTATATTAATAGGGGGTAAATTGTATGTCAAAACGAAAGATTAAACAAATATTAATAGGAGTAGCAGCTGTTATTTTTCTGAACCCTACATCTGCTTTTGCAACTGAAGGTACAGTTAGCCCACTTGGAGCTGGAGAATGGGATACTATTTTAATAAGTGATTACACAGTATATGATCACCCATCGGTAACAAAAACCCGTACGGTTCTTTCTGGGGGAGGAAATGTACGAGTTTGTATGAGTGGAGTTAATAGTGGTAATAAAATTACTGTTGAATTAAGGTCAGATGATACACTTGATAGAACAGTCGCTTATTTAAGCTTCACTGGAAATTATTGTTAAGGTAGTATTAATGTAAACAGTTATAAAGATGGAGATTATGCAGAACTTTATTTAAATATGCAAGGGCAGCAAAGTGCTGATACTGTTACAGTCCGTATAGATGATTAAAAAACAAAAAGCTGATTGATTTGATCGATCAGCTTTTTGTTTCAACCAAAACTTTAAAACTACCAATTTCATTTTCTTTTGCTAAACGGTTAACTATTTTTTCTATTCCTTTTTTAGTTTGTTCCCCTTTATACTCTTCCTTTGACATAAAAACAGTAACTCGAGATAGTTGTTTACCTTGTTCAAGAACCATTCCACTTACTGTTTCATATCCTTCTTTTCTTAAAGATGTTTCAAGTATCTCGGTAAAATCTATTTTTTTTGTTTTATTGGCAATACTATGTAAGTCGAATGGGTGACCAGTTGAATCAGCATTTACAAAATTAGTGAAATAATTAGTTGAAAAACCTGCCCCTATTAATATTAAACAACTTAATAATGAAATTATAATTCCCCTTTTTTTCAATTTAAAATTCACCCTTTCTTTTATGTGGTATAACCTATGTATATTAATTTCAAATTAGACTAATTATTCATATTCAACGCATACTTTTTTCGCTATTCATTCAGATTATTGGATAAGGTAAAAGGAGTTAATTAAATGTTCTTGAATCATAAAGTCATTTAAAATAGAATAAAGTTCTTTTTTTGTTATTTCCAAAAGAAAACAGCTAAATACAGGTAGGCTTGAATATCACCATAACTAAAGTTTTTTATAAAAATAGAAAAGTAGAAAAATAGATTGAAGGGATGAAGAAATGGATCTTCAACAGCTTAAGTATTTTGTAGAGGTAGCTAGACAAAAAAGCTTTACAAAAGCATCGCATATTTTGCTTGTTTCTCAGCCATCGATAAGCAAGTTGATTAAAAATCTTGAGGATGAGCTGAAGGTGACTTTATTAGATCGCTCAGAGAGGAAAATTGAGCTTACTGATGTAGGAAGGATTGTTTATGAGCAGGCTTTGAAGATTTTACAGTCGGTAGAGGATGTTTATTCCTCTGTTGATGAGCTAGTTCATATGGAAAAAGGAACGATACATATGGGATTAATGCCTTCAATAGGTGTATTACTATTTCCTAAAATACTTGCTGGATTTAAAAGTAAATATCCGCAAATTGATATAGATATGGTTCAATATAGTGCAAAGCAATTAACACGTAAGGTAAAACAAGGAGAGATTGATTTAGGAGTTACCGTAATGCCGGTTGACACTGAGCTATTTGAAATCATCCCTTTGTTATCTGAGGAATTAGTCGTCATCGTCGATAATGAACATTGGCTCGTTGAAAAAGAATCAGTACATCTATCTGAATTAAAGCATGAATCATTTATTCTTTTAACAGAGGATTATGTCCTCCATGATGTAGTGAAGAGAGCATGTGTTCAGTCTGGGTTTGAACCTAAGATTGCCTTTAAAAGCTCCTTATGGGACATCATGGGTGAGATGGTGGCAACACAGGTGGGGATCTCAATTATTCCGCGGTCGATGGTGAGTCGATTTAATAATGAAAACGTGCATGCGATTTCGATATCTTATCCATCTATTGATTGGGAATTAGTGCTTATTTACAAAAAGAATAAATATCTTTCTTTTGCAGCAAGGGCATTTATTAAATATGTTCAAGAGAATAAGCCGTAAGTCTTTATAACTTTTTCGCATAGTTTTGATAGTTTATATGTATTTTACGAATGGAAAAACTCAGAGTAAAATCATTTATAATTCCTTATTTTCGGAATATTCATTAAACTATAATGTATTGGAGACTATGAGATGATAGAAATTAAAACAGAGCTAACAACAAACAAAAAACAGAAACCTGATTTTAACAATCTCGGCTTTGGCAGGTTTTTTACTGACCATATGTTTGTCTTAGATTATAAAGAAGACAAGGGCTGGCATGATCCACGGATTATCCCGTATCAACCAATTTCCTTAAATCCAGCTGCAAAGGTTTTTCACTATAGTCAAACGGTATTTGAAGGACTAAAGGCATATTTAACAGTAGATAAAAGGGTGTTACTTTTCCGGCCAGAAAGTAATTTCAAAAGATTAAATGTGTCTAATGAACGTTTATGTATCCCTGCCATCAATGAAGAGCTTGCATTAGAAGCACTGAAGCAATTGGTAGAAGTCGATCGTGATTGGATTCCAAGTACTCCTGGGACATCTTTATATATTCGTCCATTTATTATTGCGACAGATCCGTGTTTAGGAGTGTCTTCTGCAAAGCAATTCCAATTCATCATGATTTTGTCTCCTGTAGGCTCTTACTATAATGACGGTATAAAACCAGTAAAAATTCTAGTTGAGGATTACTATGTAAGGGCTGCTCCGGGTGGAACAGGTGCAGCGAAAACTGGTGGTAATTATGCAAGCAGTCTTAAAGGACAGGAAATTGCCAGCAAAGATGGATATGAGCAAACATTATGGTTAGACGGAAAAGAAAAGCGTTATGTTGAAGAGGTAGGAAGTATGAACATCTTCTTCAAAATAAATGGGACCGTTATAACACCTGCTTTAAACGGTAGTATCCTTCCAGGTATTACACGTGATTCCATGATTCAGTTGTTAAAGGCAAAAAAGATTGCTGTTGAAGAACGCAGAATATCAATTAATGAAATTGTAGAAGCCTACCGTAATGGAGCATTAGAAGAGGCATTTGGTACTGGAACAGCAGCAGTCATTTCACCGATTGGGGAATTAAAATGGTTGGACGAAAAAATCATCATTAACAATGGCGAAATTGGAGAAGTAACACAAATGCTTTATGATACATTAATTGGTATTCAAAATGGCTCGCTTAAGGATGAGTTTAGTTGGACTATAAAGCTATAATAATTTAATGATTTCAACGTATAAGAGGCCCCTATTTAATTGTCTTTCTTTTGAACAAAACGCATAGTTTCATAAAAAAGTTCAATTTGATTTTGAAACTTTTTCCAATTATAAATCGTAAAAATGATAAAGGAAGAGACAAGGAAAGGGAGGGATTATATGTTAAACATATTGCAAATTATCTTTTCATTAATTGGTGTGGTTATTGCCATCAATGATTTAAACGTGAGTTCGGTAGATTTAAGCTCGTATGTCTATCTTTTTTTAGGGGCATCGTTTTTGACATTAGCAGCATCTCAACTAAAGGAAAAGAAAAAACGAATAGGAATGCTAACGATCTTTGTTACTTTATTGATGTTCTATGTTTCGTTCCAAGGAATTTTTTTCACTTAACTGATAGCGTTGCCACAATAGATGGTAGCGCATTTTTTTATTCAAAGAATAAGCTTGTATTTTTTACCAAAAGGGGATATTCAATGGTATGATGAAACAAGGAGATGCTTAAAATTTACTAGTTAAAATGTTTGCATTTTTAATTTTAGGGGGCTAAAAATTGAGTGAGATAAATAATA
>JAPSLL010000035.1:0-20317 GCA_031180805.1 Bacillus sp. (in: firmicutes)
AACCTCATATGAAAACATAGTTATCATCCTCAAATAAAAATGACTTTGATGTTGCCCCATCGATAATTGTGACAAATTCTTTAATCTCATAATTCAATTTTAAAACCATCTAAGTGCTATAAAAGAGGCTGGGACAAAAGGTTTTCAACATAAGAAAAATCGGAACTATAATTTGGAATTCTGATTTAAACTTCGTGTCATTTTTGTTAGTGGCTATACTTGTATACTTTGTTGCTTTTACTAGTAGTCGTTCAGGGTTGATTTCCGCTGCAGTACTCGCTTTCCGCGGGGTGGGTGGTGAGCCTCCTCAGTGTAAACACCTGCGGGGTCTCACCTCTCCCACGCATCCCGCAGGAGTCTCGCACTTCCGCTCCAATCAACCTTTATAAAGTTTGCGCTAAAAACTGACCTCTTCGAAAAAAGTCTATTCTATTAAAGGTTTTTACAATATGTTCGGTTTTCGTCATTATTATTTTTGTATGTTTCATCCTTTTTATTAAATTCCTTTAACATTTCTTTTTAACTTGTTAATTACAATTGGCTCATTTATTCTCTTACAGATCCTTTTTCGCATAGATTCTCGCTGATATAAAGAAAGAAATCACGGTAAATATCGCAGAAATAGCAAAAATGGCGCTGGCAAGAATCCATTGATTTTCATTTAAAGAATGAACAAATTCAGTAACTTCCGGGTAACGTGGGTTTTCTGCAAGGTTTAATGTTATTCGGTACACCATGAAGAGGATAAACACGAAGACCCCTGTTGGAATCGAAGCTAATTTATACCCAATAGAAAATAAAAATGGGAAGTATACTGATAATGACAGATAGATAAGTGATAAAGCAATGATATATTCTGCTGGTGTCATCATTCGCGACGGAAATGGCGCAAATTTCAAAAATAAAAACATATAAATCGTAACGAAGAGTGCAGAAAGAACAAACCAGACGATGACGGAAAGATATTTTCCAATGACAACCTGATTTCTCGTCACAGGGAATGAATTCACTAGCTTTGATTGCTTATCCTCTAAGGACGTCACAAAAGCAAAAGGTAAAGCAATAAGTAATAATAGATGTCTTATTGGTGAACCATCGGTAAAAAAGCTTGTAATTGGGATGAATAAGACAAGACATAAAAGATAAGTCCATTTTTCTTGGGTTAATATGTCCTTTTTAATAAGTGTGATCATTATGCTTCCCCCTAACAGTATAGTACATAATATCTTCTAAGGAAGGCTTCTCAACAACAAATAGGGCTTCGTCAAGCTTTGGCTGATTAAGAAGCAATGCTTCAAAGCCTAATGAACTTTCCTTTATTCCGATTATGGAAGAAGGTTCAAGTTTATTTAAATCATCCTTATGACCTTTGACAATAGCGTAACGATCGATGATTTCATCCTTTTCATCACTGAAAACAAGCTCACCTTCATTTAGAAAAGCAATATAATCAGCGACTTGTTCCAAATCCTTCACCATATGTGTCGAGAAAAAAATCGCCTTGTTTTCATCCTGAATAATCTCTAATAAGATGTCGAGGAGCTCCCGACGAAAAATTGGATCAAGTCCTGATGTCGGTTCATCCATTATGATTAGCTGTGGATTATGGGATAAAGCAACTGTTAACGAAAATTTAATTTTCATTCCTTTTGAGAGATTTTTCACCTTTTGATGCTTTGACAATTGAAAGCGATCTAAATAGTGATAAAAGGTTTTATCATCCCATTGCTCATAAAACATGCTGACAATTCGTTTATTATGCTCGAGTGAAAAGTCCTCATAAAAGTAATTTTCGTCATAAACGAACCCTATTCTTTCCTTGATATAGACGGTATCATCCTGATGAGATTTACCGAATAAGCTTATTTGTCCTTCATCGATATGAATAAGCTGCATCAAACATTGAATAAGTGTCGTTTTTCCTGCACCATTTGGGCCAATAAGACCGGTAATATATCCTTTTTTTATATCAAGGCTGATGTCTTTTAAACTGAATAGCTCATGCCTTTTTGTTACATTGCGAATCTCAACTATGTTCTCCAACGTGTTCACTCCTCATATAGAAGAGTTAATATGCTGATTATCTCTTCTAAGTCAATATTGAATGCCTTACTATCGTTAATGACCTTTGCTAATTGATCCTCAATGAGCTTTAGTTGTTTTTCCTTTAACAATTGTTTGTTTTGTGCAGCGACAAAGGAGCCTTTACCAGGAAATGTTTCAATAAATCCTTCGCGTTCAAGCTCTTCATAGGCTTTTTTTGTCGTAATCACACTTATTTGTAAATCCTTTGCAAGCTTGCGAATCGATGGCAAGCTTGTTTTTTCCTTTAACTCACCGTGTAAAATTTGCTCCTTAATTTGCTCTTTAATTTGCAAATAAATGGGCTGATCATTTGAGTTTGTAATAATAATATTCAAGGCCTCACCTACTGTTTATACTGTGTATGTTTAGTATATACAGTATGAACAGTTGTGTCAATGAATAATGCCAAAAAAAGACTGCCAAAGAATTGTATATACATACTATCTTTGACAGCCTTTTTCATGAATTAAATATTTTGGTCAAGATAACCATGTGTAAACTCGAACTCATTTGGTTCGATTGCATGGTCGATATATCTAAGCAATGAGTATAAATGTTTTTCAACCTCTTTATAATCATGTTCAAAATTATAAGCATGCAGAAACTGCTCAATTTTCTTTGAAAGGAAGTCATCCTTCGTCCGAACCATTAGGATTAGCAAATTATCCCATTGGGAACGATGGGTGTAATAAAGTGCTTTATCATAATCAACACTGTTCATCTTAGGTCCCTCCATCTTTAGGAGATACGATTATTGTATGTGATGTTGAGGTTTTTTTTCTACACAAAACTTGGTGATGCTGATATGACGTGCTTGGCAGTGTTTACCCACATAAAAACAACTGATTTAGGAAAGCTATGATCAAAAAGGGTGTTGTCTATCGATGGTTAAAAAGGGTTTATTATTTTTTGTTTTATTTTTCCTTTTGTTTGGAAGCAAAGGTCATGCAGAGGTTGAGAAGCCCTATACATATAAACGAATGAAACAGGAAGTTTTTCAAATAGCTAAACAATTTCAGCTTGAGGTTAAAACAATTGGCAAATCAGAATTTGGGAGAGATTTAGTAGCGGTTAAAGTCGGTGATGGCAAAAAGTCGGTTCTCATAACAGCGAGTCATCACGGTCGCGAATGGCTTTCAACACATATTGTTATGAAAATGCTGAGGCAGTACGCAAAAGCATACTCTGAAGGCAATGACATTTATGGACATCACCCGCAAATTCTCCATGATGTATCAATTTGGTTCGTCCCTATGGTCAACCCTGATGGTGTCATGATTCAACAAACAGGGATTCGAAATATGCCCTTTTTAATGCAAGAGGTTTATTTGGATATGAACAAGGGGGAGGGTGACTTTTCTAGGTGGAAGGCAAATGGATTTGGTGTAGATCTTAATCGTCAGTATCCTGCTGGATGGGAGGAAATTAAAGGGGGACAAACCTATGCTGCCTACTCCCATTACAAAGGTGAAAAGCCGTTTGTCGCTAAAGAATCGATGGCATTACGAGCATTTACGAATCAAATTCGCCCTCTAGCAGCGGCCGCGTACCATACCTCTGGTCGTGTCATTTATTGGTACTACTTTAATGAAATTCAACATTTACAAAGAGATATCCGATTAGTTAGTGAAATTGCAGATAAGACAGGGTATGAAGTTGAATACCCACCAAGCTCTGCAATCGGGGGAGGCTATACGGATTGGTTTATTCAAACATATAAATTACCTGCATTAACAATTGAATTAAGCTATTCAGTTCACGAGACAAATCCTCCATTATCAGTATTAAAAGAAGAGTGGAACCGGAATAAAGAAATTGGCATGGTGATGGCAAGCTTTGCAAGAAATGAATTTGGAGTTGCTGAAGAATAGAAAGTAATTATCGGGGGACATTAAGGAGG
The DNA here is from genome assembly GCA_031180805.1 of Bacillus sp. (in: firmicutes). Taxonomy (GTDB): domain Bacteria; phylum Bacillota; class Bacilli; order Bacillales; family Bacillaceae; genus Metabacillus. Next base: position 3,986 of record JAPSLL010000035.1, read on the forward strand.
AGATAAGGCATAACTTGGAGGAAAGTATATGAAAGCGAATTCCCGGTATAACGCTATCGTATTGCTATTATCGTTTCTCATGCTCATAACAGCTGGTATTAAAGCATATGGGGAACACAATATTCAAGAGGTTGACTATAAGAAATGGAGCAGATTAGCTATAACCTCTGTAAAGGATAACTATCCTTCAGCTGAGATTGTTGATTTTCAATATGTGAAACGTGTAGAAGTAAATGATGAAGAAACAAAAGATGTGTTTGGAATGCAGCTTAATGAAAGTGGGAAACAATTCAACGTTCATGTTGATGTCATATTTAATCCAAAAACGGCAAAATTAATTACAGTCAATATTGAAGAAATCCAGGACGCTGCTACAGGTGGGACGATCATTCTTGATTGATCCATTTGTGACAGCTTTTTTATTGATTCAAAACTGTTTCATAAGAATAGAGGAAGGGGAATAAAGCTCCTATCTATTCTTATGATTTACAGTACAGTTGGATTTTACTTATTTCGGAGAAAAATACGCTAATAAGGTGCTTTGATTTTTTACTAAATCATCCAAAGTATACTCATCCAAAACAGCTAAATATGCTTGTAATGCTTTATTGAGAACATGCTTTAATCCACAGGCAGGGGTAATAATACATTGATTTCGTTCTTTATCAAAGCATTCTACTAAATAAAAATCTTCTTCCGTTTGCCTAACAACTTCCCCAATATTTATTTGCTCTGGAGCATGTGCTAGACGGATTCCACCTTTTCGTCCTCGAACCGTTTCAATGATATTCATTTTTCCAAGTTCATAGGTTACTTTCATAAGATGGTTTTTTGATATGTTATAGGCCTCAGCAATTTCCTTTATATTTGAGAGCTCGCCCTTGGGCTTTGTTGCTAAATAAATGAGAACCCTTAATGAATAATCTGTGTAAATTGTTAGTCGCATATTTCTAAACCTCGCGTAAGCATCTTATTTAACTCCAGTGAAGTTGTTTTTATCTTAACATATTCAGAATAAATGTTTATCGATCTTAAGTATAAAATGTGACAGCTTTATTAAAGGTGTATTCCAAATATTGTTTTTATTTAGATAACTATCTATTATAAAGATATATTTAAAATACATCTTTTAGGGGTTGGTAAAATGTTATCCGAACAAACGATTAAAATTGTAAAATCAACTGCACCAATTTTAGCTGAACGCGGATTCGAAATTACATCATATTTCTACAAGTCATTGTTTGAAGCACACCCTGAATTATTAAATATTTTTAATCATGCGAACCAAAAGCAAGGTCGTCAACAAACAGCATTAGCAAATACTGTCTACGCTGCAGCTACATATATTGACCAGCTTGAGGTATTACTTCCTGCGGTGAAGCAAATTGCTCATAAGCATCGCAGCTTAAATGTAAAAAAAGAACATTATCCAATTGTTGGTGAATTTTTATTAAAGGCAATTAAAGATGTATTAGGAGCAGCTGCAACAGATGAAATCATTAATGCATGGGCTGAAGCATATGGTGTCATTTCACAAGTATTTATCGATATTGAGGAAGAAATGTATAACCAAGCAAATTGGGAAGGCTTTAAAGCATTCAAGGTAATGAAAAAGGAAGAGGAAAGCTCCCTAATCACTTCTTTTTATCTTCAACCATCTGACGGCTCTAACGTTCCTAGCTATCAGCCTGGACAATATATCACTGTTCGTCTTTCAGTTGAGGGTGAGCAATACTTATTAAACAGACAATATAGTCTTTCAGATGCACCAGGTAATGATTACTTACGGATTTCTGTAAAAAAAGAAGGCGAAAATCCTACAACATTAGGTAAAGTCTCAAATTATCTCCATGATCATATTGGGGAGGGCGATGAGATAGAAGTAACAGCTCCAGCTGGTGACTTTGTCCTTGATACAACAGATGCGCCACTATATTTAATTAGCGGTGGAGTAGGAATTACACCAATGATGAGCATGCTAAAAAGAACAGCTGACGTACAAAAGGATCGTCCTGTTACCTTTATCCATGCCGCAAAAAATAGTGCTGTTCAAGCGTTCAACGAAGAAGTTGATGAAGCGCTAAGCAAGCTTTCACAAGCAAGAAAATATCTCATATTTGAAAATCCATCTGAAGCGGATCGCGAAAATAATAGCTTTGATGCAGAAGTGTTCTTAGATGAAGAAAAATTAAAAGCATTTGTCACAGATACAAACGCTATTTTCTATGTTTGTGGCCCAGTTGCATTTATGAAGAATACAATTGAAAATTTGGCGAATATCGGTGTGAAGGAAGAAAACATTCACTTTGAATTTTTCGGTCCATCAATTAACCTAAAAGAATATCAACCAGCGTAATAATAGATGAAGAAGAGTGAAGTCTTAGGATTTCATTCTTTTTTTATGTTTTTTTCTTAAAAGATTGTTCTTTTATTAGGTGCTGTTAAGCTTCGTTGTTTGTTTTTGCTACAGACGTTCGCAACGCGGAAAGCATCGTTAAATTAATTAGGGGAATCAGCCAACAAACCTGTCATTTAGCATCTTTTCTCTATAAGGCTCATACATTATTGTAAGAAAAGCTTAGGGGGGAGACCATGAAGGATGCTGAACAAAAGTCCCTACAATATGCAATTTCTGAAATTACCGAGATTGCGAAGGGGTTTGGCTTAGATTTTTACCCAATGAGATATGAAATATGTCCAGCAGATATTATTTATACATTTGGTGCGTACGGAATGCCAACAAGGTTTTCGCATTGGAGCTTTGGAAAACAATTTCATAAAATGAAGCTTCAATATGACTTAGGCTTGAGTAAAATTTACGAGCTAGTGATTAATTCTGATCCATGCTATGCATTTTTATTAGATACGAATTCACTTATTCAAAATAAGCTAATTGTTGCTCATGTTCTAGCACATTGTGATTTCTTTAAAAATAACTCACGATTTAGTAATACGAAGCGAGAGATGGTTGAAAGTATGGCAGCTACTGCAGAACGAATTAAGCAGTACGAAATTGAATATGGCAGACATGAGGTCGAAACGTTTTTAGATGCCGTGCTTTCCATCCAAGAACATATTGATCCTTCGCTAGTTCGGCCAAAGCTAGCTTGGTCAATTGAGGATGTTGAGATCGAGGAGGAAGAAGAAGAACGAAAGCCTACACCATATGATGACCTATGGAATCTCGATCAAAGACAAGAGGAAAAGCGACAAGCAAAAAGGAAAAAACGAAAATTCCCTCCGTCACCTGAAAAGGATTTGCTATTATTTATCGAGGAATATAGTCGTGAGTTAGAAGATTGGCAACGGGATATTTTAACAATGATGCGGGAGGAAATGCTTTACTTCTGGCCACAGCTTGAAACGAAAATCATGAATGAAGGCTGGGCATCCTATTGGCATCAACGAATTATACGGGAGCTTGATTTAACATCAGATGAAGCAATTGAATTTGCGAAGCTTAACGCAGGTGTTGTTCAACCATCAAAAACAAGCATTAACCCTTATTATTTAGGATTAAAGATTTTTGAGGACATCGAGGAACGGTATAATAACCCGACAGAAGAAATGAGGATGTTCGGTGTAAAGCCTGGTAAAGGTAGAGAAAAAATATTTGAAGTCCGAGAAGTAGAATCAGATATTTCCTTTATTCGTAACTACTTAACAAAGGATCTTGTTATGCGCGAGGATATGTATCTCTTCCAAAAGCAAGGCCGCGACTATAAAGTCGTTGATAAAGGCTGGGAAGCTGTCCGCGATCAGCTTGTTAGCATGCGAGTAAATGGTGGGTTCCCATATATTACAGTAAATGATGGCGACTATTTAAAAAACAATGAGCTTTACTTAAAGCATTGGTATGAAGATATCGAGCTTGATTTAAAATATTTAGAAAAGGTTCTCCCATATGTTTATCAGCTCTGGGGACGTCCGGTCCATATGGAAAGTGTTTTAGAAGGAAAACCAGTATTGTTTTCATATGATGGAAAAGGTGTTTCAAGAAAGTATTTATAATTAAAACGATCGTTGCAGTCCAATCGTATAGTTGGACTGTTTTCTTTTTGGTGGGAATTAGCTTAAGCTGGGTACATGTGAATCACACAAAAATGTTATTACTTTCTTGAAACGAATTTATATTAAATAATTATTAACAGGTAGGTCTAAATAAACAACAGAGCTCTGCTGATAATAAGTGGTTCACTTCGTCAAGATTAAGCCTATAATAATTCCAAGTCCCTCTTGTTTCTCTTAGGATAAGATTGGCATCTAATAGTATTTTTAAATGATAGGAAAGCTTTGATTGTGCCATATTCATCATTGGGGCTAGGTCATTTACGTTTATCTCTCCTTTTTGTGTAAGGAGATTCATAATTTGCAATCTCTTTTTATCAGCAATTGCTTTAAATTTGCCCTCATACATTTCAAACGTTTTTTCTAATGAGGCATCTTGCTGCTCTAACTCCTTATTCAATTCTCATTCACTCCCTTGATTCATCAAATTTTTTTGATATTTTTACTATATAATTGGGAATATCATCTGTCAACTTGTATAATCAAAGTAAGTCGATGAGACGATAAAAGTTTTGAAGGGGATTAAAGCATATGCTACAAATTAATAATTTACAACAGATACATTGGGAACAGGTGAAAGAAATATATGAAGAAGGATTAGCAACAGGGATTGCTACGTTTCAAACAGAAGCACCGAAATGGGAGGAATGGGACGCTGGCCATATAGCTAATTGTCGCTTTATAGCAATTTTCGATAATAAAGTTGTTGGTTGGACAGCCCTAAGTCCGTTCTCGAGTAGAGCAGCATATTCAGGTGTTGCAGAGGTAAGCATCTATGTTCGTTCAGAGTACAAGGGAAAGGGAATTGGGAAGGTACTATTAAATACTTTAATTAAAGAAAGTGAGAAAAGTGGATTTTGGACGTTACAAGCAAGCATTTTTCAAGAAAATAAAGGAAGTATTCACTTGCACAAGCAGGCTGGATTTAGAGAGGTAGGAGTGAGAGAACGTATTAGTAAGCTAAATGGTATATGGAGAAATGTTATACTTTTTGAAAGAAGAAGTAGTTTACAATCATTAAATGATTAATCAGATGATTGTATTGTAAAGAGAACTAGTTCCTTCAGCAAATGGAGCATCCTTTAGTGTGTATGATTAAAATGCAATTCACAGATAATAAGCCGAGACTATCACGTTTTAACTTTTGGCTTTATGAAAACATCCAAGGTTTATCGTTAAAAAGGAGGTAGCATTTTGACTGAAGCGAAATTGGATTCAAAAGTTATGTCTTTGCTAGAAAATAAAATTCAATTAATTGAAACCGAAAAAGGGCCTATATACTTAGTCGGACCAATTAAATTGCCTGTCAATTTATATGGAGAAACAGTAGAATTTCAGTGGTATTGCTGGTTGAATTGCGATACTATAACAGATAATTATGAACAAATTATTAAAACATTATCATCTGCGAATCTAGCTGAGCATCAACAATCAAGCGTTTTAGTTTATGGTGATTTTGCGGAAAATGAAGAAGCGCTTATTCGAATGCACTCTATTTGTCATACCGGAGATATTTTTGGGAGCAAAAGATGTGATTGTGGCTTTCAGCTGAAGCAATCGATGAAAATGATTGTTAAGCATGGGACTGGTGCGTTATTTTATCTTGCTAATCATGAAGGTCGAGGAATTGGCCTCTTTAGTAAAGCAATGGCGTATATCCTACAGGAGAATGGCTTTGATACAGTTGAGGCAAATGAAGGTCTTGGCTTTGTCGATGACGCTCGAAACTATGATGATGCGATTTTAGTCCTTAAACGATTACGCACAAAGCCAGTAACACTCATTACAAACAATCCAAAAAAATTAGCAGCATTAAAAGATGCAGGATTGCCTCTAAATGATCGCATACCATTATGGGGAGATATATCTGAATACAATGAAAACTATTTAAAAACAAAGGTAAACCGTTCAGGGCATTTAAGACAAAATGAAGGCTGCCCTAATGATTAACCAAAAGTGAGCTAGCCAAGCCTATCATTATTTCGAAGGGCTTGGCTATTTATATATCTAATACAGCGTGTTTTCAAGCTCTATTTGATTTTATAAAGAGTACACTATTTTCTTTATAGGTACAAATGTATACATGAAATCAGACACTCAACATGGAAACTTTCCATTAGAGTGTCTGACTCATTTTAATTAGTCCATCGTACGATACTTTTCTACGCGAGAATCGTTAATCACTCCATCCCAGTTTAAGCCAAAGGTGAAGTCATAAGCATTCCCTTCTGAATCAATGTGTACCTCCATATCATGTGGAACATCTTCATATTGCTCTTCTACAGTCTTCATGTTTGCTGGCATTTGGAACGGTAGAAGCCCTGAAGGTTCAACATTACCTGAAACAATATCAAGTATCGCTTGGTCTTGGACACCAAAGTTTACGAGAATTCCATCGACCTTACCTTCAAATTCAGCTAGTACTGACGGAGTACTCATGTTAATTGAAACAATTACAGGCTTGTCACCCATTTTCTTTTTTGTTTCAAGTACAAGATCAAGATCTTTTGTATTTGCAGCTGTTACTGTTTTGCCTTTATAAGATCTATTTGTGAAATCTTCTGTTGGATGTCCACCAGCTATACTTACTTCTCTAGCAAATTCAGCTGTATATTCGCCGTATTGGAGGGTGATTGGTAAGTAACCATTTCCGCCATTTTTGCGATCTTCAACAGAATAACCAAGACCGCCATCTGGACTTTTGATTCCAACTAGTGCAAAATCCGCTTCACTAGGATCATTTGTAACATTGAAATATTTTTTTACAACATCAAGATTAAATGGAACTTCAAAATAACCAGGTGTAACTCCTCCACCAAAGCGAGCTTTCACTGGAGGATACCAGCGTTCAGGGACATAAGCTGTTAACTTTTTATTATTCTTTGCTTGCAGTGGTAACACATTATCTTTGTTCTTTAGCATGACAATCGACTTGAGTTGTGCTTCAAAACCTGCTTCCATAAATTCAGTATTACCGACAGTCTCAGCTGTCTCTTCAATATCAAGATAAGGATTTTCGAATAGACCTACTTGGAAAGTATTTTTTAACAATCTAACGGCTGATTCCTCAAAACGATTGAGCATGAATTCTTCTCCATGCTCCTCAACACCCATTTGGTATGCGGCTAATATATCATCAGATTCATCAACACCGCCAAATTGGTCCACACCGTTCATAATAACTTTATAGAATCGTTCTGGAACGGTAAGATGTTCAACACCCCATGAAGTGCCATAACCGAATTTCTCCATATCATCGATTTCATAACCGATATCCTCGGTTATTCCCCAGTCTGTCGTAATGACTCCTTCATAACCATATTTATTTCTTAGAAGATCATTGATCATATATTTACTATATGAATTTCCAACATTTTCTCCATATTTTGTATCTTGGTTCCATGAAATTGTATAGTAAGGCATAATTGCAGAAACTGAACCTGTACCACCTTTTAAGTCAAATGCACCTTTTAAAAATGGGATAAGATGCTCATCAAAGTTGTTACCTGGATAAACGGCGTATTTTCCAAATGGATAATGTGCGTCACGGCCAGCTTCACCAGAGCCACCGCCAGGCCAGTGTTTTGCCATTGTATTGACACTTGTGTATCCCCACGCATTATCGATTTCATCTTCTCCGCTAGATGTTTGGAATCCATCAGCATAGGCTCGAGCCATGTCTGCAGAGAGGTTCGGATCTTCACCAAATGTACCTGGGAACCGATACCAACGAGGATCAGTAGCAATGTCAATTTGTGGTGAAAGTGCGGTTGAAATTCCAAGTGCACGATACTCCTTTGAAGCAATCTCACCAAATCCCTCAATAATCTCAGGATCAAAGGTAGCAGCTAACCCGATAGACTCTGGCCACATTGAAATATCTCCGCCAGCTCCAGCATTAAACTCTGCACTGGAATCTGAACCGTGGCGTGGATCCGAACTATTATTTAATGGAATACCTAAACCCAATCCTTCAGCCAACGCTTGAGCATTATTGTTCCATTGTGCAGCCGTCTCTGGACTTGCAACACGTGTAATTAATACGTGGCGAAGGTTATCATTAACTATATAACTTCTCTGAGCTTCAGTTAATTCAGCAGAATTAATACTTTGATGTGAGCTGTATAGCATTAAGCCTGAAATTTGTTCAATCGACATTTTAGATGATAAATCCTTAGCACGTTCTTCAACAGAAAGCCGCCAATCTTCATATTTATCTAACTTTTTATTCTTATTTAAGTCCTTAAATGCATATCCTCCCTGAATAATATATTCAACACCTGAGTTTACTGAATAACCTAAAGTTGGACCATTTCTATTTGTAACGTAGTTTATTTCACCTGATTCAACTACAGACCATTTACGTCCGTTATCTTTTGATAGCCCGGCACCTTTGCCATTATTTTTAGTATTAGCGCTACTTCCAAAAACTGGACTTTGCATACTTAGTACAATAGCTGTAATAGAAACAATACTTATTACTTTTTTAAAGCCTTTAAGCATAGTTGAACCTCCTTTTATCATATAAAAATCATGTGATTGTGTCTGATGAATTCCAGGTAGTGTTTAACTAGGGAAAAACTATAAGCGCAATTTTATTTTTTGGTAGAGTAAATAATTTAGGTAACTTTTTTAATAGATATGGATTTTGAATGAAAGGACAGTTACAGCATAGGATTGAGTATGGTAATGATTTTATAAGTATTTTCTATCTACTATCGCCTCCTTTATTCTGAAAGCGCTTACTATTTTATTTTAAAGTATAATCAACTATGCCAATTTAAGTATTATTAGTATTTTTTTAAGAATATCTGGATTTTTATAACATAATAAATTCAAATAGTTTTCCATATTCAGGAAGGGGTCCTTGTGAAAATAATTGTTTTTGCGGGGAAAGGTATGTCTACTTTTAAGGCTATAAGCAGTCCTTTTTGCTAAACAATTCGCCAGAGTTAGATGAGAAGTTTCTTATTAATCATGTCAAACTTCAATTGGAAGGGGAAAAATCATCTTTAGGGAATTTGAACAAGTAGATTATTTCCGAGAAATTTCTTAACAAAAGTATACATGTATAATTATCCTTGAGTGGATAAAACTATACTTACATGATTTAGAGCAGCAGGGATTGATTACCAATGCGAACACTTAGTGGAAGACGTAAAAATACATTTCCGTTTATTATTTTATTAGTTATTCATGTTGTTTTGCTCATTTATACGGTGAGAAAGAAAAAGGACAAAAGCTTATTAGTTTTGCTTTTTTCAAACATTGGTTTTGCCTATTTATTTGAGGCAGTAGTCTTAAATTTCTTAAAAGGATATACGTATTTACCGAAAATAGTGAAAAATAAAGTTCATGATAATATACTAGGTGCTGTCTTTTCACAGGCTATTTATGTGCCGATTGTCGCTACCTTCATATCAGCATTCAAGTTAAATTGGAAGTGGAAGTTGTTGTTTTCAGCTTATTTTTCAATAATTGAAAGGCTATTTATTAAATGGAAGATCTTTCGAACAAAGTGGTGGAAGACCTCGTATACATTCGTCTTTACATTTTTCTATTTTTTCTTAAGTGACAGTTGGAATAAATTGTTGCGGGGAAATTATTTTCTCGTTAGGAAAATAACAGAATACTTATCGATTTATTCAATAGGTTCTACAGGATTATTTTTTCTGGCTATATTTAAAAATTTCAAATTAGGTAGAGGTCGTATCCATACTTGGAAAGAGCATTACACGATGATTCCTTTTTATGCTACTAGCTTTGCCCTGATTCAGATAGGTTTGAATCAATTGAAATCTAGAAGGGCGAAATTTTTGTTACTGATTAGTATTAATGGAATTGATTATCTATTAGAAAGACTGAAATTGTTAAACAATAATAAATCATCAAAATATCTAATTCTGCATCATCTATTAGGATATTTTATTTCAAAGAAAGTGCTGAAGTTTGTTCGAACTACGATGAAATCAGAGGAAAGAATAAAAGAGCAAACATCTCTTCCAAACAAATAATATGTTTAGGAGAGGATGTTTGCTTTGAACTTTGTATAAAGTTAATTATTGTTTAAAATATATTTTTCAATTGCATGTGCTACACCGTGCTCATTATTTGATAATGTCACAACATCGGCTTTTTCCTTAACTGTTGGGTCTGCATTTTCCATAGCAATTGATAATCCCGCAACATCCATCATTGGTACATCATTGAAGTTATCCCCAATAGCAACTGTGTCTTCGATTGGAATCGAGAAATACTCGGCCATTACTTTTATACCGTTTCCTTTATTTCCGTTTACGTCCATAATTTCAACATTATAAGGTCCAGACGTTGTAATCGAAATCCCTTCAATTTTTTCAAGTGTAGAAATAAGCTCCATTTTCCCAGAGATTGTTGGGATGAAGAATTTTTGTACAGCGAGCTCATTTATTGCTAAGACATCATCTATATTCTCAAAGATTTTAACTGTATCTGTCTCTTTAGGTTGTTCAGTTAAAAATTTATATTCTTTTGAAGATAAATTGTTACTAAATTCTTTGTTTTCCTCTAAAAATGCTAAAATCCGTTCTGTCCAAGATGAAGCAACGTAAATGCCGTGGCTTGTATAAATTTTAAATGGATATTTTTTTTCATTTAGAATCTGTGCAACTGTTTTAATATTGTCTTTATTAATCGATATTTGGCTTAATAGTTTTCCGTCGGCAACAACCATTGTACCATTGCTTCCGGCTAACGGGCATGATAGGGGAGTTTTAGCAAGAACGGTTTTAATATCCTCTGGTGCACGACCGGAACAAATCATAACGATATGACCAGCATCTTGTGCTTTTTGGATAGCTTGGACATTTTCTTGAGATATCTCGATCTGAGATGACAATAATGTGCCATCAAGGTCGATTGCGATTAATTTTTTCATTTGTATGTCTCCTTTACTACTTGTCATTTCTTAGGCTATGTAGTGTGATTCATTCCCCTATTATGACATATTTTTAGTAAGAAGGTAAGGTGACAACTAGTAAAGTTCTACTAGCTGATAAAGTCAAATCTTTTTCTTCTTTGAAAAAAGCGATATACTGTCCAAAGAAAAAGCTTTTGGAGGGATTTTAATGGTTCGTTTCGGAATTATCGGTACAAACTGGATTACAGAGCGATTTTTACAGGCTGCAAGTAAGGTTGAGGATTTTTCACTTACTGCTGTTTATTCAAGAACAGAGGAGAAGGCAGTTGAATTTGCCAAGAAGTATGAGATTCAACATACATATACAGATTTAACGGAATTTGCTCGAAGCCAGGAATTCGACGCTGTTTACATAGCAAGCCCAAATTCATTACATGCTGAGCAGGCAATTCTTTGTATGACAAATGGAAAGCATGTTCTTTGTGAAAAACCTATTGCTTCGAATACGAAGGAAATAGAAGAAATGATGACTGTTGCAAAAAAGCATTCAGTTGTTTTAATGGAAGCAATGAAAACAACATTGTTGCCGAATTTTCTTCAAATAAAAGAATCGTTACATAAAATTGGAAAAATAAGAAGATATTTTGCAAGCTATTGTCAATATTCATCTCGTTATGACAAATATAAAGAAGGTATTGTCCTAAATGCATTTAAGCCGGAATTTTCAAATGGTTCTTTAATGGATATTGGGATATATTGTGTATATCCCGCTGTCACACTTTTTGGTGAACCAAACAAAATTCAAGCTTCAAGCTATATGCTAGAATCAGGTGTCGATGGTGAAGGCAGCATACTATTAACTTACGATGAGATGGATGCTGTCATTATGTATTCGAAAATTACAGATTCTTATATCCCTTCAGAAATTCAAGGGGAAAATGGTAGTATCATCATTGATAAAATTCATACCCCAGAGAAGGTGACGATTCGATATAAGAATGGAACGGAAGAGGATATTACAGTAGCACAGGATGAAAACAGCATGTATTATGAAGCGAAAGAATTTGTCAGCCTAGTTAAGAAGAATCAGTTCGAATCAGAAATAAATTCACATGAAAACACTTTGATAACAGGAAGAATTATTGAAGAGGCAAGAAGGCAAATTGGGCTAACGTTTCCAGCAGATAAATAAAGAGATTAGAAAATACTTGGACCATGATCCAAGTATTTTTTTATATGTAAAATTTAGGATATAAATTTAAAAATAGGAAACATTAACTAAAGGAATATATCCATGTATTAGACATTCGAGGAGGATAAAAAATGACATCGGATAATACAAATCCAACAAATGAGGAACATGATGATACGCTAACAAATAGGCAAGGCCATCCCATTACAAATAATCAAAGTATAAGAACAGTTGGGAACCGTGGTCCTGCGACATTAGAAAATTATGATTTTATCGAAAAAATAAGCCATTTTGACCGTGAACGTATCCCTGAACGGGTTGTACATGCAAGAGGGGCAGGAGCGCATGGTTATTTTGAAGCGTATGGAACAGCAGGGGACGAGCCTGTATCTAAGTATACTAGAGCAAAGCTATTCCAAGAAAAGGGGAAAAGAACCCCTGTATTTGTCCGGTTTTCATCTGTTATTCATGGTGGACATTCACCTGAAACACTTCGTGACCCTAGAGGCTTTGCTGTAAAGTTTTATACCGAAGACGGAAACTGGGATTTAGTAGGTAATAACTTGAAAATCTTTTTTATTCGTGATGCGCTTAAATTTCCAGATATGATTCATGCGTTTAAGCCAGACCCTGTTACAAATATTCAGGATAGTGAACGCTTTTTTGACTTTTGTGCAAATTCACCGGAAAGCTTTCACATGGTTACATTTGTTTATTCTCCTTGGGGAATTCCAGCAAATTACCGCATGATGCAAGGCTCTGGGGTAAATACATACAAATGGGTAAACAATGAAGGTGAAGCTGTTCTTGTTAAATATCATTGGGAGCCAAAACAAGGGATTAAAAATTTAACGCAAAAAGAGGCAGAGGAAATTCAAGCGAAAAACTTTAATCATGCAACACAGGATTTATATGAAGCAATTGAACGTGGCGATTATCCAGAGTGGGAACTGCTCGTTCAAATCATGAGTGATGATGACCATCCTGAACTAGATTTTGATCCTCTTGATGATACAAAACTATGGCCTGAAGACCAGTTCCCTTGGCTTCCAGTTGGAAGAATGGTTTTAAATAAAAACCCTGAGGATTATTTCACGGAGGTAGAGCAAGTGGCATTTGGTACAGGAGTTTTAGTTGATGGTTTAGACTTTTCGGATGATAAAATGCTCCAAGGACGGACATTCTCATATTCAGATACACAAAGATATCGTGTTGGCGCCAACTATTTACAATTGCCGATCAATGCGCCGAAAAAACGGGTTGCCACAAATCAAAGCGGCGGACAAATGCAATATAAGGTTGATCGCGCACCTGGACAAAATCCGCATATCAACTATGAACCATCTATTTTAGGCGGATTAAAAGAAGCAAAGCAAAATGGAAAAGAATATACGCCAAAGGTTGAAGGGCGTCTCGTACGTGAATCGATTGACCGTCAAAGCAATACGAAGCAGGCTGGTGAAACATACCGCCAGTTTGAAGAATGGGAAAGAACAGAGCTTATTACAAATCTTGTGAATGATTTATCAAAATGTGATCCAAGAATTCAAGAAAAAATGGTTGCCCTAGCAGAGGAAGCCGATGAGGAATACGGAAGACGTTTGAAAGAAGGGCTTGCCAATGCTTCTAAGGAAGGGTCAACACAAAAGCCTCTTGGCAATCGAGATGGTGATAAATCTGTAGAATTAGCAGAAGAGTTAGGACATGACGCTGATCCATACTAATTAATGACAAACTAATTACGTAGGAGGGGAAAGTATGGCTAGAAGAAGCAATCATAAAAATCAACAAAAGCAAGTAAAAAAGGCGAGTGATGCCATTGCTACTGACAGAGATTTTGGCAATGATTTAGCTGAAAAGAATCATAACGAGAAAAAGTAAAAGGAAACATCAAAATCTGAAAAAAGTGGTAATAAACTATGTGTCCTCCTACTATCATTTGGGTAGATACTAGTTTGTACCACTTTTTCATTTAAATGCGGAAGTAATGAGTGGAAAGCATATAAGTCCGTATTTTTTATCATATAAGATATAATGTTTCCTAAGCACTTAAAAAATAATTAAATGAATTAAAACGTCCATTTAGTTTATTTAAGTATTTTTTAAGCTTAACAAGAGAAAAAAGAAATTAATGAGCGAAGGGGGAAATGTATGACAGAAATACCTATGGAATTGAAGGAACAGTTAAAAAAACATCAAGGCTCTTCAAAATCAAGGATCGCCAAACGTGCCTTTTTTATCTTTATTGGTGCGGTGCTAATGGCGGTTGGATTAGAAATATTTTTGGTACCTAATAATGTAATTGATGGAGGAATTGTTGGGATTTCCATCATTCTTTCACATTTATTAGGGATGAATCTTGGGCTTTTCATTTTCATTTTAAATATCCCGTTTTTTTTCATAGGCTATAAACAAATTGGTAAAACCTTTGCATTGTCTACCTTGTTTGGGATATCTATTTTATCAATCTCAACAGCTATCTTTCATCCAGTACCAGCGTTCACCGAGGATGTTCTCTTAGCAACAGTGTTTGGTGGGATTATTCTAGGGGCTGGGGTTGGAATGGTCATTCGCTATGGAGGCTCACTTGATGGAACCGAAATTCTAGCGATCTTGTTTAATAAAAAGCTTCCGTTTTCTGTTGGTGAAATTATTATGTTTTTTAATATCTTTATTCTCGGAAGTGCAGGTTTTGTCTTTGGCTGGAATCGTGCGATGTATTCCTTAATAGCCTACTTTGTTGCCTTTAAAACGATTGATATTGTCCTTGAGGGGCTTGATGAATCGAAGTCAGCATGGATAATTAGCGAGCAATATCAAGAAATAGGAGATGCGATTATCGCACGATTAGGACGAGGCGTTACTTACCTAAATGGGGAAGGTGCTTTTACAGGCGATGATAAAAAGGTTATTTTCTGTGTAATAACACGTCTTGAGGAGGCGAAGCTAAAAACGATTGTTGAAGATCATGACCCAACAGCGTTTTTAGCTGTAGGTAACATTGCAGAAGTCCGTGGTGGGCGCTTTAAGAAAAAGGATATTCATTAAAACTCTGTCATGGCAGAGTTTTTTTATTTTCTAAATTGGATTAGGAGCGAATTTTGTCGAATGACAGATTTTTATTGAAAGTTGACAAATTATCTTCTAAAGTTGAGAGATTTAAACATAAAGTTGACAGATTTTACGTAAAAGTTGACAGATTTTAAGAAAAATGAGTGCTTGACCGTGGCTGCTAGAGGATATTCAGGCTAAAATGCATGTATTTTCAATAAAATTATCTCTTTACGAAAAAATAAGTTATTTTGAAAAAAATGGCTCATACGATAGTAAGGACAAAGGAATGCTTGGACGAAAATGAAGATAGGGTGTGAACGGACGAATGGAGGAAGCGATACTACGTTTGTTAGAATGGGTAACGGACCTAGGGTATTTTGGTATTGCACTTGGATTAATGATTGAGATTATACCAAGCGAAATAGTCCTTGCTTACGGTGGATATATGGTTCTCTTAGGGAAGATTGATTTTGTCGGAGCAGTCATAGCAGGTGTTGTTGGCGGAGCAATTGCACAGTTATTTCTATATTGGCTAGGAAGCTATGGAGGTAGACCTTTTCTTGAAAAGTATGGCAAGTTTCTTTTCATAAATAAACACCATTTAGATGTTTCGGAGCAATGGTTTGAAAAGTATGGAACAGGTGTCATCTTTGGGGCGAGATTTATTCCTGTTGTAAGACATGCAATTAGTATTCCTGCAGGCATTGCAAAAATGTCAGTTTGGAAATTTATGATTTATACAACGGCAGCAATGATTCCTTGGACAATCTTCTTTTTATATTTAGGAGTAGAATTAGGTAGCAACTGGATGTACATAAAAGAAGTAGCAAGACCGTATCTTATCCCGATTATGTGCTTTGCCTTTTGTATGGCAATTGTTTATATTCTAGTAAAAAAATTCAAGCGACCAAAATTAAATTAGGATGGTAGACTGACAAAAAAAGGGTCAGACCCCTAAAATAAACTAACTTATCATTAGTTTATTTTAGGGGTCTGACCCTTTCGTTTTGAGCACCCTCAGCCTATTTAATTCATTCCTAGATAAATGAGAATCGCATCGCGTAAAAACTTCGTACCACCTTTTACGGTTTTGTCATAGTAAGCTGTGAATCGTTCATCG
>JAPSLL010000035.1:20417-43449 GCA_031180805.1 Bacillus sp. (in: firmicutes)
CTGACCCTTTCGTTTTGAGCACCCTCAGCCTATTTAATTCATTCCTAGATAAATGAGAATCGCATCGCGTAAAAACTTCGTACCACCTTTTACGGTTTTGTCATAGTAAGCTGTGAATCGTTCATCGGCAACGTACATTTCAGCAAGCCCTGCATGTGCTTCCTTCGAATAGCTTGACCATGAATACATTAGCCATTCTTTATGCTTTGCAGCAAGACTCTGTGCTAATTCTGATGAAGGGTCACCAGTTTCATAGGCTTTCTTAAGTAAGGAGTTGATTTCCTCTCCTAAGCTAGTCATTGCTTCATATTTCTCTTGTGACATCCCCATTAGCTTCGCATTGCTGGCATCAACTGTTTCATCACCATATTTTTCGCGAATTTCCTTGCCATATTTCGCTTCATTTTCTTCAATCATTTTTTCCTTTAATCCTTCAAATTTATCTTTATCTTGCATATCAATTCCTCCTTCTTTACTCGCAATCGTTTTTTCGATCGTTTCAATAATTTTGTCAAGACGGTCCCGTTTTTTTCTAAGATTTTTATAGTGATTTTTCAATGCCTTTGTTTCATTAAAACTAGGCTTGGAGATGATTTTCATAATGTCCTCCAGGCTTACTTCTAATTCGCGATAGAATAAGATTTGTTGAAGAAGATCTACTTCTTTATCACTATAAATTCGGTATCCAGATTCATTGATTCTAGCTGGCTTCAGTAAACCTATTTGGTCATAGTATCTAAGTGTGCGGCCGCTAACACCTGATAGCTGAGCAAGCTTGTTGACTGTATATTCCATTGCATACCCTCCTGACAGTTTCATCATAAACGTTGACGTTGCGTAAAGGTCAATAGGAGAAAGAAAAAAACATTCATTTGGTTGTTTTTTTCATTAAAACCTGATTGAATTTTGTCCAATTTACTTTAGCTTTAACGGTTAGGCTTTAGGTGTGTTCTCAATGCTTTAAAAGAACAATCTTACTGAAGTGTACCATTCATTTATTAGTATAATCATAATAAAAAAGACCAAATCATTAAAGATTTGGTCTAAGCTTATTACAAGTCATCAAAGCCATTATCAACATGGTTTACCTTTGTATATTGCCGAGATTTTTGTTCGAAAAAGTCGGATTTGCCTAAATCAACTTCCTCGTATGCTTTAATCCATTTTAATGGGTTTGTTCGATAGCCTTCATATGGACGGTCAAATCCAAGCTGATTACAGCGGACATTTGTGTAAAACTTAATATAATCCTCAACATCCTGCATATTAATTCCATCAATTTTGTTTCCGATGATTGTGCGTCCCCATTCAATTTCAAGCTCTGCTGCTTTCATAAACGTTTCTTTTACAAATGTAGCGAGCTCTGCATTATCATATTCTGGGTTTTCCCTTAATACTTCTTTAAAGATTTTCACGAATAAATCAACATGGATTTGCTCATCACGATTAATGTAGTTAATCATTGTGCTCGTTGCAACCATTTTTTGATTACGAGCAAGGTTATAAAAGAAAGCAAAGCCGGAATAGAAGAATAACCCTTCTAAAATGACGTCATAGACAATTGATTTTAGGAGGTTTTCTACTGTCGGGTTCTCAGCAAAGTCTTGGTAGCCTTGAGTTACGAATTCATTTCGCTTACGAAGTGTAGGCTCACTTCGCCAATATTCAAATACATCGTCCTGTACTTGCTTTGGGACTATGCTTGAAAGGACATATGAATACGAATGATTATGAATGACTTCCTGTTGAGCGAGAATAATCATCAATGCATTTATACTTGAATCTGTTAAATAATCTGCTACTTTCCCCGCATAATCTGTTTGAATACTATCGAGTAGGGCAAGAAGGCCGATAATTTTAAGAAAGGCATCCTTTTCGTTATCTGAAAGGCTAGGATATTGCTTAGTATCCTGTGCCATATTGATTTCAAATGGTGTCCAAAAATTACTTAGCATTTTTTTATATTTAGGGAATGCCCATGAATACGCAACATCATCCCAGTTTAAGACATTTGAGCTTTCTCCGTTAATAATCGCAGTTGAACGATTAGGTGCATCTGCATCCATAATTTTTCGTTTTGTTAATAGTTTTTCCGTCATTTAGTATGTCTCCTTTATAGAAGCTTTCAAACATGCTTGTCCAAAAATCGTAAACACCTAGCAAACTAAATGTAGCTTAGCTTGCACAGGAGTCACATTCTTCAATTGTGCTTGAAGTAGAGCGGACATAGTAGGTTGTCTTTAAACCTTCCCTCCATGCAGTTAAATGCAACTCTAATAAATCTTTAGCTTTAATTGTATTTTGCACATAAAAGTTAAAGGAAATAGATTGGTCAATATGTCGTTGACGGGCAGCATTTTGTTTAATGCTCCAGCGTTGGTCAATTAAATATGCCGATTTGTAAAACCATGTTGTCGTCGGATTTAAATCAGGCACAGTTACCGGAATCTTGTAATCCTTCTTTTCTTCCGAATAAACCTTTTGGAAGATTGGGTCAATACTTGCAGTACTTCCAGCAAGAATCGATGTTGAAGCATTCGGAGCAACCGCCATTAGATAACCGTTACGGATACCGTGCTTGCTTATCTCAGACTTTAACGAGTCCCAATCAAGGCTGCTGTTATCTGAGCGATAGCCTTTTTTGTCAAAATAAGCTCCTGTTTCCCAATCAGAACCATTAAATACAGGGTAAGAACCCTTTTCTTTAGCAAGTTCTAAGCTTGCTTTTATCGTTAAGTAGGAGATTTTTTCATATAGCTCATCAGCATATTGAACAGCTTCGTCATTTTCCCACTTTAATTGCTTTAATGCTAATAAATGATGCCAGCCAAACGTTCCTAAGCCAATTGCACGATATTTTTGATTCGTTAATTTAGCTTGCAGTACAGGAATTGTGTTTAAGTCAATAACATTATCAAGCATTCTTACTTGAATACTTATTAATTTCTCAAGAACATCTTCAGTTACTGCTTTTGCAAGATTAATAGAGGAAAGATTACATACAACAAAATCTCCTGGAGTTTTCACCGTGATAATTTTACCATCCTCAGTGAATTGCTCTTCAACTGTAGTTGGACTTTGGTTTTGCGTAATTTCTGTGCAAAGATTGCTGCAGTAAATCATTCCTTGATGGGAATTGGCATTATGACGATTAACTTCATCACGATAGAACATATAAGGAGTGCCACTTTCTAACTGACTGATCATGATTCGTTTCATAATTTCGATTGCAGGCACTTTTTCTTTTGATAGCTGTTCATTTTCTACACATTCCCAATATTTTTGGCGGAACGAACCATTTCCTTTTTGCTCATCATAAAAATCCTCAATGCTATAGCCCATTACTTGGCGAACCTCATGTGGATCAAATAAATACCAGTCACCACGTGCTTCTACCTGTTCCATAAAGATATCCGGAATACAAACACCAGTGAATAAGTCATGTGTTCGCAACCGTTCGTCACCATTATTAAGCTTTGCATCTAAAAAGGAGAAAATATCTTTATGCCACACGTCTAAATAAACAGCAATTGCTCCTTTTCGTTGCCCAAGCTGATCAACACTTACAGCTGTATTATTAAGCTGCTTCATCCACGGAATGACACCTGAAGAAACACCTTTAAAGCCTTTTATATCACTGCCACGGCTACGGATTTTACCGAAATATGCTCCGATTCCACCACCTGATTTAGATAAATTGGCAATATCGGTATTGCTGTCAAAAATGCCTTGAAGACTATCATCGATCGTATCGATGAAACAGCTGGATAATTGGCCTACAGGCTTTCCAGCATTTGATAAGGTTGGTGTAGCTACCGTCATGTATAAATTACTCATTGCCCAATAGGCTTGTTCAATTAAGGCAAGACGATTTTCATTCTTTTCATTTGCCATTAAAGTCATCGCAATGATTAAAAAGCGCTCCTGTGGAAGCTCGAAAATCTCTTTTGTAAAATCGCGTGTTAAATAACGATCAGCTAAGGTGCGGAGACCAATGTATGTAAATAATTGATCTCTTTCAGGCACAATAAATGTACCAATTTCTTCAATTTCTGATTTTGAATAATTCTCTAACAGCATTTTATTGTAAAGACCCTTTGAAACAAGAGTTTGAATCAATTCGTAAAAGTCGCCATATCGCTTTTCTCTATCATAGCCTCTATTTGCAGCAGCTTCCTTATAAAGCTTTTTTAAATAGATGTGTGCACAAAAGTATGTCCACTCTGGCTCTTGTTCATTGATACGGGAGAGCCCTTCTAAAATTAATAGATTCGTAAGCTGATCAACCGTGTAAGTATCACGTTGCATAACTGTATTAATTATTCGATTAAGATAGTCATCAATATGTAGTGTTGGATAATGCTGATGGATGTTTTTTATAAAAGAAGTTAATTTTTTTTCATCAAAAGGGATCTCGTTGTTGCTATCAATAATAATTGGTGAGTTAGTGGTTGTAGTCATAGTATTTCCTCCATCTGTGTTCAATTAGTGCTCAGGGGATTAAGCGACAAACGACAGATAAGAGCAGAGTGGCAAACTCTGTTTAAAAACTTACTATCGTTCCCGCTTCTCATTCCCCGGAGAAGGTGAAACTTTGGCGAATACTAGGCAGGTCTCCTGACTTATGCTCTTCCTACTATGAGTCCTTCCCATACCTGATGTACAGTGGTTTTCTCAGTTCGTCACACTTACAGTTGCGGGGACAGCTCTGGACTTTCACCAGATTCCCTTTTTAAGCCTATTCGGCACCTATTATTCGCAAAGAATACAATATATAGTTATTTCGTCAAGGAAACTATCAATATATAGTTTTT
This sequence comes from Bacillus sp. (in: firmicutes), assembly GCA_031180805.1. GTDB lineage: Bacteria > Bacillota > Bacilli > Bacillales > Bacillaceae > Metabacillus. The sequence continues at coordinate 25,232 of JAPSLL010000035.1, forward strand.
GTTGAGTTCTATTTACAATCATAATGCAGAAGAATAAATTAATCAACTAATAGTTTTTAAATGTCGAAACATATTGTGACAAGTAATAAGAAAAAAAAGAAAGCTGCCTTAATTTTCAAGGGGGGAAACCCTTAAGAGGCAACTTTCTATAGCCAAACTATTTATGTTTACTCATATATCCAAATAAAATGGAAAAGAGTGGAGATAAATATAAAAAGAAAACATACGGTAAATAATCCATAACCTCGACGCCAAGTGTTTCAGCAAAGAATGCTCCACTCACCGCCCATGGGATTAACGGATTTACTAATGTTCCAGCATCCTCGAGGGTTCGTGACATATACTTACGACTGATTTGCATATTATCATATAAGCCTTTAAACGATTGTCCAGGTATAAGGATGGACAAATATTGCTCTCCAGTTAATAGGTTGACGCCAAAAGAGGAGGCTGCTGTTGATAAAATAAGCTGTCCCTTTGTTTTAATTCGATTCATTAATCCATTTAAAAGAACAGGAATAATCTTTAAAACATCAAGTAGTCCCCCAAAAGCAAAGGCAATCATGATAAGGGATATTGACCACATCATCGATTGAAGCCCGCCACGATTAAGCATGGACATAAGTAATTCGTTATCAATGGAATAGGATGTTCCAAATTGTAAGATCGTAAGGAATTTCCCTATTGATACTCCTTGTAATGCTCCTGCTGTCAAACCGGCAGTGATAATTCCTATGATGAGAGAAGGAATAACAGGTACCTTGCGAATTGCTAGAATAACAACTAATAATGGAGATAATAGCGTAAGAGCATTAATTTCAATTTCACTTTTAATATTTGTTACCATCTTCGCGATTTCAGAAAATGATGCTGTCTCAATCGGAGTGATTTTGCCTAGTGCGATAAAAATAATAGTTGTTATGATGATGCTTGGCACAGTTGTGATTGTCATATTTCGAATATGTGTAAACAAAGGAACAGAGCTTACACCTGAAGCAAAATTTGTCGTATCAGACATAGGCGACATTTTATCCCCAAAGCAAGCACCAGAAATAACGGCACCAGCTACCCATTCAACAGGCAAGCCAATTGCCATTCCAACCCCCATTAAAGCAACCCCAACTGTACTAACAGTCGTAAAGGAACTGCCAACAAGGCTTGAAATAACCATACAAGAAAACAAGCTAGTCACTAATAAATAGCTAGGGTCAATAATCGATAAAGCATAGACCATAACAGTCGGAATCGTTCCACTAGCCATCCATGCTCCGATTAACATTCCGATTAAGCCAAGGACGATTATAGGTTGGATTCCGTTTTGGATTCCTTTCACGATGCCTGCTTCTAAGTCTCTCCATTTAAATCCCTTTAAAAGTCCGATGAGAGAAATAACGATAATACAAAGTAATAAAGCTAAATGCGGCTCTGCCTTTAATAAAAATAAACTAGTAAAAATAATAGCTAAAATAAGTACAACTAATAGTAATGCTTCACTTGTTTTGAAACTTTTATTTTTAGAAATCATTTGTTTGCTCCTATATTAATTAAATTTCATCATTGCTTAATTATGTGTCATAAAAGGCTATGTTAGTTAGAATGTATGGCGTAAGACACGTATTTGGGTGGCTCATAGATTGGCAGCGAAGAGCGCATAACTGACATGTAAATCAAGTTTTAGCTTAACAATGCCTTTAAAACAAATGTCCAAGGATTACATTTACCATCTACTTTATAGCTTAAACGCTTTTATGCATAAAAGTATTATATCAATCTAATAATAGAAGTCAAATGAAATCGTAAAATTATAGTAAAAATAATATATTGTTGCTGTAGGTGTGGAAAAATAATACTTTACTAAGATAGAATGCCTCATAAACTACCAGTGCTGGATATCATAAACATCGGGGAATTATTAGTAGAATTTGTTGAACGATCAGAAAGAGCCTTTATTGACGGTGATATCACTTGAGATGTATAATTCAACTCAGATAATTGGAAACGGTAACAAGAGAGTGTTTTGGTAGGTCATTTCATTCATAATTTTGAAGTGATGTAAAAATAAATACGTGTTCAGCTTTAAATAAATGGGAAATGATTTTAAATGTTAAGTGTAGAATAAGGTTTTTGATGGAAAATGAATTGAACAATTATAACGAGGTTCTTTTCAAGCACAAGAGACCATAGTCATACAGTATATTTCCATTATATAAACGCGCGTTTATTAAAAAAGTTAATTATCTAGCATTTAGCGTGCTTTTTTTAGGAGAGGAATCATTTGAATGAGATTAATAGTACAGAAATTGCCAAAATAGCAGGAGTTTCAAGAAGTACGGTAAGTAGGGTAATAAATAATTATCCAAATGTGCCAGAAAAAACTCGAAAAAAAGTCATGGAAATCATTCAACGATATAATTATTATCCGAATTTATCTGCACAGGTGCTTGCGGGGAAGCGAACAAGTACACTAGGACTTTTCATGATCGAAAGAGGGCAAGTTTCTGGTGATAGTCTATCAAACTTATTAATTACAAGCATTATTGAAAGCGCCTCCTCACTTGGCTATTATGTGTTAACGAATATTATCGGTGATACGAATCACCCAAAAACTATTGAAAGTATTAAAGAAGTATTTTTTCAAAGAAGAGTTGACGGTGGAATTTTTATAGGTGCGAACAATTATGAGCCTTTAATTGAGGAATTAATTAAAGAAGGTTTTTTCATCGGTATTGTTGATCAAGAATTACCTGGAGCGAATGAACCTAATCGAATTGTTTCTAATTTTGACAATGAACAAGGTGCACTAAAGGCAGTTGAGTATTTAGCAAGCTTAGGACATCGAAAAATAGGTGTTATTAATGGGAATATGAATAGAATTGCAGGACCTCAAAAGTTTCAAGGGTATTTAGAGGGATTAAAAAAATTTGCCATTCCAGTAAATGAGGATTGGATACTTGTTGGGGATTTTAGTAAACAAAGCGGATATGAGGCGATTAAAGGATTGCTAGAAAAAGACATTGCATTACCAACAGCTTTTTTCGCTGCGAATGATAGTACAGCTTTTGGTGCAATGCAAGCCTTTAAAGAGCATGAGATTCGTATTCCTGATGATATATCGATTATTGGCTTTGATGACCATATGTTAAGTGAGTATACGAGTCCAACCTTGACGACACTACGAGTTGATTTTACAGAAATGATGGAAAAGCTGACAACAAACGTCGTGAACGCTGTTGAAGGAAAACAACTTGAAGCAAATTATTTTAGAGTTGGCTCATCTCTCGTTGTGAGAGACTCCTGTAAGGAAGTTAGGGCTCAGTAGGGGAAAACGTCATTTTACCTTGTGAAACAAACTTATGAAAGTACACCACTCAATATTTTAAGATGGGCTATACCTCTGCTATGGCCCCGCTTTATCATTACATTAGTTTTCTGCTTTCTAAAAAATGGGCTTTGAAATCTAGAAGGAGAGATGATGATGTTAAAGGATGTACTAGGTACAAAGGTGATTACTCAAATTGGAATTATCGTTCATGATATTGAAAAAACATCACAGGCATATGCAGATTTTTTTGGGGTAGAAAAGCCAGAAGCTTCCTGGACAGATACTGTTGATGTTGCCCAAACAGAATATAAAGGTGAATCATCACCTGCTAGAGCAAAGCTAGCATTTTTCGATATGGGCTCACTTCAGCTTGAATTAATACAGCCTGATGAACATAAAAGCACATGGAGAGATTATTTAGAAGAGCATGGGGAAGGTGTACAGCATATTGCATTTGTTGTCGATGGACTAAAAGACAAAGTGAAAAAAATGGAGGCAGGTGGGATGTCGCTTATTCAAAAAGGTGAATATACGGGTGGGAGATATGCATATATGGATACGTTAAAAGATTTAAAGGTGATTTTTGAATTGTTAGAGAATGATTAATGCAAGGAGGGGAGAGTGTAGGATGAATATTTTAATCACTGGTGCTAACCGAGGGCTTGGCTACCATTTAGCAAAGGTAGGCTTAGAGAGAGGGCATTTTATCTTTGCTAGTGTAAGAACGCTCACTCCACAATCAATACAGCAACTTGAGCAGCTAAAGAATGATTATCATCATAATATTGAGATTATTGAGCTAGATGTTAGCAGCGAGGAATCGGTTAAACAGGCAGCTCATATCGTCGCGGAAAACGAGCAGCATGTCGATTCAGTTATCAATAATGCAGGGATTCTCCTTGAGCGGGATAAGCAAATTGATGAATTAGATATTGATGAAGTGACAAGATCATTGGATATTAACACAATCGGACCAATTCGTGTCATTAAGCATTTCTTAGCTTTATTAGAGAAGGGGAAAAAACAATCGATTATTAATATTTCCTCAGAAGCAGGTAGTTTAACAAATGCATATAGTGGTGACTATCCGTATGGTTTATCGAAGGCTGCACTTAATATGTTATCTGAGAAGCTTCACGTCGCCTTAAAAGATAAGGATATACACGTCTATTCGCTCCACCCTGGTTGGATGAAAACGGACATGGGTGGGAATACGGCACCAACTGAACCAAGCGATACGGCAGTAGGGATTTTTGAGATAATTGAACGAAAACTAGAAATTCAAAGCCAATATGTGTTTATTGATTATAAAGGTCAACCGATGACCATTTAGAGGTGAGGAGATGACAAAACGAATTGTCGCTGTTTTAGGAGATTATTATCATAATGCTGAGCTTTCAAAGCATGCTCTACAATTAGCAGTTCAACTAATAAATGATGTTGAGGTTGAATACAGGACCGTACAGGAATTAAATAGCTGCTTGAAACAAGCTCCTGATGCAGTCGTTCTCTTTGCAGAAAATCGTTTAAATCCTCAGGATGAGATCATTAATACTTGGATGGATGAGGAAATTGCTAAAAATATTTCTCATTATGTCCGTTCAGGTGGTGGATGGCTTGCATGGCATTCAGGTCTTGCCAGATATGAAAGAGTTGAGGAGTACATTGAGATGACACATGGTTATTTTGAGTACCATCCAAAACAACATGAAATGGTAACTTATTTATTTGAACAGAACAGTGAGTTTTTTCAAAAAGGAGAATTTGCTTTTCTTGATGAGCATTATTTTGTTAAATGTGATGAGGAAAAGACAAATGTTTTTTTAACCTCTACATCTGTTGATGGTAAATCAATTGCTGGATGGTATCATCGCTTTGGGGACGGAAGAGTTGTTTGCTTAACACCTGCACATTTAAAAGAAGGATTGCATCATCCCGTTTTCGTACAGCTTTTAGCTGATTCGATGAAACGAATTATTTTTTGAACGAGAAACGCTCTAATTATGGTTAACCATTGATTAGAGCGTTCTTTTTTGAATAAATTATGTATTTTTTGCAAGCTCTTTTAAGCTCTCGGAAGTTTCAGCAATTTGCATAATCGATGTAGAAACATCATCCATTAAAGCTGATATATTTGTTATCTCAGTCTTTGCATGTTCACTTTGTTTTTTATTATTGTTCATCATCTCTAAAATTGTATCAAAAAACGAATTCATCTCATTCATTTGTGCGGAGCCTTTAGTTGATAGGTCAGCGACATGATTAATTGATTCAGACATACTATCAATTTGTGTATGAATCGTTGAAATTAAATTTGATACACCTTGTACAGATTTTTTAGTTTCCTCTGCAAGCTTTCTCACTTCACTGGCAACGACTGCAAAGCCTTTTCCATATTCTCCAGCACGTGCAGATTCAATGGCAGCATTTAGAGCAAGTAAATTCGTTTGTTCTGCAATTGATGTAACAATTGCTACAACATCATTTATCTTTTCCGAAGTTTGTTCCAATACTTTCATTTGATTGAAAATTTCGATTGTATTTGATTCAATAAATGTCATGATTTCATTTTGTTTTTCTAAATCCTTTTTACCACTAAGTGCTTGATTTTCTGCAGAAGCAGCTACTTCATGGTCACCTATTGCGTGATAGGCAACTTCTTTTGATTTTGCAAGGAGCTCTTGGACCGAAGAGCTTGTTTCCTCACTAGCGCTAGCAAGGTTCAAGGCGAGCTGATTAACCTCTAAACGAATCTTTTCCTTTTCTGACTCGTTTTCTCTTCGAATTGATTCATATTCTTTGTCATATGCTTCGAGAACGATTTGTTGCTCAAGACTAAATAGTTTTGTACAGCTTTGAATGGCATTAAGTAGCGCATGTTTTGTTTGAAAATGCGGCTCAATGGTTTCGATAATTTTTGATAATAATGGTTGGAACGCTGCCATATACCACTTTGCGTCAAGGCCGATTTTGACATGAATATGAGCAATTCTGCGAATACGTGCAACATCCTCTTGTGTAAATTGACCGTTAAATAATTTTATGAAATGTTTGGATAAGGTTGTTTTTAATTTATCAACAGAACTATACGTATTAATGATTGTCATGAGTGCTTGTTCTGATTCAAAGGATGCATAGAATGCATTAACAATCTCGTCTATTTTCTCCTCGATATAAGGCTTTAACTTATAAGAAATGAAAAGATCATTTTTTGTTAAACTAATCATTTGAATTTGCCTTTGCAATGAAGGCTCATCAATTTGTAAGACGATCTGCTGCAATAAATTTTGCTCTTCCTCAGTTGAACGAGTTGCTGTTAATTTATTTTTGTTTTTATGAAACGAAATAATCCCCATAGACTTATGCTCCCTTAAAATGATGTTAGTGATAATTATATCGGCAAAATTTGACTTTTTTAAATCCCTTTGTCAAAAAAAGTAATCAGCGATATTTTTTACAAAAGTGATAAATTTTACCGTCAAAGTTGTTATGATGGTAATGATGGGAAAGGAGGTTGCAGATGGAGAGAATGAAAAAAATTAGTATGATGACTGCAGTCTTCACTCAAATTTCAGGAATTATTTTTTTATTTGTTCAAGTGAAAATAGCTCTTTGTTTATTTTTACTGTATGGAATTTCTTTATTAGTGTTGTTTTCTGTGCTTATTAAACAAAGGATGGATGAGAAACGGGAGGATGAACAAAATGATTATCGTAACTACTGAAGCTGTACCAGGAAAAGCAACGAAGGAATATAAGGGCTTTGTAAAGGGAAGTACGGTTCAATCTAAGCATATCGGAAAAGATTTAATGGCAGGGTTAAAGACAATTGTAGGGGGAGAGCTAACAGAATACACGGAAATGATGGATGAGGCACGAAAGAAGGCAATCGCAAGAATGGTTGAGGATGCAAAAGCAAAAGGTGCGAATGCCATTGTATGCATGAGACTAGAATCATCTGCAGTGATGCAAAATGCTTCCGAAATTATTGCATACGGTACAGCTGTTTATGTTGAGGATTAACAATAATTCGTTGTACGTTTAGAGGCTTGGGATTTTCCAAGCCTTTTTATATTGCTTTATTTTATAGCTAAAAAATGAGTGAAAAGGAAAATAAAAATGTTGAAAAGGATATAGAAGGTATATTATTTTGAAGAAAAAAAGGGAGAAGTTTAGAAGCTATTTCGGTTAATCATCGTGCCTTTTTTGTACCTCCCAATAATAAAGCTGTGGAAAACGGATGTGCACAATATATTCATGTAATAACGTATACCCTACAAACCCAACCAACTTCCAATCGATTGCATCAAACATGTAATCCGCTCCTTTACCTCCAGTTTATTAAAACAGATTAGCTATTTAAATGACCAAACGATAAGATAGAAAATAACTATTTCCAATAATATATGGTCATATAAACTTGTTTGATACTTGTTATTCACATGAATCTTACATTTATACAAAAAATGAAAAGACCGGCTTAGGAGCCGGTCTTCATAGCCATTATATGAAGTTATTATCGTTGTGAAAAACCGCTCATTGATTGTTGAGCCATTGATACTAAACGTTTTGTGATTTCTCCACCTACAGAACCGTTGGCGCGAGAAGTAGTTTCAGCTCCAAGGTTTACACCGAATTCAGAAGCAATTTCAAGTTTCATTTGGTCAATTGCTTGAGATGCTCCAGGAACTAAAAGTTGATTAGACGAATTGCTGTTTGAACTATTTTGTGCCATCTGTCATTCATCTCCTCATATAGTTTTAATGGTTGGGTTAATTGGATTTGCACCAATTTTATGAATCCCTTAAAGGGTTTCATCGCCTTCTCGGCTAAACCCATTGATTAGTTGAATGGAAGTTTTATATTCCGTTGTTACTAAGTATTATGGATCGTTTTTTTTTATATATACAAAAAATATTAGGTAAATTTTTCATTTCTTCTCACTTGAAATTACCTACATACATAATAGATGAAGATTTAGAGAATCTAATTATATAAGGAAATAAAAGGGGTTGGAAGCAATGGATTTGTGTCCATTATGTAATGGTCTAGAGAGTCGAATCATCCAATGTCCAAATTGTCAAACGATCATGGAGGATAAAGGGAAAGTAACCGATTATCTCGATGATTATAGCGCATATATGGATATTGATATGATGAAGCTCTTTGATGGGGAGCGAAATTCATTAGAAGAACATGAGTGTATCCATTATTTTTATTGTTCTTCATGTGAGCACGAGGAAGTAAATGCAATTAAAGAATAACAAAAAAGGTCTGACCTTTTTGTCAGACCCTTTACTATATATTATTCACCAGATGGGCGAATTCTGCTTTCTGTTTCAGTATCGAAGAAGTGAGCTTTGTTCATGTCTAATGCTAATTCTAGTGCTTGACCTGGTTTGATGTCAGTACGTGAATCAACACGTGCAACGAACGTTTGACCGTCAATTTCTGAGTAAAGCATCGTTTCAGCACCCATTAATTCAGCAACTTCGATCTTAGCGTTAACCTTTGTACCTTGGCTAGCTTCGATGAATACTGGCTCATCATGGATATCCTCAGGACGTACACCCATTAAGACTTCTTTGTTTACATAGCCTTGTTCGCGAAGATATTTCATTTTTCCTTCTGGAACTGCTACAGAAGTATTACCAATTGTAAATTTACCATCTAATAATTTACCAGTGAAGAAGTTCATAGCAGGAGATCCGATGAATCCTCCAACGAATGCATTCTCAGGCTTGTCATATACTTCTTTAGGTGAACCAACTTGTTGAATAATACCATCCTTAAGAACTACAAGGCGAGTTGCCATTGTCATCGCTTCAGTTTGGTCATGTGTTACGTAAATTGTTGTTGTTTGTAAGCGTTGGTGTAATTTTGTAATTTCCGCACGCATTTGTACACGAAGCTTAGCATCAAGGTTTGATAAAGGTTCATCCATTAAGAATACCTTTGCATCACGAACGATTGCACGACCTAATGCAACACGCTGACGTTGACCACCTGAAAGAGCTTTTGGCTTACGTTGTAAGTATTGTTCAAGGCCAAGGATTTTAGCAGCTTCATTTACACGACGCTCAATTTCATCCTTAGGTAGTTTACGAAGCTTTAATCCGAATGCCATATTATCATAAACGTTCATATGTGGATAAAGAGCGTAGTTTTGGAATACCATTGCGATATCACGATCTTTTGGAGCTACATCGTTCATACGTTTTCCATCGATATAGAAATCACCTTTTGAAATTTCCTCTAATCCTGCAACCATACGAAGTGTAGTTGATTTACCGCAACCAGAAGGACCAACGAATACGATAAACTCTTTATCTTGAATATGAAGATTGAAATCTTCAACCGCTGTTACTTTATTATCATAAATTTTATAAATATGCTCTAATTTTAACTCTGCCATCTTTATTCCTCCTCAATTTTGAAAGCGTTTTTCATAGTTTTATTGTAAGGGATTTCAATTGAATAAGTAAACGTACAAGTTGCACGAAAAAAAATGGGCTCTTTTGTGCAGTTTGTAAACCCTTTCTAAATTCCGTTTGATTTGTAGTGAAATTCTTAACAAATAACATATAAAGAAAAAGCGGAACTGCCTTAAGCGGAGGTCCGATTTAATCACGTTGACGTCTTACAAGAGTGATTGCTAAAAAGATAAAAGCAGCATTGGAGAAGGTTCGTATATCTAATCCAGTTTTTTCGAGAAGCTTTTCCAAGCGATATTGAAAACTATTACGGTGGATAAATAATCGTTTAGCAGTAGAAGAAGCATTTAAATTTGATTGTAAAAAAGCCTCGATTGTTTGAAGTGTTTCTTGATCATTTAAAGCCTCGATTAATTGATTTGATAATATGTCCTTTTGAATGCTTGTTGGTGAATGCATAATGAGCAAGGGCAGAGCTTCATAAAAGGTTAAAGCTTTCTCCTGAATTGCTGAGCGATATAAGCTTTGAAAGCATTTTTGTTCCAATGCGAATTTTCCTTTTAGATCCACATCATTTTTTTGTAATTGTCCAACATATAAATAAGATTCTACATAAAGATCAGTCGTTAAAGTACCACATAAATCCTTGATCATTTCAACATCAACTGTTATCGAAGGTTTTTCCTCAATAATTATCCCATTAGAATAACTAAGCCAGATAATGAGTTCTGAATTAATAATTCCTTTTATCGCCTCTTCGAAATTTTGTTTATCGTCAATTGGTCGTTTTAAATAAAAATAATAAAATCGAACCGCCGCCTGATCGATAGGAAGAGGTGCTTGATTTTGCTCAGATTGAAACAAATAGTTAAACCATTTACGCTCATTTGTCGTATATGTATCTTGAAAGGTTGGAGTTACTTGCTGAAATAACGTGATTAATAAGTCTCGTTCCTTTTCAGTTAAGGCTGTTTTTAAAATTCCAAATGTTTGACCGAGATCAGTTCGAAACCATTCATAGCTTGTATTTGTTCCGTTATAATCTAATGTCAAAGCATCCTTGTAATGCTGTTTAAGATTTTCTAGCATATTTGTTTCTCCTTTTGCTGCAATCAGTGTTATTTGATTTAAATAGCGAAAATTTGCGTGGAAAGTGTAAAAAAGGCTTGCTTACTTTTATTATAGAAAAGAAACAGATGCCATAAAAGAAAATTTTTAGAAATAAAAAGACTGCATCTAGTGCAGTCTTTCAAAATCAATGCTATTTTACATGATGCGGTGGTTCCTCTTTTGTTATTTCTGTTGTTTCACCAATATTTGTCGAGTTCTCTCTCATATGAACAGAACCACCTGATAAGCCTTCATTAATGATTCGATCAATATCTAAATATGCTTTATCCTTACCTTCATAATTTAAATCTTGTTTGACTGGTTCATTTTTTTTCGCCAATTAAATAACCCCCCTTATAAAAATAGATTTTGCGAAAGGGAGGCTGTTCATTCATCAATTTTGGGCTCAGTAGCTAATGCGACAATCAATTTGGATAGACGTTTTATTCTTTCTGTTTGGATATCTGGTTCATCAAACTTCATCGGCTTTGAGTTAACCTCAAATAAAATCGGATGATAATCTCTCGTTAGCCCAATGTCCATTGAAAATTCTCCAACAAAGCCATAAAACGATGATAAGCTTTGCCCGATTTGTTCTGCTAGCCATTTTAGAGTATCTTCGTTAAGCTTATGTTTTATTTCATCAACAGAAATGATATGGCCACCATGAGGTACATGAGTCATAATCGAATCTTGTGCTGCTTTCCTGACGCCAATCCCAGTTATCGTATGTTTCCCACTATTATATAAGCAATGAACTCTTAAATCATATTTGCACCTATCAATCGTATCCGTATGGATCTCCTCTTGAATTAAGTACTGCTTTTTTTCGCATATTTTCTTTATAAGAGAGACAAATTCATAATGTAGGTAGTTTGTTTTTTTACTCCCATGATAAACCGTGAAATAGGTGCCATTAGCTGCAAGCTTGTATATTCCCTTCCCTTTATAGCCCTGTACGGGTTTTATAAACAGCGTTTGATAAATAGACAGCTTTTTTAGTAAATCCTCCATTGACGTATACGGCCATGTTTTTGGTAGAAAAGGTTGTAACGTCTTAATGCTTGAAAGGAGTGTATAGCATTCTATTTTATTGAAAAAACAAGGGTTAAAGAAATAATTATTTTTTTTCTTATATAATTCCTTTAGTTTTAAGAAGGAAGGAGTAGATTCCTCTGCACGAGAGGAAATTCGATTATAAATTAAGTCAGGATAAGGAAAACGTTGCCTTCCCCATTTATTCTGACCTTCATAAAACATATAACCAGTAATAGAATCTTGTTGAATCCCTTCTAGTAAAAATAAAAATAACCTTCCCCCGCTGCTAGTAATTTCCTTTTGTAAGTCTTTGAAAAATGCTATGTCACCAAGAAAAGTTTCCTCTTTGCTACCTTTACTAACTAGAAGTCCAACTAGAGGAGCAGGCTTAGCGTCCCTCATTTTGTAATTCCTCTGGTGAAAAAATTGATTTTTTGAATAAAAATAGACCATATTCAAAGGAGGCTTTTCGTGAAAGAATATCAGCTTCCTTTAATTCCGGGTGCGAGAAAATCGAGCGTCCTGGCTTTGAATTTGCTTCAAACATCCATACAGAGCCATTTTGGTCAATTCCTAAATCAAAGCCTAATTCACCAATAAATCCTTGTAACTTTTCATCGATGCTTTGACTTAAGATGATCGCCGCTTCTGTTAAGTCATGATAAGCTTTAATTCTTTCTCTTGGATCAACGTAAATTTCTTCAAGTGTTTTAACGACACCGCCATTATTTAAGTGGGTTGTAACACTTCCTCTTCCAGCAACCTTAGCTGCAATTGCTGTTACCTTCCATTCACCATGGACATCTTTATTCGTATGAACTCTAAAGTCGATTGGCTTTTGGTCTAAGCGAATAAGCTTAATTCCTTGCTGTGCTAAATAACTAGACAATCGATTATCCTTAAAAGAAGCCTTTAGAAAGTGTTCAAGTGAAGGGTACTTTCGCAACCTGTTTTTTTCTTCATCGCGAAACCTAGAATAATAAAAATTATCCTCCCGAGAATACATCAATTGATATACCCCTAAACCTAAGCTACCATTTGCCGGTTTTAAATAAATGCTCTGGTAAACTGCAAGCATTTCTTCTATTTGACTAATAGATGGAGGATGGATTGTTGCAGGCAAATAGCTGGTCGTTTTTTTGTCTTTGATAAGGAGCTGATGAATGTCCCATTTATTGAAAAATCCAGGGTTATACCAAGGGATTGAGTAGTCTTCCGTTAGTCGCTTTTTTACTAGCTTTAATGCTTGGTGATTTTCAATTCTCCGATTTGGCAATCGATCATACACTACGTTTGGAAAGGGGAGGGTGATTTGCTTCCATCCGCTTTTTCCATAAACAAACCCGCAAATTGTGCCATCCTCCCAATTTATATGGTGTGCACCAAATACAAATGAATAAAGCCCAACAGTTTGATCTAACGATAATAATTTTGCGAAAAATAATGAGCGTTCTCCGATTGGTCGAATAGCTGATGTCGTGAATCCAGCTGTAAATATTCCGATTAGAGGCCCTAAATACAAAATCTCATCATGACAAATTAGGCGTGTATTTCCGCTTTTAGGGAGCATGAGCTCATTAAATATCGCCGATGGTAAAATAATGCTTGATTTTAAATCATCACGATAATGTATCTCACAAGGAAGAATGAGTGTGCCAAAAGAGATAGATGTAATCTTCCCGTATTTTTTTAATAGTGTCGGTAATTGTATGAAATGATGCTGTGTTGTTGTTTGAATTGTATAGATTTCATCCATTTAGGTTAACTCCTTTAACCTGAGATTTACTGATTAAATATTGACAATATGCTAGAGGTGCTTCGTAAACCCGATCAGCTAATTTCGGATTTGTTTCAATAATCGTTTTTCGGCCGGGCTTAGAATTAATATCTAAAATCCAGACAGAGCCATCTTGGGCATACCCGATATCGATTCCTAATTCGAATAAATGATGAAATTTCTTCTCTAACAATGGTGGTAAGTGGTCAATAATCGTTTTTAGTTCATCCTCAAGCAAAATTCGTTGTCTGTCTGTTAAATCTAAGGAAAAGCGATCAAAGGATAAACTATCACCACCGCTGAATAAATTGGAAAGGAAGGAGCCAGAATAGCCCCTTCTAATTCCTTTGCCAAGTAATTCCCAATTTCCTTGATGATTTTTTTGGACAAATAATCGGATATCAAAAGGATAGCCACTAGTATCATGAAGCGGGAGTAATGGTTGTAGTAGATAAGGTCTTTGCTCAATTAATTTCTTACACCATAATGTAAAATCCTTTATTGTGTTGAAATGTTTTGTTTTTTTATCGCGACCATGATGGTAATGAATCTTAATAACCTTTGAATCATAAAAAACAGCGATGATTCCTGCACCACGTGAACCAGTCCTTGGCTTTAATAAACAGGACGAATGTTTTTTCAAATGCTTCATAATCTCGTTTGGATGTTTTAACATAACGGTATGTGGAAGGTAGCTGCTTATTGTTAAATCCGTGTTGAGAGCTTGATAAATAGCCCATTTATCTGGTAAACCAATTCCTAAAAAGGAGGTTTCTCGATATTTTTTAAGCCAATCAACGATAGGCTTGCTTTTTTGCCTTACCTCTTTTCGGTGAAAAAAGCAGCGATCGTAAATGTATTTCGGAATTGGAAACATTGCTTCCTTCCAGCTGTTAGATTCAACATCGAACTTCTCACCATTGATTAGTAGTGTTACGGGATCTATTGATGTTGGCTCAAACCGAACACAATCAATTGAATAGCTGGAACTGCGTTTAGCTACCTCCGTTATATACGTATTTTCATGCTTGATATGAACAACTAAAAAGCCTAAAGTCACTTGGTTCAATAATGGTCACTCCAATCATTCTTCCTTCTCCATATTTCAAGCACAAATCAATCAAAAAACTGTGTTAAAAATAAGCAATAATTCATAATACCTCTTGCGGAGGGTCGAATTTTTCCGTTAGTCTGATCCTCATTTGACTTTGAAGGCTTTGTGTTCACTTCAAGTATCCATGGATGACCATTTTCATCGATTGCAAGATCAATACCAAATTCTCCGTATTCCCCTCCTGCATACGTGTAAAGTGTTTGAACAATCTCTAAAGAAAGCTCCGTTAATATTTTACGGAGATTACTGGCTTCCTTTTTTGAAAAAATTTCTTCAAGGACATTCTTTAATGGGAGGATCTCGCCGCCTCTTGCTAAATTGGAAACAATTTGATTGCTCCCTGAAACTCTTGCAACTGCAGATGAGACAGTCCAGGCTTGGTAATTTTTTTTATGACATAATATTCTAAAATCCAATGTGCGATTTTTATATTTTTTCAGTTGGATTGTTTCCTGAAGAAGGAACTGTTCTTTTTTTAATCTAGGATATAACGTTTTATAAAGTTCGATAAATGATTCGTATTCATGTGATAGCTCACCGGAAAAGGTTGTAAAGTCAAGGTGAAAGGAACGGTCCTCCATTTCCTTTACTCGAAATATCCGCTTTCCGAGACTGCCGTAAATCGGTTTAATAAAAAGATCCTTTTTAACGCTAAGCATATGCTCAAACTCTTGCTTAGATTCTAACAACTTACTTTCAGGTAAATACGGCAATAAATGATCTGCCGCTGATAAAATTTGATGAACCTCCCATTTATTTAAATAACGATTATTAAAATAGGGAATATTTTTCGCAATTAAATCAGTTGTGACGAATAAAAATTGATTTGAATGTTCCCTTTTTCGCGAGTGAATGCGATTGTGTACAACATCAGGGAAGGGGACTATTGTTTTGTACCATTTATTTTGAAAGAAGTAGAATCCTGTTACACGATCTTTTGAATAACCAGATAAGGAAAATACATAAAACAAAATCCCTTTTGCCTCACATAACAGCGCTATCTCTTCACAGAAGCCATGTATAGTGCCAAAATGAACATGATCATCCTTATCGTTTATTTCTGTCAAGATTGCAATCGTCGGGCCTAAATGTAAAATGTGATGAGACATTTTACATTGGATTGAAAGATCGTGTGGTGGGAGATGTAACTTCTCACGAATATGAGTAGGTAATGTTAAGCAGAGGCGGTCCTCATTTATAAATACGAGTGGACATAGTTCAGTATGCATTCCACACTTAATTTTAAGTGAGCTTAACCGCTCCGATAATCCTAATTCCTTTCTAAGCTTATGACTCATTTCACAAC
Source organism: Bacillus sp. (in: firmicutes) (assembly GCA_031180805.1). Classification (GTDB taxonomy): domain Bacteria; phylum Bacillota; class Bacilli; order Bacillales; family Bacillaceae; genus Metabacillus. Next base: position 41,332 of record JAPSLL010000035.1, read on the forward strand.
GATTCGATTGTGATGAATCTTTTAGAGATATAATGTCAATCTGTTTTACACTCAATAAAATCCCTCATTTACTCACAATGCAGAATAACAAATGATAAATAGGCAATTTATCTATATGACATCGTATGTATTTGGAAAGAGAATGGGGACAGAACTTTTACAGTTCCTAAATGAAGGAAAAATGAAAAATCAGATTAGATAAAGTGAGGAATTATCGATGCATTTCTGTGAAACGTTTGTTATAGTAGAACAAGAGCCTACATAGGTCCAAACTTGAAAGGAGGCTCATCATATGTCAAATAATTTATATGATGTTGCGTACGATTTAGAAAAAGCATTACGTGAAAGTGAAGATTTTAAAACGTTAAAAAAGCTTTATGATGAAGTTAATGCTGATGAATCAGCTAGCAAAATGTTTGAAAACTTCCGTAATATCCAACTAAATCTTCAACAAAAGCAAATGACTGGTGAAGAAATTACAGAGGAAGAAATTAACCAAGCACAAAAATCTGTTCAGCTTGTTCAACAGCATGAAAAAATTTCACAATTAATGGCAGCTGAGCAACGATTAAGCATGGTTGTTACTGAATTAAATAAAATTATCATGAAGCCGCTAGAAGAAATGTATGGCGGCTTATAAGGATAATAAAGTATGCAAATTGACAGAGTGGAGCTGATTCCACTCTGTTTTTTCGTTTAAACTTCAAATCTTCTTCTGTTGTTCTAATTTTAAAAATAAGGACATAACCTCTTAATAGGTTTTTTTGACATCTTTAGAAGGGGGAACCAAAGTGACACAATATCAATTACTTGCACTAAATATTGATGGTACTTTGCTTCGTTCGAATGGTCGCCTCCAGCCGTCAACGAAAGAAGCGATAGAGTATGTTAAGAATAAAGGGATATATATTACTCTTGTTACAAATCGGCATTTTCAATCGGCCAAAAAGCTTGCAAAAGCGTTAAAGCTAGATTCTTTATTAGTATCACATGGAGGAGCATTTATATCTGATAATTTAGATAATCCTTTCTATGAAAAAAGAATCAGTGAAGAAATGACATTTAATCTTGTTCAAGTCCTTGAAAATTTCAAATGTAATATTCGAATTGTTCAGGAGCGTTTTTCAATTGGTAATAAAACGAAAGTTGCCTCAAACCTATTAAGTAAATCAATTTTAAATACTTCTGATTCAATGTTCTATCCAGTACAATTTGTTGATTCATTAGGTGATACATTAAGAGATGAACCTGTAACAGCATTGAAAATTGATGTTCATTTTACAACAGATGAGGAAAAAGAAGAGGCCTCTCAAATTATAAGTGAAGCATTTGAGGGAATTGATGTTCACGTAAAATCGAAGAAAATAGAGATTGTAAAAAGAAGCGTGTCAAAAGAAAATGGCCTTCGTGTTTTGACAAACCATCTGAAAATTCCAATGGATAAGACCGTTGCTATTGGTGATGGGGAAGATGATATCGAAATGATTACTTCAGCTGGTTTAGGAGTAGCAATGTGGAATGCACCTTTTGAAGTAAAACGGGTTGCGGATTGGGTTACGCGTTCAAACAATGAGCAAGGTGTTGCCTACATGATAAAAGAGCACTTCCGCAAGCAGCAGCGTGAGGAGTTTTTACGGAAAATTAAATATTAGTAGTACGAAAAGAGACTGTCTCATAAAGGGTATATCCTTTTGAAGGGGACAGTCTCTTTCGTTAGTCCTTTCTTTGAAGACTTGCAAAAAAACGAGTAAGCCAATAGGCTATAATGGCTATGGCCACATCTATTAGAAATAAATAAAAATAATTCATCCCGTTAAAAAAGGTTAAAAGATTAAATGCCTTCGATATAGGTGCAAAAATAAAGGCAAAAATAAAAGATAGAAGAATAACGAATAGATAAAAGTATTTTCCACGATTTGTACAATATTGATAAACGAACATAAAACCAACTGGTAATAAAACTGCTGTCACTGTTATGCCTACAGGTAGAAATGAGCTAAGCGTATGGGGATGAATGAGGTAGTTCATGGATGATAAGACAGAATCAACATTTGACCAAAGTACATGTACTGTGTAACCAAAAAAGCATATTTCAAATATTCTGTTACGGTCGATTTT
>JAPSLL010000092.1 GCA_031180805.1 Bacillus sp. (in: firmicutes)
GGAGATGTCAACGCATCACCAAGCGCCATTAATCTTTTCCCAGCAAGAGTCTTTTTCAAATCAGAAAACTCAGTATCCCCTTTAAGGATCGACTTATTGAAACTAGCAATTGCGAGATCCCCACTTTTGAACATACTTTTTATTTCATCTATTGATTTTTTTAATGTTTGAATATCTTGTTCCACAGAGGTTAATTCACTTGTTTGTGACGAATCAAAGGTCCCTAAATCTTCAACCGTTTCTGTAATTTTTTTCGTAGCTTGTTGGACAAAAGTATGGAAGCGTGTGTCATCAAGTCTGGAAACATAGATAATATCTGATACATTATCTAGGGATGAATTTACATCGTCGACTAAGTCTGTTGTAAAGGTTTTTGCTTTGTTTACTCCATTAGTTAAGTCTGCTTCAAGAAAGCTTTGCCGGATAAAGCCTGCTTCATCTGATTCGAAGTCAGAGCATGCTTTTTTTACATTTCCTAGCACGCGTTCAAATTCTTTTAGCAATTGCTGATAAAATGATAAAATGGTTGTATGCCATTCATCATAGAAATTTCGAATTGCCGTACCACCTTGTCCTTGAAAGGAATTTCTCATGCTTGAAAAGTCACTGACGGCATTTTCCAATTGCTTTACTTGCTGCATTTGCGATTGAAGTTTTTTTACTATCCCATCAATTCCAGTATGTAAGGCTTTGGCATCAAGTGTCTTCATGAATTGCTTTGCCTCCTATATAGCTTTTATAGATGTAGAAAGATTTTCATCAACTTGTTTCATATCTTCTAAAGTTGTTCGGACTGTTTTGTTGTTTTCTTTTAGGACTTGCTTGTAGGCCTCGCTAACTTCCATTAATAATTGACTCAATTCGTTAAGCTTATCGACCACATTTAGCTCGTTACTGCCTGTTATTTCTTCTAAACTTGTTTCAAAGGAATCGGCAGCGCCATCAATTTTAGAAATTGCCTCTTCGACATCACCATATCGAACTTTAATCTCCTGGCTCATATTATTTCATCCTTTCTTTTTGACGTTCTTTTTCTCTTTCTCTTTCCTCTCTCTCTTCTCGTTCAATTCGTGCAATTTCAGCAGATATAGCACTTTGTAAAGATTGAATTTCTGCTTTAATATTGGCAATTTTATTTTCTATCGCCGTTATCGCTGTATCTAATTGAGTTCCCGAGATATCTTTATAAGCAGCGTCCATATCCTCTCGAATATCTGTGAATTTTTCAGCTAAGTTTCCTTTCCACGTAGTTGCTGAAAGATCGGGATCCTTAACAAGATAGTTATTCTGACTAAATTCCACCTGATACCCATCAAGCTCTGATTCACAATTTTTCAACCGTTCAAGCTGTTCCTTTTTTTCAGCAAGCTCTGATTGTAAATATGATAAATAGGACAATGTTTTTCGCTCCTCTCCATTAAGGCATATTTATAGTAAAAGCATTATTGACATACATATACGTCAATGGTATCAAATGGTTTCATACGAAATAAATGGGTCTAAAACATCAAACAACAACAATTAGATAAGACTTTATTACTAAATTATTCAATTTATATGGAAGTAATCGATTTACAAGGGTTTTGTTATGAGTAGTTAAAATGTAGAATAGATTATTAGGAGTACATAAAACGGTTTACATACGGAGGGATATTTATGAGCAAAATGACAGGGCGGATACAAGAGCATTTATTTTTTTCAGATGCTTTACAGGAAGAATTAACTTTGCTTATCTATTTACCTGCTAATTTTTCACCTTTATATACATACAGTTTATTAATTGCGCAGGACGGACCGGATTATTTCCGCTTAGGTAGAATTGGCAGACAGATTGATGCTTTATTAACTAACGAAGAGATTGAACCTCTCATTGTTGTTGGGATTCCTTACCGTGATGTTCAAGATAGACGTGATAAATATCATCCTGAAGGTAGCAAGCATAAACAATATATCCACTTTCTCGCTCAGGAGCTAGTCCCATTTCTTGATCGGGAATTCCCGACACATCAAATTGGTTATGGACGTGCACTTATTGGCGATTCACTTGGGGCGACGATTTCACTCTTAACAGGCATGCTGTATCCTAATACATTCGGAAAACTGATTTTACAATCTCCATTTGTGAATGAGGATGTATTAAATGCAGTCAAAGCTTATACTTCCAAACAAAAGCTGATTATCTTCCATCAAATTGGGAATGGAGAGATAAGCGTAAAAACGACGGATGGTTTAATCCAAGACTTTTTATCTCCAAATCGGCAATTAAAATCTGTGCTGGAGACAAAAGGATTTTCGTACACATATGAGGAATTTGACGGGGATCATACATGGAAGTATTGGCAGCCTGCACTCACCCCTATTTTAAGAGAAATGTTTGTATAGCAGCATGCAAATGAAAACAATTTCATGATAATGGGTTTCTAATCAATTATTTGTTATACTATGTGTAAAGACGTAATTAGGAGGGAATGACATGAAATACGGAATTGCCCTTTTTCCATCTAAAAAAATCCAGGACTTGGTCAATTCATACCGAAAAAGATATGACCCGCATTACGCTTTAGTACCGCCACATTTAACATTAAAAACTGCTTTTGAAGCAAATGATGAAGACATTGAAGTGATAACAGATGAGCTACGGAAAATTGCACAATTAACTAGTCCGATAAAGCTCTCTATTAAAAAGGTTAGTTCCTTTTATCCTGTGAACAATGTCATTTATTTAAAAGTAGAACCTACCGAAGAGCTAATCGAATTACATGAAAAGCTCCACACCGGCGGATTAAATAGTCAGCCAGAATATGCCTTTGTTCCACATATTACAATAGGCCAAAAGCTTTCAGATGATGAGCATTCCGATGTGTTAGGAAGCTTAAAAATGCTTGATGTCCAGCATGAAGAAATGGTTGACCGATTCCATCTTCTCTACCAATTAGAGAACGGCTCATGGACAGTATACGAAACATTTTTACTAGGAAAGGATTGCAAGTAATTGAACGTACAACAAGTTACAACAAAGGAACAACTAGAAGATGCATTTAAAGTTAGACAGGAAGTATTTGTAAATGAACAAAATGTTCCTGTAGAAGAAGAAATTGATCAATTTGAGGATGAAGCTATACATATTGTTCTTTATGATGAGCGAACTCCTGTTGGTGCTGCTCGTCTCCGTATCCTTGATGGAATTGGTAAGCTTGAAAGAATTTGTGTCCTTTCTTCAAGTAGAGGGAAAGGTGCAGGAAAGCAGCTTGTCGATAAACTAGAAGAAATCGCGACATCTGAAGGGGTAACAAAATTCAAGCTTAATGCGCAAACACATGCAATTCCTTTTTATGAGCGATTAGGATATAAAACGATTTCTGATATTTTCATGGATGCAGGAATCCCACATGTAACGATGATTAAAGAAGTGACTCAAGGAAGCTGACATTTTTGTTAGCTTTTTTATTTGGCCATTTTTATTACATGAAAGAAGGTGAGCCGTTTCGCTCACCTTCCTGCATTACAATGTGTAGATGGATACTTGTTGAATAAAGTAAATGCTTATCGAGCTAAAGGGATTCTAAACAAGGGGTTAAACCTATAAGAAATTTGTTTCATTAAGATATTCCCTCTAATCAACATTAGATGAAGCAGTTTTAATAAGCGTATTATATTATCCAAAACGAATCCCTCCACATTGAAATTTGTGTTATTTCCTAACACATTGATAGTTTTTATTTATAATCAGTTATTTATACCTAATGTTCAATGTAGATTTATTATAGTAATTGCTTAGATTATATATATATTCATTTTTCTAGGCTGTTTTCGCAAACTTTGTTGCTTTTTACTAAGTTATCGTTTTTGGTTAATTTCCGCTTCAGTACTCGCTTTCCGCGGGGTGGGTGGTGAGCCTCCTCAGTGTAAACAACCTGCGGAGGCTCACCTCTCCCACGCATCCCGCAGGAGTCTCGCAATCAGCTCCAATCATCCCTTATACAGTTAGTACTAATAACAACAATCTTTTAGAAAAGAGCCTTTTTCTAAAACAATATTTATCCAACCTTATTAATATGCTTCCCTTTTCCGAGCTCGGCTTCGAGTTGTTTCACTTTTTCAAGCTTTTTCATTTTTTCCTCTAATATCATTGCAAAATGTTTTTTCTTTTGCACAATTTCTTCTTTTTGATGATTACCTATGAACGGAATGGCAACTGTTGGTGTTGTATATGCATAATGTCTTTGTACTTGAACAGTGCGATTCACATATTGTGTATACGTGTCCTGTTGGATCGGCAAAATATAGCCCATTATCCATTCCCCCTTATCGTACCTTCTACCATTTATCCCTTTTTATGCCGTGAAATTTTCCTTTTCGATGCAAAAGCATTCTGTTAATATAGAATTTGTCGTTTCATTATATATTCTTAATTTTTACTCGTTATCCTTTATTACATATATACGATGAAATATTTTAAATTGAGAGGGTGAGTAGGATGAAATTTGCCATTATGGATAATAAAGAGCTTGATTTATCAGAGCTACCAAGAGAAGAATATCAAACAGTATATGAGTTAAGCTTAACTAATCGTGTCCTGTGCAAAATCTGTAGTCAGCCTGTCAAGCTCTATTTAGGGATAAGCAACGAGCCAAGCTTCTATCATCCGAATCATAAAGAAAACGAAAGATGTCAGCAAGCGGAACATTCACACTCTCACATAGTTTCTCCTAAAGAAGATGTTGAGGAAGCCTACATAGAACGTAATGGGTTTCGAATTCCAAAGTCTCGAGCGATATCTACTCTTGAAAGACCAAAAACTCCAATTTGGCAGCAGCCTACACCGTTAAAGGTGCATTCACCATTTACATATCAACAAAATCATTCATCATCAGTTCTTGGGATTTCGCTTGATGCCCCTCAGAAACAAGCTGTTATGACAATTTCAGGTCCTTTACTCATTTTAGCTGGTGCAGGTAGTGGAAAAACTCGAGTATTGACAACAAGAGCACTTTACATGCTAGAAGAAAAGAAGATTGACCCAAAAACAATAATGCTTGTGACATTTACGGCAAAGGCTGCACGAGAAATGAATGAGCGCATCAAAGCAAATACAACACTTAATCAGGTTCAGCTTAATCAGTTGTTAATTGGAACCTTCCATAGTATTTTTTATAAGATTCTTCTCCATCATGATCGAAACAAATGGAATAGTAGCAATTTACTTAAATGGGACTGGCAAAAGGAAAATTACTTAAAACAAGCTGCACGAGAATTAGGTTTAGATGAAAAGGAATTTCCGTTTGATCAAGCGCTACAGCAAATTGGATACTGGAAAAATACACTTTATACTCCAGATGATATAAAACCAAGTGATTCATTTGAGGAAACAGTTCTATCTCTTTACAAATATTATGAACAACAAAAATTGCAGCACGGACAATTTGACTTTGATGATATGCTCATTAAATGTTATGAGCTTTTACACGATAACCCATCTATTCTTGAAGCATACCAACAAAGATTTCACTATTTCTTAATTGATGAGTTCCAAGACATCAATCCTGTTCAATATAAATTAATGAAGCTTTTATCAAGTCATACTAAAAATCTTTGTGCCGTAGGTGATGATGATCAAACGATTTATAGCTTTCGTGGAAGCACTCCATCCTTCATCCTATCGTTTAAAGATGAATTTCCAAACGCGACGATTATTCATTTATCATCTAATTATCGGTCAGATCATCATATCGTTTCATCTGCAAATGCAGTAATCTCAAAAAACAAACAACGGTTATCTAAACAAATGGTTGCCCAATATGAATCAAGCTACAGACCTATCTGCTTTTTTCCATATGACGAAGAGGAAGAAGCAACAATGATTGTAAATGATATAAAGGAAAAAATTGCTGAAGGAGCAAACCCAAACGAATTTGCGATTCTTTATCGGACACATACGGGAGGGAGAGCCATTTTCGAACGCTTTGTTCAATCAAGTATTCCATTTGTCATTGAACGTGAACAAAGCTCATTTTACGAAAGAAAAATGGTTCGTGGAGTATTAGCCTATTTACAGCTTAGCATCAATCCTGATCATACTGCTGCACTCACTGAACTTATTCGTCCATTGTTTTTAAAGCAATCTATTTTAAATGATGTGAAGGCTTTATCGATTCTTCATGATTGCTCACTTGTTGAAGCATTGTTGTTCATTCAAGGACTACCAAGCTTCCAAATTTCTAAACTTAAAAAAATCGTACCTAGAATCCCTCAATTAAAAAAGGAAAAGCCTGTCACAGCCATCCAGATTATTGAAAAAGAACTGGGATTTCATGATTATTTAAAAAAACAAGGCAATGAAGGAAATGCAATGGAAAAAGGCTCAGATGATGTCAATGATCTAAAAGTAGTTGCTAAAAAGTTCTCAACCGTAATTGAGTTTCTTCAGCATACAGATCATATGACATTGACGCAACGTGCGCTAAAAGAACAGAAAACCTTTAACGGGTCAGGTGTCCAGCTCATGACTGTCCATCGTTCAAAAGGTCTTGAATATAAATATGTATATATCCTTGGAGCTGTTGATGGTTCGCTCCCACATGATTTCGCATTGGAATCTGCACGTAAGGGAATAGATGATTTCTTAGAGGAAGAGCGTCGTTTGCTTTATGTTGCAATGACGAGAGCAAGAGAGCATTTATTTCTTTCAATTCCTTCCTATCGACGCGGAAGAAAGGCTTCACCATCCCGCTTTTTAAAGCCATTATTATAAAACAAAGTCGGGTACTTATTAATAAATTTCAAGCGACAGAGTAGACAAAAACAACAATAATAATAGATTTCTAAAATAAAAAAGGTGTTATCTC
>JAPSLL010000093.1 GCA_031180805.1 Bacillus sp. (in: firmicutes)
TGTATACACTCAGTAAAGAAGTCAAGGATGTCTAACCGAACATTGTTAGAGGCAAAATAACTAAAGTTTATCATCCCAAGTCGATTTGTCATGTAAAGATAACTTAGTGTAAACACATCGTGAAAGAGCTGAGGGGCAGCCAAATTTACATCACCATCTGAAAAGCCTTCTGGGATAGGGAAATTTTCCTCAAGGAAGATTTGTTTTACCTTTTCTAATCTCCCTTCAGAAATATGCAATGCCTCTTCAGCAAGTGGTTTGATTTCCTCATCCAGAAGGTGGTGCAGTAAATATGTTAAAAATTGAACATTGATACTTTCCTGATTAAAAACTCCCCACAGTCCGCCAATTTCTGTGCACGTTAATTTAATATTGTGTTGTTTATTATGTGGTTCCAATAACGATCCACTCCATCATTTTTAGTTATAGTATTGCAAACTCCAATCATTAATAATCTTTAATTTTTATTTTTTTTAAATGGAGATTATTTTTAGTTATAATTTGAGCCAGTGTTTGCATTTTTAATTTGAACGTATAATGCGACAATTGGCTTGATGTCATGCATTTTGAAGGTGGACTCCTTTAAACTATCTTGATGGAATTGAAATGATTCTTTATTTTTAAGTGAAAAGCTGTTTTGTTTTTATTGGAATGTTTACATAGTTTTAGTAATGGCAAAAAAATGCATCGTAAACCCTTGTTGGCGGAGCGAATATCGTTAATAATTGGTATGATAAAATGGAAAAACAATGTAAAAAGATTGCGGATACCTCAGTCTTTATTTCTTATCACAATAGAATGAGAGGGCTTAAGATGAGTGTTTCAATTTATTACACTGCAACACGTAAACAAAAGCTAACAAAGGAAGAACAGGAAGCTATTAATCAATTCATTATTGATTATTCCGTTGATGAAGAAATCGAAAAATATATCAATACGGGTGAAGGATATAATTGGACTAGCTTTTATGTCTATGACAATGAAGTTCCTACAGAAGCGGATGTTATATTTGAAGGTGCAACCCAGCTACCTGATAATAGCGAAGATGCGATGTGGGAAGGTATTCAGCATTGGTCCGCTTTGCTTTCGCAAATTCGCTCTGTTGTCCCAGGGGCAAAGTGGCATGTACATGTAGATGACCATGAGCTTGTGTGGGATGAAGAGCATTTGGAATATGATCTTTCGAAATAAATGGATGAAAGGCACTTGTTGCTTTTGGGGAATAGTATAGCTTATATAACATGAACCATCTATCAGCATGAAGGATAGATGGTTTTAAAGGAATAGTACGTTTATAAATCTACTTGTTAAAATACTGCTGAATGATTGAGGCAAATTCTTTCGTTGCTTCTTCATTTTTTACATTTAAATTTAAAACTAAGTTTCCTAAATAATCATCTGTTTCGAAAAGCTTTTGGTTGCTGTGGTAAATATTCAACAAAATCGGATATTGTTTACCGACCTTTTCCAGCTTCGTTTGAATTTTATATTCCTTTGTTCCGAAACCGAGTGAAGTATAAATCGCAAAAAATAGATCAAAAACCAAATCGAAAATGATCAAAGTTCATCAAATCCTAAATTAATCGGATCTAATGGTAATTGCTCCTGTGCAAGCATATTTGTTGAGGGAACAGTTTGATCCACCTCTTCAAAAGCAAACCCGTCTGCCCATACCTTTCCTGTTCCGATTAATAGAACACCAAAGTGTATTGAAAAGCTGTCTTCGGGTACATCTAGCACGATAAAATAATAGTTCCAATCGGTTGTACCTTGGATGGAACGATTGTCCATATTATCAAACTGGATCATATCACTAGAAGCATTATCGATTCGGCACCATGCCCCACACTTCACAACTTCTTCTGTTTTTAAAAAACAGGAAACTTTAATCCGTTTCCCTTTCCACTTTTCTGCTGAAAAGCTTTGCATCATAGTGCCAAATTGTCCTTCCCCTGCGTCCCCAACAGACGCAAGTAGGCCTGAGCTTGTTCCTGTATGAAATACTTTACTGTCGGCTTTCATTTCATAAAGATTCGGGTGTGAGCCACTTAAAACCCATCCCTTAATCAATTTTTGTTCACCCATATTTTCTTCCTCCGTCCTTTGTAGTGTTCGCATCAATTTACGATATTTTCCTGGTGGCATTTGATAGACTTCTTTAAAAGAACGAGTAAAAGCTTCTTGGGATTGAAACTGCAATTCAAAGGCTATTTGAATAATCGATTCATCAGAATATAACAAGTACATCGCGGCTGTCGCTAATCGACGTTTACGAATATACTCCCCGATGTTCATTCCTGTTTCGTGTTTGAAAACTCTCGATAAATGAAATTTAGAATAACCAATTTGAACTGCATAATCCTCTAATTGCCATTCTTCTAATAAATGCTCTTCTAAAAAAGAAATAACATCTCTAGTTACTTCGCTATAAATGATGCTCACCTCACTTACTAAGTTTAGAGGGTTATGCAAATATATTTTTGATAATAATTGCTATTTACTATTTATGAACATTCTTATTTTGTAATACGACTAATAGTTATCTAACGACCTTTTCTGTACTTTTCATTATTAAGCAACCATCTATTTTTTTTCTTTCATTCTAGTATTAAATCATAAATATGTAAAATATAGGTAAATTAAGAGCTAACATTGTATATCAAATATAAACAATTTAAAAAACATATAAGAGCCAAAGCTGGTTACACAAGGGTTTGGCTCTTGTTCTATAGCTAATAATTATCACAAAACAAATAGGCTAATAGTTGTGGTACAAATATTACTCATTTTTGACACGATTTTATCGTTTTTTGAAAAATTTCACTGTAATTTTTTAGCGAAAACTTCAAAAAATTGTATTAATAGTTCGAATTTACCTTGAATGTGAATGTAAATAAAATATATTATTAAATTGTCAATGTACAGATGTTACCAATTACTCATATTGAATGCGTTTTATTTCGTATCCAAATTCTAAAATAGAGTTTGTGAAATTGATTTTTTCCTTTTATTAATAGGTTTGTAGTAAAAAAGACATTCTTTTCATTTTTTAACTTTTTTAGGTCTTAAGTATTTAATGGGAACTATTATGTTTTTATAGTAGATTATTAGATTCTCGAATTTTTTAAATAGTGAATTTTAATTATTTTAAGGAGGTGAGAATTTCTTGTATAAAAAGTCAATGTTTTTTGGTGCATTATTCACACTATTATTAATTACTGCTTGTAAGGCAGATGATTCAGAAAAATCATCTACTAGTAAAAAAAATGCAGAAGATAGTTCTGTACAAATTCAAGAAGAAAAGGTGCAACAAAAAACAAATCCTGCAACGGTTGAAGTTGTAAAATAAGAGGGGGGAAAATATGAGTTTTAAAAGAAAAGTAAAGAAAAGGATTCATTACATATTAACATACTTAATGATAGTGCTTTTAATATCTAGTGGTGTACTACCATCAATGACCCGTATTGCTGAAGCAGCAGGGAATATGTTTTCTAGCCAAGTACCAGTACATCCTTTTAATGGAGTAAATGTAATTACAGTATTTGACAAAATTGGATTGTATCATCTTCAAGCTATAGGAGGCAGTAACGTAAATGGTTATGACGTTTCGCAAGATCCTAGAATAAAAGGCAGATATATTGATGCAGATAATGATTCGTCTACCTTCAGTAGTAGTTCAATGCAGTATGTACCTAATGGAGAAATCGAATCTGCGTTTCTATATATTAACCCTAATAATATCCAACTAACAACAGACGGCCAATCAGGAACTTATATCCAGGGTCCAAGTGGTGGAAGACTCTTTTTTGATAAAGCCCCCCATGGTGTGTATGATATAACAAGTTTTGTTAAACAGGAAGGCGCTGGACATTACTGGGGAAAAAATTTAATATTGCAAAATCCATTATCTATTCCTTGGGGTCAAGATGCTTTAGCAAACTGGGATATTGTTTTTGTTGAAAAAAATGAGGATTTACCACCAATGATGACGAAATTAAATTATTATTTTGGCTCTAGGACCAATAACCCTTCAACTTTATCAGATCAACCTTTTTTGACAAAGCAAACAGGTAGTTTAAAGGGGAGTATGGTTGCAAGTGTATATGGTGGAAATCAAAATATAGACAATGACCAATATAGAATTATTGCATATAAAAATAATCAAATCGTTAATAATTCTTTTATGAGTGATAGTGCTAGAGAAGAGAATAACTTTTGGAATGGAAGTATTACCAAAAACGGACAAAATATTAGTACAAGAAATCCTGATAGAACTCCAGCTAATACGGATATATTTAACTATGATTTTACCAATTCGCCTTATTTCCCAGCAGGGATAGACCGTATCGATCAAGTTTTTACTGCAGAACCTGTTAATTCAATGGGTAGCACGGATGGATACAGTCCGCATTTTTGGGGAGTTGCATTAGAAGTAATTCCTCCAAAATTAGAAATTAATAAAAATGTTAAAAACAAAATAGAAGGCAAAACGTATTATGAAGTTGGAGACACCGTTGAATATTCAATTGTTACTAAGAATACAGTAGATGGGACAATAGCGAAGAATGTAATTATTAATGATGAAATACCTGAAGGGCTAGAAGTTATAGAAGGTACCTTAAAGGCGAGTCATAATGTAGTTCCTGAATATAATAACGGGCAAATCACAGCAAACTTTGGTCATGTATCTGATACTGAAGAGCGTACTGTTACATTTGAAGCAAAAATCCTGGATGATCAAGCAGGTAATTCAATTAGTAATGTAGCAAGTGTAATAAGCGATGGTTTTGATCCAGAAAACGCAGAAACGGAATTTACTGTTAATAATAAGCCTTTGTTAGAGTCCAAAAAAACAGCGAATATTGTTGAGAAAGCAGAAGGGAACGCTGACAGTGAACATCCAGAAGTCGGAGATACTCTTCTATATACAATCCAGACTAGAAACACTATGGATAATAGTATAGTAAAAAATCTTAGGATTCTTGATACGATTCCAGAAGGATTAGAATATGTACCTGGATCATTAACAACAGATGGTCAAGTTGTTACAGATGTAGAAAGTGATGATACAGGACATAGTGTTAATAAGGGAGTATTAGGACAATTTGGAGATGTCACTGATACTGAATGGCATACCGTTACCTTCAAAGTAAAGGTTATGTCTGGACAAGCGGGTAAAGATATTATTAATATCGCAACTGTATCAGGTGACAATCTAGATGTACCAGATAAACCGGAAACAGAAGTAAAAGTATATCCTCGCCAACCAGTTTTAGAGTCGGTAAAATCGGCAACGAATTTGGAAGAAGGAAAGGAAATGTTTGAAGTAGGCGACACAGTCGTCTATACGATTAAAACCCGTAATCAGGTCTCGGAAGGCGTAGTTAATGACTTAACCATCTCTGATACAGTACCGGAAGGTCTCACATATGTCGGGGGGAGCCTAAAAGTCGATGGTCAGTCTGTAACAGACAATAAAGAAGATGATAACGGTTATTTCGATAATAATCTAGTGGCAGGACAATTTGGAGATGTCACTGATACAGATTGGCATACGATAGAATTCCAAGCGAAGATCGATATATTCCATACTGAGAAAACGATCGAAAATATCGCAACAGTTAGTGGTGGAAATATAGATACTCCAGATAAGCCGAAAGAAACGATTACGGTTTATCCTAAAAAACCGAGTATTAATTCTGAGAAAACGGCTAGTATTGCGGAAAAAGCAGCTAACAATACAGATACTGCTAATCCAGAAGTAGGAGACACACTTTCTTACACGATTCAGACACAAAACACAATCTCAAATAGTCTTGTGAAAAACATGATGATCAAAGACAAACTGCCAGAGGGACTTGAATATGTCCCAGGAACCTTGAAGGTCGATGGTGTGTCTGTAACGGATGACGAAGGTGACGATGCTGGTCATTACGTTGATGGCACATTTACTGGACAATTTGGCGACATCCTGGATACAGATGTGCATAAAATTGAATTTCAGGTTAAGGTAAAATCCGGTCAAGCTGGAAAGGATATCGTCAATATCGCAACCGTATCCGGTGACAATCTGGATGAACCAAGTAGACCAACAACTGAAGTAAAAGTATATCCACGTGATCCAGTTTTAGAGTCGGAAAAAACGGCAACAAATTTGGAAGCAGGCAAGGAAGTATTTGAAGTCGGCGACACAGTCGTCTATACGATTAAAACTCGTAATACAGTATCAGATGGCGTTGTTCAAAATTTAACCATCTCCGATACAATCCTAGAAGGGCTTACTTATGTTCCAGGCAGCTTGAAAGTTGATGGTCAGACTGTAACAGATGCCGATGATACTGACATTGGTCATGTTGTCAATAATGCAGTAGAAGGAACATTTGGAGATGTCACAGATACAGAATGGCATACGGTGGAATTCCAAGCGAAAATAAACTCGGGTCAAGCGGAGAAAACGATTAAAAATATTGCCACAGTAGATGGCGATAATATCGATACCCCGGATAAACCGGAAGCAACGGTTAATGTAACACCGAAAAAGCCAAATCTTGTTTCTGAAAAGTCGTATACAATTCAGGAAAAAGCAGCAGAAAATACAGATGCAGAGCATCCTGAAGTAGGAGATACACTTCTTTACACAATCAAGACACAAA